>NZ_JBWKEE010000009.1:0-313620 GCF_056435605.1 Streptomyces sp. NPDC043896
CCCCCCCCCCCCCCCCCCCCCCCCCCCCCCCCCCCCCCCCCCCCCCCCCCCCCCCCCCCCCCCCCCCCCCCCCCCCCCCCCCCCCCCCTCCCCCCTCCCCCCCCCCCCCCCCCCCCCCCCCCCCCCCCCCCCCCACCCCCGGTCGCGCATTTGACTCCACAGTCAACCGCGAGGAAGCCAACCCATGACCGTGCACTCCCAGGGAGCGACGACCAGCGCTCCACAGGACGCACCACACACGTCCGCCGGACGGCCGCCGCAGGCACCCGCCGCCAAGGCCGGCCCCAGTGATACGTCTCCTCGCGGAGGCAGAAAGTCGCTCCCCTCGGGGTGGCTGCCCTACCTGCTGGTGCTGCCCGCCGTGGCCGGCCTCGCGCTCCTCCTGCTGTACCCGCTGATCAAGAACGTGATCCTGTCCTTCCAGGACATCAACAAGATCGAGTTCATCCAGCGGAAGTACCCCTTCGCGGGACTCGACAACTACACCCAGCTGCTCGGCGACTCGACCTTCTGGACCGTCGTCGTCCGCAGCTTCGCCTTCACCTTCGCCAACGTCGTGCTGATCATGGCGATCGGCAGCCTCATCGGCATCCTGCTGAACCGCCTCGGCAAGTGGATGCGCCTGGTCCTGTCGATGGCGCTGGTGATGGCCTGGGCCATGCCGATCGTCGCCTCCGTCCAGGTCTTCTACTGGCTGTTCGACGAGCAGTTCGGCGTCATGAACTGGGTGATGCGCACGATCGGCTTCTCCGGCTACGAGCAGCACAACTGGTTCGAGACCGGCCTGTCCACCATGACGATCGTCACGCTCGTGGTCGTCTGGGGCTCCATCCCCTTCGTCGCCCTCAACATGTACGCCGGCCTCACCACGGTCGGCGCCGAGCTGTACGAGGCCGCCCGCATGGACGGCGCCAACGGCTGGCAGACCTTCTGGCGGGTCGTCTTCCCGAACCTGCGCCCCTTCTTCCTGGTCACCACCTTCCTTGAGGTGATCTGGGTCTTCAAGGCCTTCACGCAGGTCTACGCCATGAACAAGGGCGGCCCGGACCGCGCCTCCGAGATCCTCCCGGTCTTCGCCTACGTCGAGGGCCAGAGCCAGGCCCACTACGGCCTCGCCGCCGCGATCTCCGTCCTGACGATCCTGATCCTGCTGGTCGTCATGTCCTTCTACTTCCGCCTGATCCTGAAGCAGGAGGAGGAGCAGTGAGCACCACCACCGCCCCGAACGAGCCCGCACAGCAGCTGCGCACCCGGCGGCCGCTGCGCCCCGCGACCGTCGCCAAGAACCTGGGCGCGGTGCTCCTGGCCCTGGTCTTCGTCTTCCCGGTCTACTGGATGTTCTCCTCGGCCCTCAAGCCGAACGGCGAGATCCTCACCAAGGACCCGGTCTTCGTCTTCACCCCGACGCTGGACAACTTCTCCAAGGCCACCGGCGTCGACAACTTCTGGACCTACGTCACCAACAGCCTCGTGGTCACCGTGGGCGCCGTCCTGCTGGCCCTGCTGGTCGCCCTCGCGGCGAGCTTCGCGATCGCCCGCATGCAGTTCAAGGGCCGCAAGGGCCTCGTACTCGGCGTGATGATGGCCCAGATGGCCCCCTGGGAGGTCATGGTCATCGCGATGTACATGATCGCCCGCGACGGCGAGATGCTGAACAGCATCGGCCTGCTCACCGCGATCTACTTCGCGATGGTCCTCCCCTTCACCATCTGGACCCTGCGCGGCTTCATCGCCGCCGTCCCGGTGACCCTGGAGGAGGCCGCCCAGATCGACGGCTGCACGCGCGGCCAGGCCTTCCGCAAGGTGATCTTCCCGTTGCTGGCCCCGGGCCTGATGTCCACCTCGCTCTTCGGCTTCATCACCGCCTGGAACGAGTTCGCGATGGTCCTGATCCTCAACAAGGAGAAGACCGCCCAGACCCTGCCCCTGTGGCTGACCCAGTTCAAGACCGCCTTCGGCAACGACTGGGGCGCCACCATGGCCGCGTCCTCGATCTTCGCGATCCCGGTCCTGGTGATCTTCATCTTCCTCCAGCGCAAGGCCGTCGGCGGCATGACCTCCGGCGCCGTGAAGGGATAACGGCCATGACGATCCTTGCGCACCCCCCGACCGCGTCCGACGGTCTCACCCGTGACGCCCTCGCGGTCCTCCAGCCCGGCTTCGAGGGCACCACCGCCCCCGCCTGGCTGCTGCGCCAGATCGGCGCCGGCCTCGCCTCCGTCGGCCTCTTCGGCCGCAACATCGCCTCCCCGGAGCAGCTCGCCGCGCTCACCGCGCAGCTGAGGGACGTACGGGAGGGCGTGCTCGTCGCCATCGACGAGGAGGGCGGCGACGTCACCCGCCTGGAGGTCCGGGGCGGCTCGTCCTTCCCCGGGAACCTGGCCCTCGGCGCCGTCGACGACACCGCCCTGACCCGCGAGGTCGCCCGCGAGATGGGCCGGCGCCTCGCCGAGTGCGGGGTCAACCTCAACTGGGCCCCGTCCGCGGACGTCAACTCCAACCCCGACAACCCGGTCATCGGCGTCCGCTCCTTCGGCGCCGACACCGCGCTCGCCGCCCGGCACACCGCCGCCTACGTCGAGGGCCTCCAGGCCGCCGGCGTCGCCGCCTGCACCAAGCACTTCCCCGGCCACGGCGACACCAACGTCGACTCGCACCACGCGCTGCCCCGCATCGACGTCGACCTGGACACCCTCCAGGCCCGCGAGCTGGTCCCGTTCAAGGCGGCCATCGAGGCCGGCACCCAGGCCGTCATGAGCGCCCACATCCTGGTGCCCGCCCTCGACCCGACCCGTCCCGCCACCCTCAGCCCGCAGATCCTCACCGGTCTGCTGCGCAAGGAGCTGGGCTACGAGGGCCTCATCGTCACCGACGGCATGGAGATGAACGCCATCGCCGGGACGTACGGCATCGAGCGCGGCTCGGTGCTCGCCATCGCGGCCGGCGCCGACGCCATCTGCGTCGGCGGAGGCCTCGCCGACGAGGCGACCGTGCTGCGTCTGCGTGACGCGCTGGTCGCCGCCGTACGCGAGGGCGTGCTCCCCGAGGAGCGGCTCGCCGACGCCGCGGCCCGGGTGCGCGCCCTCGCCGACTGGACCCTGCGGTCCCGGCCGGACGCGCCGCGGGAGGGGAGCGGCGCGTCCGGCATCGGTCTGACGGCGGCCCGCCGCGCGGTGGTCGTCTCCGGCGCGTCGGCCCCGGTCTCCGCCCCGTACGTCGCCACGCTCGCGCCCGTCGCGAACATCGCGGTCGGCGACGAGACACCGTGGGGGGTGGCCGCGGAGCTGGCCGAGCTGGTCCCGGGGACGCTCTCGGGCGTCTACCCCGAGGGTTCCGCGGCCGAGGAGGTCCTCGCGGCCGCGGGGGAGCGCACCGTCGTCGCCGTGGTCCGCGACGCGCACCGCCACCCGTGGATGACCCGGATCCTCGACGCGCTGGTAGCGGCCCGGCCGGACACCGTGGTCGTGGAGATGGGCCTGCCGCGCGCCGAGCCGCGCGGGGCGCTGTACGTCGCCACGCACGGAGCCTCCCGCGTGTGCGGGCGGGCCGCCGCCGAGGTCATCGCCGGCCGCGCCTGAGACACGTGAAGGCCGGGCCCCCGTGGAGGGGGGCCCGGCCTTCACGTGTCTGCGCGGCCGGCGGCTACAGGCCCTGCCAGGAGGGCTTGTTCGCGTAGGTGTGGCGGAAGTAGTCGGCCAGCTTCAGCTTGGAGGCGGCCGCCTCGTCCACCACGACGGTCGCGTGCCGGTGCAGCTGGAGCGCGGAGGCCGGGACCAGCGCGGACAGCGGGCCCTCGACGGTCTGCGCGACGGCCTCGGCCTTGCCCTCGCCGGTGGCCAGCAGGACCAGGTGGCGGGCGTCGAGGATGGTGCCGATGCCCTGGGTGATGACGTGGTGCGGCACCTGCTCGATGTCGTCCTCGAAGAAGCGCGCGTTGTCCACGCGGGTCTGCTCCGTCAGCGTCTTGATGCGGGTGCGGGACGCCAGGGAGGAGCAGGGCTCGTTGAAGCCGATGTGCCCGTCGGTGCCGATGCCCAGCAGCTGGAGGTCCACCCCGCCGGCGGCGGCGAGCGCCCGGTCGTAGGCCTCGCAGGCGGCCTGGACGTCCTCGGCGGAGCCGTCGGGTCCCATGAAGGAGGACTCGGGCAGGCCGAGGGGCTCCACGACCTCGCGGAGGACGACCGCGCGGTAGGACTCCGGGTGCCCGGCCGGCAGGCCGACGTACTCGTCGAGCTGGCAGACACGGGCCTTGGAGGCGTCGACCTCGCCCGCCTTGACCTTGGCCGCGAGGGCTTCGTAGACGGGCAGTGGGGTGGAGCCGGTCGCCACGCCGAGCAGGGCGTCGGGCTTGCGGCGTACCAGGGCGGCCATGGCCTCCGCGATGAGCTCGCCGCCTGCCTTGGCGTCCGGGACGATGACAACTTCCACGCTGGGCCTGCCGATCTGAGTGGTGTGGTGGTATAGACCAATCTAGCAGAGCGGGCCCCCGGATGGCGGTACTCCGCCGCATCCATCGTCCCCCCGTTCCCGGCCCCCCGCCCGGTTGGCGGGGGGCCGGGAACGGGGCCGGTCACAGCAGCGCCAGCTGGAGTCCGCCCGTCGCGTCCAGGTGCTGGCCGGTGACCCACCGGGAGTCCGGCGAGGCCAGGAAGGCCACCACGTCGGCGACCTCCGCAGCCGTGCCCACCCGGTTGAAGACCGACCGGGAGGCGGCGTGCGCCCGGGCCGCCGGGTCGGCCAGCCAGGCGGCGTTCAGCTCGGTCTCGGTGATGCCGGGGCCCACCGAGTTCACCGTGATCCCGCGCGGCGCGAGCGCGGCGGCCAGGGACACCGTCAGGGCGTTCACCGCGCCCTTGGCCATGACCGTGGCCAGGATGGCCGGCAGTGCGATGTCCGGGGTGCCCGTCACGTTCACGATCCGCCCGCCGTCGGCCAGTCGCTCCAGCCCGTGCTTGATGACGAAGAACGGCGCCTGCGCGTTCAGCGCCTGCACCCGCTGGAAGGTCTCCTCGTCCGTCTCCCCGATGCCCGCGAAGGTCGCCGCCCCGGCGTTGTTCACCAGGACGTCCACCCGCTCGGTGTGCTCGGGGTGGGCCTCGTACGCCGCCCAGAGCGCCTGCGCGTCCCCCGGGATCCCGAGCTCCGCGCCGAGGGCGAAGGCCCGGCCGCCCGCGCCGCGGATCGCCGCGACGGTCTCCTCCGCCGCCGCGGCGTTGCGCCCGTAGTGCACCGCGACCAGCGCCCCGTCGCGTGCCAGGCGCTCGGCGACGGCCCTCCCGATGCCCCGGCTGCCGCCCGTGACCAGTGCCGTCTTCCCCTTGAGCACGCCCATGACGCGCCCCCCTCCATAATTTGCTAGCGGTCGCTACAGAAAGGGACCGTACCAGATTCCCTAGCGACCGCTATAGAATGACGCCCATGGTGACAGGACAGCGCGGCAGGCCCCGCTCCTTCGACCGGGCCGCCGCCCTCGACAAGGCGATGCTCACCTTCTGGGAGCAGGGCTACGAGACCACGTCCATCGCGGACCTGACCCGCAACCTGGGCATCGGCGCGCCCAGCCTCTACGCGGCCTTCGGCGACAAGCGCAAGCTCTTCGACGAGGTCGTGGTGGTCTACGGCAGCCGCTACGGGGACTTCGCGAGCGTGGCGCTCGCCGAGGAGCCCACCGCCGCCGCGGCCATCGGCCGCATCCTGCGCGAGGCGGCCGAGATCTACACCGACCCCGCCCACCCGCCGGGCTGCATGGTGATCAGCGCGGCCGCCAACACCACCTCGGAGGAGGTGGCCGAGGCCCTGCGCGCGCGCCGCAACGCCAACCTTGAGCAGTTCGAGAGCAGGATCAGGGCCGACATCGCGAGCGGCGAGCTGCCGGCCGGCACGGACGCGCGGGCGCTCGCGCGCTTCGCCGGGGCGGTGCTCCAGGGGATGTCGCAGCAGTCGCGCGACGGCGCGAGCCGGGAGGAGCTGGAGGCGGTCGCCGAGCGGGCGCTGCTGGCCTGGCCGGCGAAGTGATCCGCACCGGAGGGGTTCCTCTGGGCCACGGTGCAGGACGGGACCCTCAACCCGTCCGGCACCGTAGCCCGGAGTACTCACGGCCGTAGGGTGTGCGGTGCCCGGCGGCCGTTGGAGGCACCCGCGCGGTCAGGGCAGAACGCGTGGCCACCTCGATCCGTCCTCCTGTGCGGGGAGGGCGGAAGCAGTAACACAATTGTGGACTAGACCAATCTGTCCTGTCCATCCAATCGCGGGGTCTACTGACCCGTCACTTCCTCCAACAGTACGCGGAGTGGGGGCTTCCTGGATACTCCTGAGTATTCGTGGTGGGGAAAGTCATCCCCGTACCCGGGGTACGCTCGCAAGGTGCCCTCCATGAACGACCTCGTACGCCAGCACACCGCTCTCGGTGAAACCGACCTGGAGTGGCTGCATCTGCTGGTCTCGGAGTGGCAGCTGCTCTCCGACCTCTCCTTCGCCGACCTCGTGCTCTGGGTCCCCACCCTCGACGGCACCCGGTACGTCTCCGTCGCGCAGATGCGGCCCAACACCGGCCCGACCTCCTACCAGGACGACATGGTCGGCCACCTGGTGCCCCGCGGCCGCCGCCCGCTCCTCGACGCCGCCCTCGACGAGGGCCGGATCGTGCGCGAGGGCGACCCGGAGTGGCGCGAGGAGGTGCCGGTCCGCGTCGAGTCGATTCCCGTCCGCCGCGAGGGCCGCGTACTCGGAGTGATCGCGCGGAACACCAACCTGCTCACCGTGCGTACACCGAGCCGTCTGGAGCTGACCTACCTCCAGTCCGCCTCCGACCTCGCCCAGATGATCGCCGCGGGCGCGTTCCCCTTCCCCGGCCAGCAGGTCGACATGGACGCCTCCCCGCGCGTCGGCGACGGCCTGATCCGCCTCGACGCCGACGGCGTGGTGACGTACGCGTCCCCCAACGCCCTCTCCGCCTACCACCGCCTCGGCCTCGCCGCCGACCTGGTGGGCCAGCACCTGGGCACCACCACCGCCGAACTCGCCCCCTCCCGGGGCCCGGTGGACGAGGCGCTCGTCAAGCTCGCCAGCGGCTGGGCCCCGCGCGAGACCGAGGTCGAGGGCAACGGCGGCGTCATCCAGCTGCGCGCCATCCCGCTCAAGCCCAAGGGGACCCGGATCGGCTCCCTCGTCCTGTGCCGCGACGTCACCGAACTGCGCCGTCGCGAACGTGAACTGATCACCAAGGACGCGACCATCCGGGAGATCCACCACCGGGTGAAGAACAACCTCCAGACCGTGGCCGCGCTCCTGCGGCTCCAGGGCCGCCGCATGGATTCGCCGCAGGCCCGCGAGGCGCTCAACGAGGCGGTGCGCCGCGTCGGGTCGATCGCGATCGTGCACGAGACCCTTTCCCAGAACCTCGACGAGCGGGTCGAGTTCGACGAGATCGCCGACCGCGTGATCGCGATGGTGGCCGAGATCTCGCCCGGCCGGGTCGAGTGCCGGCGCCTCGGCCGGTTCGGGATCCTGGACGCGGAGGTCGCCACTCCGCTGTCGATGGTGCTGACCGAGGTCCTCCAGAACGCCCTGGAGCACGCCTTCACCCACGGGGAGGGCGGCACCGTGGAGGTGTCGGCGAGCCGCTCCGGCACCGGCCGCAAGGACTCCCGGCTGCTGATCACCGTCGTCGACGACGGGTGCGGGCTGCCCGAGGGCTTCGACCCCCAGCGGGCCGGCAACCTCGGACTGCAGATCGTCCGGACCCTCGTGGAGGGCGAGCTCGGCGGCACCTTCGACATGGTCCGGGCCGAGCCGCGCGGCACCAGGGTCGTCCTCGACGTCCCCGCCAGCCCCCAGAAGTAATCGAAAGGGCCCGTCACTCAGCGTGACGGGCCTTCTTCGTGCCCTGCTCGGCACAGCACTGAGCCCCGGACCGGAAGTTTCCCGGGCCGGGGCTCAAGAGCACGTTGCTGAGCGCTTATACGGGTACTACGCGCTGCGGCTCGAGGCTCGAAAGTCGATGTCAGGCGGTGGCGTTGCGCGCCCGATTGCGAGCGGCGCGGCGCTTCATGGCGCGGCGCTCGTCCTCGCTGAGACCGCCCCAGACGCCGGAGTCCTGGCCGGACTCGAGCGCCCACTGCAGGCACTGCTCCATGACGGGGCAACGGCGGCAGACGGCCTTGGCTTCCTCGATCTGCAGCAGCGCAGGACCGGTGTTGCCGATGGGGAAGAAGAGCTCGGGGTCTTCCTCGCGGCAAACGGCGTTGTGACGCCAGTCCATGGCTGCTCCATCTCCTTGTATTGCGGGCAGGTTGCTTGTGAATGTGAACGCTTTCACGAATCCCCCCGTGAGGGAAGGGCCGACGCCCAGTTGCCTGGTGCGGTCCGAAGATTCGTGGTGGGGTTCTGGCGCTCTGTGTGGGTGCCGGGTTCTGCGGGCTGTCCCGATCGCCATGTAGAGATTCGCAAACCTCGGACGGGGATACAACCCCTTCCGGAAAGTTTTTTTGGATTCGTCGGTGTCTACTAGGTCACAGCCCTAGTTCCTGGGGGTGGACTGGCGTGTAAACGTTCGACTGAAAGGACTTTGGGCCCTTCCACTCACACAATCACACGCAGTGCACGGCGTACGCCTGTGAACCGAACGCTGGTACGCAGTCCGAGGTGATCCCCGTCCATCTGGAAAGGGAGCGGAACCTTCGAATGCAAGGTGAAGTCCGTCAGATCGTGCAGAGACACCGCGTGCTTGCCGTGCGGACCGCGCTCAGGAGTCGAGGTCAGGAGCTGTGTCGCGTACCGGGCGACGGCCGGAGTTGACAAACGGTCCAGCGCCAATACGTCAAGTGCGGTGTCGAAAGAGGCCTCCGGAGAGGCGTACAGGGGCCGGTTGCCCAGGTACGTCCACGGAGAGGTGTTGCAGACTATCGACAGCACCAGATCCTGCACCGGCTCCGCGCCGGGCTGCTGCAGCGTGATCGTGCCGTGCCGCCTGTTCGGCTCTTCCCAGAATTGGCGCATCAGCTGCCGGACGTAGAGCGCGTGGGTCGAACGCTTTCCGCGTTCCCGCTGCTGCTCGACCCGCCCCACCACCCCCGCGTCGAAACCGAAGCCGGCGCAGAAGGTGAACCAGCGCTCGGGCACCGACTCGTCGTCGCTGCCCGGGGTGCCGGACGCGAGCCCCAGGCCCACCGTCCGCTCGCGCTTCTCCCGCAGCGCGTCCAGCAGGGCGCCCGTCGCCTCGACCGAGTCGTTCGGCAGCCCGAGCGCGCGGGCGAACACGTTCGTCGAACCGCCCGGGACCACGGCCAGCCCCGGCAGCCGCTCCGGATCGGGGCCCTCGTGCAGCAGACCGTTCACGACCTCGTTCACGGTGCCGTCGCCGCCCAGCGCCACCACCAGGTCGAAACCCTCCCGCGCGGCCCGGCGCCCGAGGTCGCGGGCGTGGCCCCGGTACTCGGTGGTCACCGCCTCCAGCTTCATCTCGCTGGCCAGGGCATGGGTCAGGACGTCGCGCGTGCGCGCGCTGGTGGTCGTCGCTGCAGGGTTGGCCACGAGAAGAGCACGCATGGTCGCCAGAGTACCCACCCCTCCACATGCGGCCCATACCGACCGTACCGTCAGGGCCCCGCGGTACGCGGCTACCCTGCTGGGGTGAGCAAGAAGCCGACCCCCCAAGCCCCCGCCGCCCCCGAGCCCGCAGGACTGCCGGGCCGGCTGACCGCCGCCGCAGCACTGACCGCGCTGGAGGGCCTGGCCCTGGCCGGCCTCGGCGTCTACATGCTGTTCGTCGGCGTCGCCGGCGACCCCGACTCCCCGCAGCAGGCCGAGACCGGGGGGCTGACCCTGCTCGCCCTCGCCGCGCTCCCGCTGGTCGCGGCGCGCGGGCTGCGCCTGGGCCGCCGCTGGAGCCGCGGCCCGGCACTGATCACCCAGCTGATGGCGATGCCCGTCGCCTGGACCCTGTGGACCACCGGCGGGGCGATGACCGCCGCCGCGGTGGCCCTGGCCCTGGCCGCGGTGGCGGTCGCCGCGCTGCTGGTGAACCCGACGGCCACCGAGGCGCTGGGCATCGGACCCGGGGACCAGGCCCGATAGCCCACCGCCGGGGGCTCCGCCCCGGCTACTCCTCGACGAGCAGCTTCTCCCGGAGCTGGGCCAGGGTGCGGGCCAGCAGCCGGGACACGTGCATCTGCGAGATGCCGACCTCCTGCGCGATCTGTGACTGGGTCATGTTGCCGAAGAAGCGCAGCAGCAGGATCCGCTTCTCCCTCGGGGGCAGTCCCTCCAGCAGCGGCTTGAGGGACTCGCGGTACTCCACGCCCTCCAGTGCCTCGTCCTCCGAGCCCAGGGTGTCCGCGACCGCCGGCGACTCGTCGTCGGTGTCTGGCACGTCGAGGGAGAGCGTGCTGTAGGCGTTCGCGGACTCCAGCCCCTCCAGCACCTCCTCCTCGGAGATGCCGAGCCGCTCGGCCAGCTCGTGCACCGTCGGGGACCGGCCGTGCTGCTGGGACAGCTCGGCCGTGGCCGTCGTCAGCGAGAGCCGCAGCTCCTGCAGGCGCCGCGGGACCCGTACGGCCCAGCCCTTGTCGCGGAAGTGCCGCTTGATCTCGCCCACCACGGTGGGCGTGGCGTACGTGGAGAACTCGACCCCGCGGTCCGGGTCGAACCGGTCCACCGACTTGATCAGGCCGATGGTGGCGACCTGGGTCAGGTCGTCCAGCGGCTCACCGCGGTTGCGGAACCGCCGCGCCAGGTGCTCGACCAGCGGCAGGTGCATCCGGACCAGCCGGTTGCGCAGCTCCGCCCGCTCGGGTGACCCCTCGGGCAGCTGCCGCAGCTCGAAGAACAGGGACCGCGCGCCGCTGCGGTCCCGCGGATCCGGCAGCGCCACGGGCGCGTCCGGCACCTCCGGGGCCTCGGCCTCCGGTGGCAGTGGTTGGTCGTGCTGGTTCTCGCTCATAGGGCCCGCCCGTCGCTCCGCCGAGTCCAAAAAGCCGTCTTCCGCATCCGCGTCAGCCGGGTGCGGCCGGGCGTGCTGCTGCTCCGGGATGCCGCCGTCGACCTCGTGCCTCACCCGGGGCCGATCCCCGCCCCGCACCGGGATCTCCCCGCCGCTCACGCCGGGCCTGGCCCCGCGCCGCGCTGTTTGTAGAGGCTGATGCTCACTGTCTTGTCGTCCTCGACCGTCGCCTCGACCTTGCCGGCCAGCGCCGACAGGACCGTCCACGCGAACGTGTCGCGCTCCGGCGCCCGCCCGTCCGTGGTCGGGGCGGAGACGGTCACTTCCAGCGAATCGTCGATCAGCCGGAAGACGCAGCTGAGGACGGAGCCCGGCACGGCCTGCTGGAGCAGGATCGCGCAGGCCTCGTCCACCGCGATGCGGAGGTCCTCGATCTCGTCGAGGGTGAAGTCCAACCGTGCCGCGAGTCCGGCCGTGGCCGTTCGCAGCACCGACAGGTAGGCACCCGCAGCCGGCAGCCGGACTTCGACGAAGTCCTGGGTCCCGGGCTCGCCTGCGATCTGGGACACCCTCACCTCCAAGGTGGTACGAGCTCTGTTCGCCGGTGACGCTATCGCGATCCGGGCGATCGTGTCGCGGCACCCCTCATGGCGCCCGCTGGGAGCGACCGGGCCGACCCCGCCGAGTGCGGTGACTGATGGTAAGCCCATGAGTACGCACAGTGGCTAGGGGTCTGCGGGCCCAATTCGGGGGAACCGGCGGAGGGTTGACCTACCCCGCTCCAGCCGATCGAACCTTCGGCTTCGCGTGGTCGAGGAACCGTCCTCAGACGATCGAACCGTCGACGAAACACCAGCGCCAGGTCTCGCCCGGCTCGAAGCTCCGCATCACCGGGTGCCCGGACTCCTGGTGGTGGGCGGTGGCGTGCCGGTGGGGCGAGGAATCGCAGCACCCCACGTACCCGCAGCCGAGGCACATCCGCAGCTGTACGGGATGGCTCCCGAGCGCTTCACATTCCGGGCAGGTCAGCGCATGCGGGACGGGTTCGGGGCGCGGCAGTTCGGCAACGTGGGTGCACTCGCTCATGATGGCCAGGTTACGGCCAGGGTCCGGGCGCGACATCGGCGACGACGGATGGGGATGGATCTTCGATGGAGGTATTGCCGCTGGTGGCGCTGGTCGCCGGGAGCGCCGCCGTGGCGGGGGCGGCCCGGCGCACCCCCGTGCCGGCGCCGCTGCTGCTGGTCGCGGCGGGGCTGATCGCCGCGTACGTGCCCGGGGTGCCCTCGTACGCCCTGGACCCGCACATCGTGCTGCCGCTGCTGCTCCCGCCGCTGCTGCACACCGCGGCCGTGGACAGCTCGTACCTGGACCTGCGGGCCAACGTACGGCCGATCGCCCTGCTGTCGGTGGGGTACGTGCTCTTCGCGACGCTCGCGGTCGGCTACCTCGCGTACCTGGTGGTGCCGGGGCTGTCGCTGCCCGTGGCGCTGGTGCTGGGCGCGGTGATCGCCCCGCCGGACGCGGTCGCGGCCACGGCGATCGCGCGGCGGCTGGGGCTGCCGAACCGGATGACGACCATCCTGCAGGGCGAGTCCCTGGTGAACGACGCCACCGCCATCACCGCCTACAAGGTGGCGCTGGCCGCCGCGGTCGGGCTGAGCGCCGGCTGGGCGGGCGGGGTCGCGGAGTTCCTGCTGGCCTCGGTGGGCGGGGTCGGGGTGGGCCTGCTGCTGATGGTCCCCATCCACTGGCTGCGCAAGCGGCTGCGGGAGCCGCTGCTCCAGAACACCCTGTCGCTGCTCATCCCGTTCGTGGCGTACGCGGCGGCGGAGCGGGTGCACGCCTCGGGGGTGCTGGCGGTGGTGGTCGTCGCGCTGTACCTGGGGCACCGGAACTGGCAGGTCGACTTCGCGACGCGGCTCCAGGAGGAGGCCGTGTGGCGGGTGGTCGCCTTCGTGCTGGAGTCGGTGGTGTTCGCGCTGATCGGGCTCCAGCTGCCGGTGGTCCTCAAGGGACTCGGGGAGTACGAGGGCGCGGCCGCGGCCTGGTACGCCGTGGCGGTGTTCCTGGCGGTGGTGGTGGCGCGGTTCGTGTGGGTGTTCCCCGCGACCTTCGTGCCGAGGTGGGTGTCGGAGCGGATCCGGCACCGGGAGCCCGACACCGACTGGAAGTCCCCGACGATCGTGGGCTGGGCCGGGATGCGGGGCGTGGTCTCGCTGGCGATCGCCTTCTCCGTGCCGATGGAGGTGCCGCACCGGAACCTGATCCTGTTCCTGACGTTCACCACCGTGATCGGGACGCTGGTCGTGCAGGGGCTGACCCTGCCGCCGCTGATCCGGGCGCTGAGGCTGCCGCCGAGGGACGCCCGGGCGGAGACCCTCGCGGAGGCCCAGGCGCAGAGCGAGGCCTCGCGGGCGGCGGAGGACCGGCTCGCGGAGCTGCTGGAGGACCCGGCGAACAGCTCGCTGCCGCCGCCGCTGGCGGACCGGCTGCGGACGGTCCTGGAGCGGCGGCGCAACGCGGTGTGGGAGCGGCTGGGAGAGGTCAACCCGCTGACGGGGGAGTCGGCCGACGACGTCTACCGGCGGCTGGCGCGGGAGATGATCGAGGCGGAACGCGAGGTCTTCGTCTCGCTGCGCGACCGCCGCCGCATCGACGACGAGATGCTCCGCGGCCTGCTCCGCCGGCTGGACCTGGAGGAGGCCGCCGCGTACCGGGAGGAGTCGGGCTGAGGCGGGTCAGGGCGCGCCGGTGATCACGGCCGTGACGGTCGAGCCGCGCGGGAACGCCCCGGAGACGGTCAGGGCGTGCAGGGCCCAGAGGAGCTTCGCGACGTAGATCCGCTCCACCGGGACGCCGTGCCGGGACTCGAAGTCGGCGGCGAAGGCCTCCAGGGGCTCGGGGACGCGGGCGTAGCCGCCGTGGTCGAAGCCCTCCGCCAGGGTCCAGTCGCCGGCCGGGCCGCCGAAGGCCAGGGCCTGGAGGGAACGTATCTCCGCGCCCAGGAAGCCCCCGGCGAGCACCGGCACGCCCAGCGCCCGCTGGCCCGGGGCCAGGCCCGCCGCGAGGCCGGCCAGGGTGCCGCCCGTGCCGCAGGCCACCGCGGCCACGTCGCAGGTGCCGCGCAGCTCGCGGCCGAGTTCCGCGCAGCCCGTGAGGGCGAGGGCGTTGCTGCCGCCCTCGGGGACCACGTACGCCCCGACGGCGCCGGCGGCGGCCAGGAGGCGGTCCCGGGTCCCGGGGTCGGCCTTGGCGCGGTACTCGGAGCGGGTGACGAAGTGCAGCCGCATGCCGTCGGCCGCGCAGCGGGCGAGGGAGTCGTTGAGGGGGCGGCCGGCGAGCTCGTCGCCCCGTACGATGCCGACCGTCTCCAGGCCGAGCAGCCGCCCGGCGGCCGCCGTGGCCCGGAGGTGGTTGGAGTAGGCGCCGCCGAAGGTGGCGAGCCCGCGGTGGCCGGCGTCCAGGGCCGCCCGGAGGTTGGGCGCGAGCTTGCGCCACTTGTTGCCGGGCAGCCGCGGGTGGACCAGGTCGTCCCGCTTGAGGAGGAGGCGCACCCCGTGCGCGCCGAAGCGCTCGTCGGCCGCCTCGACGAGGGGGGACGGCGGGCGGGGGCGCAGTTCGGGGTGGGTCACCGGCCCATTGTCAGGGCAGGCGCGGGGTGATGGAGGGGTGTGGGGCCCGGCGCGCTCGCGCGCCCGGGCCGGGGAGAGGGCGTCCGGCGGGGGCCGGCCGGTCGACCGGTGCGATCACTTGAGGCGGTCGGCGACGCGGTCGCGGAGCCAGGCCATGGTGAAGCCCCGGGGGTCGATCTTGCCGGGCTGCCATTCGAGGTGCCCGAGGACCGAGCGGGCGCCCCAGCCGTGGACCCGGCAGACGGCGGCGGCCGCGCGGACGATGGCGTCGAGCTGGACGGCGGGCCAGGGGTCGTGGCCGTTGCCGAGGTTCTCGCACTCGAAGCCGTAGAAGTGCCGGTTGCCGTCGGTGTCGGCCTCGTGGTCGGCGGGCAGCCGCTTCTCGGCGATCACGGCCGCCAGCACGTCGGAGTCGCCGGCTCCGGCGTGGTTGGTGCGGCCGTAGCCGACGAGGTGGACCCGGCCGTCCTTGGTGATGACGCCGTGGCAGAGGGGGCCGGGGAGGGCGGCGTCGCCGTTGCGGCAGAGGTCCACGGTGTACGCGGTGCCGTTGGTGACGGTGTGGTGGATCATCACCCCGTGCACCGGCCCCCAGGGGCCCTTGTGGTTGCGGTTGCGGGTGCGCCAGGCGCCCACTTCCACGACGGTCAGGCCCTCGGCGCGCAGTGCCTGGATGAAGCGGTCCGCGGACATGGGTGGGGCCATGGCCGCCTCCTTTCACCGTGTGTGTTCGTTCCGTCACTCAACGGTGTAGTGGAGGCGGCCCTTCCGTGGCTAGGGCCGGATTCGGCCAGCCGTCACGCCGAGGCCAGCCACAGGTCCGGCCCGAAGACCTCGTAGTGGATGTCGGCCGCCGGGACGCCCTTGGCGATCAGCTGGGCGCGCACCGACCGCATGAAGGGGAGCGGCCCGCACAGGTACGCGCGGGTGCCGGGGGCGACCGGGACGGCGGTGAGGTCGACGAGCCCGGTGGCGTCGCCGGCCTCGGCCCCGGACTCGTACCAGAAACGGGCCGAGGCGTCGGCGAGCTTGTGGGTCAGGGCGCGGTGGTCCGAGCGCAGGGCGTGGTCCGCGGGGCTGCGGTCGGCGTGCACCACCGTGACCGGGGCGGCGTGCCCGGTGTCGGCCAGGTGCTCCAGCATCGACAGCATCGGGGTGCAGCCGATCCCGGCGGAGGCGAGCAGCACGGGCGTGCCCGGGTCCTGGAGGACCAGGTCGCCGTACGGGGCGGAGACGCGCAGGGTGTCGCCGGCGCGGACCCGGGTGTGGAGGTGGCGGGAGACCTCGCCGTCGGGGCCGCCGGCGGCCGGGCCGTGGACGCGCTTGACGGTGATCGCGCGGACGGGGGAGCCGGGGGAGCTGGAGAGGCTGTACTGGCGGATCTGGCGGGCTCCGTCGGGCAGTTCGACCTGCACCGAGACGTACTGCCCGGGCTTGAAGCGGGGCGCGGGGGCGCCGTCGGCGGGGACGAGGTGGAAGGTGGCGCAGTCGGCCGTCTCCTCGACCCGCGCGGCGACCGTCCACTCCCGCCAGACGTCCCCGGCGACGACCTGCTGTTCGGCGTAGAGCCGCTCCTCGATGGCGATCAGGGCGTTCGCCATCAGCCAGTAGACCTCGTCCCAGGCG
Source organism: Streptomyces sp. NPDC043896 (assembly GCF_056435605.1). Taxonomy (NCBI): domain Bacteria; kingdom Bacillati; phylum Actinomycetota; class Actinomycetes; order Kitasatosporales; family Streptomycetaceae; genus Streptomyces; species Streptomyces sp. NPDC043896. Next base: position 16,201 of record NZ_JBWKEE010000009.1, read on the forward strand.
TGCGCGACCTCGGGGGTGACGGCCTCGCCGAGGACCTCCGCGATCGCCTCGAACAGGTGCCGGTGGACCACCGGGTACTGCTCGCGGGTGACGCCGAGGGAGGCGTGCTTGTGGGCGATGCGGTTCAGCATCACGTCCGGGCGGGTGTCCGGGTGCTCCACGAGGTGGGTGGCGAAGGCGGCGATGGAACCGGCCAGGGCCTGCTTCTGGAGCCCGGCGTTCTGGTTGCCCCGGTTGAACAGGTCCCGGAGCAGGGCCGGGTGGGCCGCGAAGAGCTTCGCGTAGAACAGCTCCGTGATGTCCGTGATGGCGGCCCCGACGGCGGGCAGGGTGGCGCGTACGGTCGCGGTCGACTTCTCCGACAGCATGGCGGCTCCTCGCTTAATTGGTACTTCAGATTCGTATTAAAGGGTGTGGCGGGGCCCGCCGCCATACGGAGATCCGTTCGAAGGCGGGCCCGGGGGGTGTGGTCAATCGGCCACTCGGCCGGCGGTGCCCGACAGGCCCAGCAGCAAGGGCCCCGTGGGGGCCGCCACCAGCTCTTCCACCGTCAGCGGGTCCAGGGCGGCGAAGAACGCCTCCTGGGCCCGGCGCAGCGCCCCGCGCAGGACGCAGGCCCCGCGCAGCGGGCACGGGCTGGCGCCCTCGCAGTCCACGACGTCGCCCGCGCCCTCCAGCTCGCGCACCACTGTGCCCACCGAGGCGGTGCGCCCGGCGGCGGTGAGCGCGAGCCCGCCGCCGCGGCCGCGCCGCGCCTCGACCAGTCCGAGATGCTGCAGCCTGGCGACCACCTTCGCGGTGTGGGTGTAGGGGACCTCCATGCTCGCCGCCACCTCGCGGGTGGTGGGGAGGTCCGTGTCCTCGACGGCCAGGCGCATGAGCACGCGCAGCGCCAGGTCCGTGAATCGCGTCAGCCGCATGACCCCAGGGTAGAAAACTGGCATCGCAGATACAAATTATGAGCTCCCCGGCGCGCGGGATGGCCGGAACCGGTCAGGTCCCAGGGAGGAAATGTGAAGCGGTTGAACCTTTGAGCATGCCCCTGCCGCCCGGAGCCAGTCCCACCCGTTCGTGTAGTGGCCCCGTCACGCGGCGCACTGGAAGGCTTCCGTCCCGCAGACCCATGGAGTGATCGAAGGGAAAGACATGTCGGTCCAGGCAGGTTCCGAAGCAGAATCCCGGACAACGCAAAGCAGTCTCGGGACCGCGGCGGCCCGGAACTTGGCAACCACGACCAAGTCCGTGCCGCAGATGCAGGAGATCACCTCGCGGTGGCTGCTGAAGACGCTCCCGTGGGTCTCCGTGCACGGCGGCACCTACCGGGTCAACCGCCGCCTCAGCCACTCCGTCGGCAACGGCGTCGTGGAGTTCGTCAAGACGGGCTCCCAGGTCCAGGTCATCCCGGCGGAGCTCGGCGAGCTTCCGCTGCTGCGCGGCTACGAGGACGAGGAGGTCCTCACCGAACTCGCCGCGCGCTGCCGCCAGATCGACTTCGAGGCCGGCCAGGAACTCACCTCCTTCGGCAGCCCCGCCGACGAGGTCTTCCTGCTCGCCCACGGTCGCGTCGAACAGGTCGGCCCCGGCCCCTACGGGGAGGACGCGGTCCTGCGGACCGTCGCCGACGGCGCGTACTTCGGTGACGCCGCCCTCGCCGAAGAGGGCGCCATCTGGGAGTACACCGCCCGCGCCGCCACCGCCGGCACCGCCCTCGTGCTGTCCGCCCAGGACTTCCGGCTCCTCGCCGACCGGGCCGGCTCGCTGCGGGCGCACGTGGAGCGCGTACGCACCCGGCCCGAGCGGCGCACCAACCCGTACGGCGAGGCCGCCATCGACCTCTCCGCCGGACACGTCGGCGAGGCCGTCCTCCCCGGCACCTTCGTCGACTACGAGACGCGGCCGCGCGAGTACGAACTCTCCCTTGCACAAACGGTCCTGCGCGTCCACACCCGCGTCGCCGACCTCTACAACCACCCGATGAACCAGACCGAGCAGCAGCTCCGGCTCACCGTCGAGGCGCTGCGCGAGCGCCAGGAACACGAGCTGCTCAACAACCCCGAATTCGGGCTGCTCCACAACGCCGACTACGACCAGCGCATCCAGCCCCACGACGGCGCCCCCACCCCGGACGACTTCGACGCCCTGCTCAGCATGCGGCGCGACTCCACGCTGTTCCTCGCGCACCCCGAGGCCATCGCCGCCTTCGGCCGCGAGTGCAACAGGCGCGGCCTCTACCCGGACACGGTCGACGTCGCCGGCACCCGGGTGACCGCCTGGCGGGGCGTACCGATCTTCCCCTCCACCAAGATCCCGGTCAGCGGCACCCGGACGACCTCCATCCTGTGCATGCGCACCGGCGAGGAGGAGCAGGGCGTCATCGGCCTCCACCAGACCGGCATCCCCGACGAGATCGAGCCCGGCACGTCCGTGCGCTTCATGGGGATCGACGAGCAGGCGGTCATCTCCTACCTGGTCACCGCCTACTTCTCCGCGGCCGTCCTGGTCCCGGACGCCCTCGGTGTCCTGGAGAACGTCGAGATCGGCCGCCGGTACTGATGGCGGCCGACACCGTCGTCACGGGCGAGGGGCAGGAAGCGGCGATCCTGCTGGAGGACACGAGGGAAACCGTCGACCCGGAGCTGCGCCGGGCCGTCGAGAGCCTGCCCGGCGGGATGCGCCGGGTGGCGATGTACCACTTCGGGTGGGAGGACGAGGACGGCGGCCCGGCGGCGGGCGGCGCGGGCAAGGCCATCCGGCCGGCGCTCGTGCTCGCCTCGGCGCGGGCCCTGGGGGCGTCGGGGGAGGCCGCCGGGAACGCCGTACGGGCCGCGGCCGCCGTGGAGCTCGCGCACAACTTCACGCTGCTGCACGACGACATCATCGACCGCGACGTCCGCCGCCGCGGCCGGCCCACCGCCTGGACCGTCTTCGGCACGGCGGACGCGATCCTCGCGGGCGACGCCATGATGGCCCTCGCGCTCCGGCTGCTCGCCGAGGACCCGCACCCGGCCTCGGCGGCGGCCTCCGCCCGCCTCGCGGCCTGCGTCGTCGAGCTGTGCGAGGGACAGCAGGCGGACTGCGCCTTCGAGGAGCGGGAGCACGTCTCGCTCGACGAGTGCCTGACCATGGCCGCGGCCAAGACCGGGGCCCTCCTCGGCTGCGCCTGCGCGCTGGGCGCGCTGTACGCGGGGGCCGGGCCGGAGGAGGTCGAGGCGATGGACGCCTTCGGCCGGGAGGCCGGCCTGGCCTTCCAGCTGATCGACGACCTGATCGGCATCTGGGGCGACCCCGGGCACACCGGCAAGCCCGCCGGGGCCGATCTGCTCGCCCGCAAGAAGTCCCTCCCGGTCGTGGCCGCCCTCACCTCGGGGACCGGCGCCGGGGAGGAGCTGGCCCTCCTGTACGCGGGCCCGGTCACGGAGGACGACGTGCCCCGGGCCGCCCGCGCCGTGGAGCGGGCCGGCGGCCGCGACTGGGCGCAGGCCCACGCCGCCGACCGGATGGGCCGGGCGGTGCAGGAGCTGTCCCGGGCGGTACCCGACCTCGCGGCGGCGGGCGGGCTGCTGGCGCTCGCGGAGTTCGTCACGCGGCGCACGAAGTAGCGTCCGCCAGGCGAGCGTTGTCGCGGACGGGTCCGTTCCGGCGCTGCGGGGCGCCGGAACAGGCCTTTTCCCGACCGCGTGGCCAGGACCGGGCGGGGCAACTCTAGGATCACTCGCGGTAGTTGACCTGTGAGTGAAGGGTGTGTCCCGTGGTGCTGGAGATACGTCAGGCGGATCAGTCGGACCGGGACGCGGTCGCGCGCCTGCTGGACGAGGCCTTCCGTGACGACCCGGTGAGCAGCTGGGTCTTCCCCGATCCGGAGCACCGGGCGGCCGTGCACGGGAAGTTCCTCGGGGTCTTCGTGGACGAGGCGCTGGCCGGGGGCCGGATCGATCTCGCCGCGGACGGCTCGGCCGCCGCGCTGTGGCTGCGGGTCCCGGCGGGGGAGCACGGGGGCGGGGCCCCCGAGGACGACGTCCCGGCGAGGATGCGGGCGGTCGCCGACCCGGACAACGAGCGGTGCGAGCTGGTCGGGCGGCTCACGGGGGAGGTGCACCCCACCGCCGAGGAGCACGAGTACCTGCTGATGATCGCGGTCGCGCCCGGGCGGCAGGGCGAGGGGCTGGGCACGGAGCTGATGCGGCCGGTGCTGGAGCGCTGCGACCGGGAGGGGCTCCCGGCCTACCTGGAGGCGAGCAGCGAGCGGAGCAAGGGGTTGTACGAGCGGCTCGGGTGGGAGTTCACGGGTGAGGCGGTGCGGCTGCCGGACGGGCCGCTGATGTGGCCCATGTGGCGCAAGCCGCGGGGCTGAACGCCGGCTCCCGGAAGGGGGTTGGCAAATCACTTCATCTGAAGTACTTTCACTGACGTGCTCCGGAGCGGCGGCACGCCCGAACGGAAGAGGATCGCTTGCGCAAGCTCACGTACTTCATCGCCACCACCGTCGACGGCTTCATCGGAGACCCGGACGGCGATGCCGATTTCATCTACGGCTACCTGGACCCGGAGTTCGTCGGCCACCTGGCGGCCGAGTACCCCGAGACGATCTCCGCCGCGGGGCGCGAACAGCTCGGCATCGCGGACGCCGCGCCCAAGCACTTCGACGCGGTGATCATGGGCCGCAACACCTACGAGCCCGGCCTCAAGGCGGGCCTGCCCAGCCCCTACGGCCACATGCGCGAGCAGTACGTCGTCTCGCGCAGCCTCACCACCCCGCCGGACCCGCAGATCCGGCTCATCAGCGGTGACCTCGTGGCCCACGTGCGCGAGATGAAGGCACGGGACGGGCTCGGCATCTGGCTGTGCGGCGGCGCCGACCTCGCGGCCCAGCTGGTGGACGAGATCGACGAGTACGTCATCAAGACCTACCCCGTCGTCGTCGGGAGCGGCATGCCGATGTCCCGGGCCGGCTTCGGGGTGCGCTCCCTGGAGCTGACCGGCTGCACCACCCTCGGCGGCGGCCAGGTCGTCACCTCGTACGACGTCAAGCGCTGACCGCCGCGCCGGGCCGGCCGCGTCCCGCGGGCCGCGTCACGCCGATCACGTCAAAACGTGCGAAACCGGCCTACCGTAGAGGTATGGCCGGTGAAGAGCAGCAGCGCGAGCGCGGGACGGTCGCCCCGCGGGCCGGACACGAGCAGCAGACGTGTCCGGCCTGCGGGCGTGCCGTGGAGACGGTGCTCCGACGGCGCAAGTCCCTGGGGATCTTCATTCCCGAGTGGAGCCCGGGTCCCTGCCGGAACCCGGACTGCGCCCTGTACGTCCCCGTGGGCTAGGCCGTGTCTTCCAGAAGACACGGCCTGGGGGCCGGGCCCCGCGCCCCGGGCTAGTTCTTCGCGTCCAGGCCCGAGGCGGCGAAGCCGTTGGCCCACAGCTGGTTGACGCGCGTCCGCTCGGCGCTGTTCGGGGTGGCGTTCGTGCACGAGGTGCCCGGGCCGCCGCCCGACATCAGCTCGCTGCACGGACCGGAGTAGTGGTCCGGCAGCCCCAGCACGTGACCCGTCTCGTGCGACGTCACGCGGGTGGAGTTGTACTGCTGGTTCTGCCGGTAGTCCAGGAAGATGTAGCCCCGGCCGTGACCGTCCGTGCTCGCGTACGAGCCACGGGAGTCGTTGCCCTCGCGGTACGAGAAGTTCCCGCCCGAGGACACCTCCTGGAGCTTCACGTTGGTGACCGAGCTGTTCCAGATCCGGGTCGAGTTGGCTATCTGGGTACGGAAGCTCGGGGCGTTGCGGGTGTTGTAGGTGACGGTCACGGCGAGCGCGCCCGGGTTCGCGGCCCGCTGCTCGGCCACCGAACGCTTCACGGCCTCGAAGAACGCCCGGTTGGCGGCCTCGTTCTCCGGGGAGCGCTCGTACGCGGCGTAGCTCGCCGGGGTGCCGGCGGGGGCGGCGGGCGCTGCCCCGGCGGTGGGGACGACGCCGCCGAGGGCGGCGGCGACACCGAGGCCGACGGTGGCGGCGGACAGCATGGTCCTACGGGAGTGGCGCATGTGGGGGGCTCCTACTCGGCAGGTGCGGTGGGGGGTGGATGGGTCGTCCGGTACCGGAGTCTGCGGGAGCCCATGGGGCCTGCGGATGATGTCAGAGCCCGATAGCACCGTCCTATCGGGCGGGTTTCGGCGAGATGCACCGTGGTCAACTGGTAGGAGAATGGCGGGATTCGGGGGGCTATCGGCGGCTGGTGCGGCCCGCGCCCCCACGCCTACCCTCGGGTCATGGAGCTCGAGGTGAGGCACTTGCGCGCGCTGTGCGCCATCGAGGAGGCCGGAAGTCTGCACAAGGCCGCCCGGCAACTCGGCGTGAGCCAGCCCTCCCTGACGACGCAGCTGCGCCGGATCGAACGGGCCCTGGACGGCGAGCTGTTCCTGCGCGAGCGGACCGGCTGCCGGCCGACGCCCTTCGGGCGCACGGTGCTCGGCAGGGCGAGGCCGCTGCTCGCCGAGATGGCCGCGCTGGTCGCCGACGCCCGGGCGGCGGCGCGCGGGCCGCGGCTGCGGATCGGCTCGACCGCGAGCCGGGCCCTGCCGGGATGGCTGCGGCGGCTGCACCTGCGCGCGCCGGAGACGGAGACCTCGCTGGTCGTCGACGTCTCGGCGAACGCGCTGCTGCGGATGACGGCCTCCGGGCAGCTGGACGTGGCGTTCGTGCACGAGGTGGAGGGCAGCCCGCTGCGGGTGCCGGCCGGGCTGGAGCTGCGGGTGCTGATGGAGCGCGAGCCGCAGTTCGTCTCCATGTCCCGCGACCATCCCGCCGCGCGGTCGCAGGTGGTGGCGTTACAGGACCTGGCCGGGGACCGCTGGACGGTGGACCCCTCGGTCGACGGCGAATGGGACGGCCTGCGGAGGGTCTTCGCGGGGGCGGGGGTCGACCCGCCGGTGCTGCACGCCGACTACCACACCGCGACCTCGCTGATCGTGTCCGGCGAGGCGGTGGCGCCGTGCCAGCCGACGTCCGGGCCGCGGGACGACATGGCCATCCGGCCGCTGTCGGGGGACCCGCTGGCCGTACGGCTCCTCCTGGCGACCCGGCCGGGGGAGCACGCGGAGGCCTTCGAGGACCTCCGCGCCGCCTACCGCGAAGCCGCCCTCCGCACCCCGCCGTACCGGGCCTGGCTCCGCCGCAGCGGAAGCCCCCTGCTGGTGGCGTAACGATTCCTCACCCCGCCCCCCGCCCCCGCCCCCGCCCCCGCCCGGCCTGATCCGGCCGGGGGCGGGGGCGCAGTCGTGCCCGGGCCCGGCCGGGTGCCTCGGCGCGCCCCCGCGGCGGGCGGTGCTTGACTTCCCCCGACCGCGATATATCGTGTCTACAGAAGACGCGATATGTTGCGTGCGTCCGCGCCCCGAGGAGGAGCAGCACCATGGCAGAGCAGATGACGTGGTCCGTCGCCGCACCCCAGAAGCTCACCTTCGAGCACCCCGTCGACGACCTCCGCGTCCGCGTGGTCGGCGGCACGGTGAACGTGGTCGCCGCCGAGGAGGGCCCGGCCCGGCTGGAGGTGACCGAGGTCGACGGGCCCCCGCTGCACGTGGTCCAGGAGGGCGGCACCCTCACGCTCTCCTACGAGGACCTGCCCTGGAACGGCTCGCAGGGCTTCCGGAAGTGGATCGAGGGCAAGCCCTGGAAGGCCTGGACCGGTTCCTCCCCGGACGGACGCAAGGCCTGGGAGCGCAGCGTGACCGTCACGCTCACCGTCCCCGCCGCCGCCCGCGTCCAGGTGGCCACCGTCGGCGCCGCCGCCTTCGTCTCCGGAATCGCCGGCGGCACCGAGGTCAACGGGGTCTCGGGTGACGCGACCCTGGTCGGGCTCTCCGGGCGCGTGGAGGCCCGTACGGTCTCCGGCAGCGTCGAGGCGCAGTCCGTCACGGGTGAGCTCGGCTTCCACTCCGTCTCCGGCGGACTGACGGTGGTCGACGGCGCGGCCGGCAGCGTACGGGCCGACTCGGTGAGCGGGGACATGCTCATCGACCTCGTCCCGGACCCGGCCGCCGCCAAGCCGGTGGACATCTTCCTGAACTCCGTCTCCGGCGAGGTGGCGATCCGCCTCCCGCACCCCGCCGACGCCCGGGTCGAGGCCAACACCGCCACCGGCAGCGTCTCCAACGGCTTCGCGGACCTGCGGGTCACCGGCCAGTTCGGTGCCAAGCGGATCACCGGCACCCTCGGCGCCGGCACCGGGACGCTGCGGGCCACCACCGTCTCCGGGGCGATCGCCCTGCTGAGCCGCCCGCAGGCCGCCGTCGCCCCCCTCCAACTCGACAAGAAGGTGCTCTGACATGCCGCCCGTCTTCGCCCACGGCCGCCTCCGCCTCTACCTCCTCAAGCTGCTGGACGAGGCGCCCCGGCACGGGTACGAGGTGATCCGCCTGCTGGAGGAGCGCTTCCAGGGGCTGTACGCGCCCTCCGCCGGCACCGTCTACCCGCGGCTGGCCAAGCTGGAGGCCGAGGGGCTGGTCACGTACGCCACCGAGGGCGGGCGCAAGGTGTACTCCATCACCGAGGCGGGCCGCGCCGAGCTGGCGGACCGGGGCGGGGAGCTGGCGGACCTGGAGCTGGAGATCCGCGACTCCGTCTCCGAACTGGCCGCCGAGATCCGCGACGACGTCCGCGGTGCCGCCGGTGACCTGCGCCGGGAGATGCGCGCCGCGGCCTCGGCGACGGCGACGCAGGTGGACGACGAGTCCTGGAAGGCCGCCAAGGAGGAGTTCCGCAAGGCGAAGCAGGAGTGGAAGGAACAGGCCCGCCGCGCCAAGGACGAGAGCCGCCGGGCCCGTGAGGAGGCCCAGCAGGCCCGCCGCCAGGCGAAGGAGGCCCAGGAGCGGGCCCGCGAGGAGGTCCAGCGCATCGCCGCCCAGCTCCAGGAGCAGTTCGCCAAGTCCGGCGGGGTCCTGGGCAGCCTGGCCGGCGCCTGGCTGGGGAACACCGCCCCGGCCGGCCCCGCCGGGACCGAGACCGCGACCGCCCCGGGGCCCTCGGGTTCGGAATGGGCCGAGGACCTGACGCCGACCGCCGACCCCGCGCGGGACCTGGACCGGCTGCTGGACCGCTTCCGCGACGACGTGCGCGACGCGGCACGCGACCACGGCGTGACCCCCGCCCAGCTGGCGGAGGCCCGCGCCCACCTCGCGGCGGCCGCCGCCCGCATCGCGTCGGGGCTGAAGAGCTAGGGCCTGTCGTCAAGCTGCCGTCTGCCCCGCGACGCCTTGCACGCGCTCTCGCCGCACCGGGCGGAAGCCCGAGTGCGTCCAGTACGAGGGCTGCCGCCCGGCACGCCGAGAGCACGCACCAGACGCCGCGGGGCCGCCCTCCGGGCGACGACGGCAGTTTGACGACAGGCCCTGGCGGTGTCTTGGGATCAGGCCGCGAGGGCGGTCTCCACCCCGGCGTAGGTGACTCCGTGGTCCGCGAGGGCCTCGGAGACCGGGCCGGGGCGCGCGATCAGGGCCAGGAGCAGGTGCGGGGTGCCGATGTGCCGGTCCTTGCGGCCCAGTGCGATGCGCAGTGACTGTTCCAGGGTCTTCTTCGCGCCCTGGGTGAAGGGGAAGTGGCGCCGGTCGGGGTCGGGGCGCCCGAGCGCCTTGCGGAGGGAGTCGCCCAGTCCCCGACGACGGGGCGCCGGGGCCGTGAGGGCGCCCGCGCCGTGGGTCTCCTCGACGCGGGAGACGATCTCCGAGAGGTCGATGCCGAGGCCCGCGAGGGCCTCCTCGTCCGCCCGGGACATCCCGCCCCGGCGGCGGGTGGCCTCCAGGGCGGCGGTGAGGGCGGGGACGTCCACGTCCAGGCGGTCCAGGGCGCCCTGGGCCACCAGGGACAGCAGCAGGTGTTCCTCGGTGACGGTGTCGGCGCCGGCCGCGCGGGCCTCGGCCACCGCACCCGTCACCGCGTCGCGGGCGTCCCGGGTGAAGCGTTCGAACATCAGAGCCTCCCGTGCTTCTTGTGGACGGCCTGCCGGCTGACGCCCAGCTCGGCCGCGATCTCCTGCCAGGACCAGCCCTGGGCGCGGGCGCTGCGTACCTGGACGGCCTCCAGCTGCTCCAGCAGCCTGCGGAGGGCGGCCACGGCTCGCAGGCCCACGCGCGGGTCCCGGTCCCCGGCCCGTTCGGCGAGATCGGTCGCTTCGGTCATGCCTGTCAATGTAGGTTGACGCGGGAGGGTCGTCAACCCTGATTGACAAGAGGGGTTCAGACCGTGAGGACGATCTTGCCGAAGAGGTCTCCGGCTTCGAGCTTCTCGAAGCCCTCACGGGCGCGGTCCAGCGGGAGGACCTGGTCGATCACCGGGCGGATGCCGGTGGCCGCGCAGAAGGACAGCAGGTCCTCCAGCTCGTCCTTGGTGCCCATGGTCGAGCCGACCACCTTCAGCTCCAGGAAGAAGATCCGCCGCAGCTCGCCGTGCGGCGGGGTGTCGCCGCTGGTCGCGCCCGAGATCACCAGGGTGCCGCCGGGGCGCAGGCACTTGACCGAGTGCGACCAGGTGGCCGCGCCCACGGTCTCGATGACCGCGTCCACGCGCTGCGGCAGCCGCGCGCCCGGTTCGTACGCCTCCACCGCGCCCAGCTCCACGGCCCGCTTGCGCTTGGCCTCGTCGCGGCTGGTGGCGAAGACCCGCAGGCCGGCGGCCTTGCCCAGGACGATCGCGGCGGTGGCGACCCCGCCGCCCGCGCCCTGGACGAGCACCGAGTCGCCGGGGCGGACCCCGGCGTTGGTGAACAGCATCCGGTAGGCGGTCAGCCAGGCCGTCGGGAGGCAGGCGGCCTCCTCGAAGGACAGCTCGGCGGGCTTGCGCAGCACGTTCCAGGCGGGGACGGTCACCTGCTCGGCGAAGGTGCCCTGGTAGAGCTCGGTCAGGACCGAGCGCGGCTCGTCCGGGCCGACTCCGTGGCCGCTCTGGCCGATCACGGAGTGCAGGACGACCTCGTTGCCGTCCTGGTCGGTCCCGGCGGCGTCGCAGCCGAGGATCATGGGCAGTTTGTCCTCGCCGAGGCCGACTCCGCGCAGCGACCACAGGTCGTGGTGGTTGAGCGAGGCGGCCCTGACGTTGACGGTCACCCAGCCGGGGCGGGCCACGGGGGCCGGGCGCTCGCCCAGCTCAAGGCCGTTCAGCGGCTGGTCTCGGTCGATTCGGGCGGCATAGGCAGCGAACATGGCGCCAGACGCTACCGGTCGGTAGGGGTTTCTGACCAGAGGCGGATGATCGGGATCCGGCCGGAGCGGAGGCAGTGGTTCGCCGCTCAACTACCCTCCGTACCAGGTGGTTTGCCGCTCGCATAGGACTAACCGGAACGTCAAGAAGGTCCCCGGAAAGGGGTAGGATTCAAGCCATGCGGCGCGCTCGTCATGAGCCTGTCATCTCGTCGCATTCTCGCTTTGCGTTCCCGCGTCTCTCGCGCCCGGCAAGGAGGGCGGAGCGACCCCTCCCGGTTCGGGGGCGGGGAGGGTGCGTTCCTGCGAGGGGACGACGCGTACGCGAAGAGGCCCGGCCGGAGTCATCCGGCCGGGCCTCACCCGTGGAACCAGAACCGCCGTGGCACTAGGCCAGGCGGGCCACCCCGTCGGCCTTCGCCGCCGCGGCGACCGCGGCCGTGACGGCCTCGGCGACGCGCTCGTCGAACGGCGAGGGGATCACGTAGTCGGCGGCGAGCTCGTCACCCACGACACCGGCGATGGCGTCGGCGGCGGCGATCTTCATGCCCTCGGTGATCCGGGTCGCGCGGACCTTCAGAGCACCCGCGAAGATGCCCGGGAACGCCAGCACGTTGTTGATCTGGTTCGGGAAGTCCGAACGGCCGGTCGCCACGACGGCCGCGTACTTGTGCGCGATGTCGGGGTGGACCTCCGGGTTCGGGTTGGCCATGGCGAAGACGAAGGAGTTCTTCGCCATCGTGGCCACGGCCTCCTCGCCCACGGTGCCGCCGGAGACGCCGATGAAGACGTCCGCGCCCGCGAGGGCCTCTTCCAGCGTGCCGTTCAGGCCGGTCTTGTTCGTCAGGCCCGCGATCTCGGCCTTGACGTCCGTCAGGTCGGTCCGGTCCGAGGAGACGACGCCCTTGCGGTCGGTGACGCAGACGTCGCCGATGCCCGCGTCGACCAGGATCTTGGCGATGGCGATGCCCGCCGCGCCGGCGCCCGCGATCACGGCCCGCAGGTCGCCGAGGGTGCGACCGGTGAGCTTCGCCGCGTTCCGCAGGGCGGCCAGCGTCACGATGGCCGTGCCGTGCTGGTCGTCGTGGAAGATCGGGATGTCCAGCGCCTCCTGGAGGCGGCGCTCGATCTCGAAGCAGCGGGGCGCGGAGATGTCCTCCAGGTTCACCCCGCCGAAGGACGGCGCCAGACGGATGACCGTCTCGACGATCTCGTCCGTGTCCTTGGTCGCGAGCGCGATCGGAACCGCGTCCACGCCGCCGAACTGCTTGAAAAGAATCGCCTTGCCCTCCATCACGGGGAGGGAGGCCTCGGGACCGATGTCACCGAGTCCGAGCACGGCCGTACCGTCGGTGACGACGGCGACCACGTTCGACTTCCAGGTGTACTCGTTCACGAGCTCCGGCTGCTCGGCGATGGCGGTGCACACCTTCGCCACGCCGGGGGTGTACGCCAGGGACAGGTCGTCCTTGTCGTTCACCGGCACCGTGGCCTGGATGGCCATCTTGCCGCCCCGGTGCAGCGCGAACACCGCATCGGGGTTGTTGTCCGTCGCACTGTCGCTGCGAGGGTTGACGATCTCCGCTGCCACTTCGTGTGACCCCTTAAGTCCTTTGAATCGTTGAGGGTGGCCACTCCTGGTTAAGGGGTGGGCGGGCACCGCGTTCGTACTCCGCATCGACGGTTGGACCGTCTCCGCGGAGGGGAGGTTCGTACGCGCGGGCGCGCCGCACGCGCGCCCTGAGCCCCGGATGAGGGGTGTAAGGATCTGTTCTACCCGAAGAACACACGCCCAGACGAGTCGATTCCGGACTGATCGTAGGGTCCTTGCCCCGGTTTTGGCTAAAAGTCCAAATCTCTCTGTCCAGCAGACGAGACGCACCGTAAATAGTGAGGCGAAAACGGCTGGTCACGGCGGTTTGTGCGGCTCCGATGGGCCTTGCCCGCAGTCCTGTTGGGTAGTCGGGGGCGCCCGTTATCTGATTTTGACCTGACGAGCAGCCTGAATGCGTCAGTCCGAATGGCAAGATGCCGTAATCACACAAGGTCGCGACACTCGATGGTGCGTGCCGGCCTTCTCTCGGATGCTTTTCCACCCCTGTCGGAGGAACCGCTCATGACCGCAAGCACCACCCGTCGTACGACCGCCGCCCGGTCCCGGATCGCCGCGGTCGGCGCGATCGCGGTCGCCGGCGCCCTGATCCTCACCGGATGTGGCGACCAGACCGAGGGCAACGGCTCCTCGACCCCGTCGGGCAAGACCGACAACAGCGCCCCGCTGTTCTCGAAGCTCCCGAAGAAGATCCAGGACGCGGGTGTCGTCAAGGTCGGCTCGGACACGGCCTACGCGCCGATGGAGTTCGTCGAGAACGGCAAGATCGTCGGTGTCGACCCCGACATCGCCGAGGCGCTCGGCAAGCAGCTCGGCGTGAAGTTCCAGTTCACCTCCGGCACCTTCGACGGCCTGATCACCTCCCTGGAGACCGGTCGCCAGGACATCGCGATGTCCTCGATCACGGACAACAAGAAGCGCCAGGAAGGCCTCGACGACAAGGGCCAGAAGATCGGCAAGGGCGTCGACTTCGTCGACTACTTCTCCTCCGGCGTCTCGCTCCTCGTCAAGAAGGGCAACCCGGAGAACATCAAGTCCCTCGACGACCTCTGCGGCAAGACGGTCGCCGTCCAGCGCGGCACCACGTACGAGGACACCTTCAAGGCCCAGGCCGAGAAGTGCGGCGACAAGAAGCTCACCATCGAGGCATTCGACACCGACGCCGAGGCCCAGACCCGCGTCAAGGCCGGCGGCGCCGTGGCCGACCTGAACGACTTCCCGGTCACCGCCTACACGGCGAAGACCTCGGGCGGCGGCAACGACTTCGAGGTCGCCGGCCAGCAGGCCGACGTCGGCCTCTTCGGCATCGCGGTCTCCAAGGAGAACACCCAGCTCCGCGACGCCATCAAGGAAGCCCTCGACGCCATCATCAAGGACGGCTCCTACGCCAAGGTCCTGGAGAAGTGGAACGTGAAGGACAGCGCCGTGCCGTCCGCCACGATCAACGCCGGCAAGTGATCCGAGAGCTCCACTGAAGGGCAGTCATTGTGACTGACAAGATCGACAAGGGTCCGGCCGAAACTCCGGCCGGGCCCGGCGCCTCGGGCAATCCCTACGAGGCGATCAAGGCCATCCCCGTACGGCACTACGGCCGCTGGATCAGCGCCGTGGCCGTGGCCGTCGTCCTGGCGTGGCTCGTCGTCGCCTTCTCCCAGGGCAAGATCATCTGGGGCACGGTCGGCGACAAGCTGTTCGACCCCGCGGTCCTCACCGGCCTCGGCAACACCATCATCATCAGCATCTCGGCCATGGCGCTCGGCCTGGCGCTCGGCATCCTCTTCGCCGTGATGCGGCTGTCGAAGAACCCGGTCACCAGCTTCGTGTCCTGGCTCTACATCTGGTTCTTCCGCGGCACCCCGGTCTACGTGCAGCTGCTGGTCTGGTTCAGCCTCCCGCTGATCTTCCAGTACATCGACCTGGGCCCGATCTACAAGAACGAGACCGTCGACGTCATGACGCCCTTCATGGTCGCCCTCCTGGGGCTCGGCCTGAACGAGGGCGCCTACATGGCGGAGATCGTCCGCGCGGGCATCCAGTCCGTCGACGAGGGCCAGACCGAGGCCTCGCACGCGCTCGGCATGACGCAGACGCAGACCATGCGCCGCGTCGTGCTGCCGCAGGCGATGCGCGTGATCATCCCGCCGACCGGCAACGAGTTCATCAACATGCTGAAGACCTCCTCCCTGGTCTCGGCGGTGCAGTACACCGAACTCCTGCGGGCCAGCTCCAACATCGGCAGCACCGCCGGCGCGGTCATCGAGATGTACTTCGTGGCCTCCATCTGGTACCTCGCGCTGACCAGCGTCTTCAGCGTCGGCCAGTACTACCTGGAGCGCCGCTACGCCCGCGGCTCGCTGCGCAGCCTGCCGCCCACCCCCTTCGAGCGGCTCAAGGCCAACCTGAACATGTTCCGCCGTACGGAGGTGGCGAAGTGACCGCCCAGCCGATGGTCAAGGCCGAAGGCGTCCACAAGTCGTACGGCGCCGCCCACATCCTGCGCGGCATCGACCTTGAGGTCGCCCCCCGCGAGGTCTTCTGCCTGGTCGGCCCGTCCGGCTCCGGCAAGTCCACCTTCCTGCGCTGCATCAACCACCTGGAGCGCATCAACGCCGGCCGGCTCTCGGTCGACGGCCAGCTGGTGGGCTACAAGCAGAAGGGCGACAAGCTCTACGAGCTGAAGGACAGCGAGGTCGCGGCCCAGCGCCGGGACATCGGCATGGTCTTCCAGCGCTTCAACCTCTTCCCGCACATGACGGCCATAGAGAACGTCATGGAAGCCCCGGTCATGGTCAAGGGCGAGAGCAAGGCGGTCGCCCGCGAGCGCGCCGTCAAGCTCCTCGACCGCGTCGGCCTCGGCACCAAGGGCGGGAACTACCCGACCCAGCTCTCCGGCGGCCAGCAGCAGCGCGTGGCGATCGCCCGCGCGCTGGCCATGGAGCCGAAGCTGATGCTCTTCGACGAGCCCACCTCGGCCCTGGACCCGGAGCTGGTCGGCGACGTCCTCGACGTCATGCGGGACCTGGCCGAGTCCGGCATGACCATGATCGTGGTGACCCACGAGATGGGCTTCGCCCGCGAGGTCGGCGACAACCTCGTCTTCATGGACGGCGGTGTGGTGGTCGAGTCCGGCAACCCGCGCGACGTGCTGGGCAACCCGCAGCACGACCGCACGAAGGCGTTCCTGTCCAAGGTCCTCTAGGACCTCCGGGACGGAGCACCGGGCGCGGAGCACCGGCGCAGGGGCGGTACGGGAACCCGTACCGCCCCTGCGGCGTATGCGCCCGGAGTTCCTGCCGGAGTCCCAGGACCGGCGCGCCCGAGGGGGAGCGCCGGACGGAGCGGGCCTCCGCGGAACCGGCCTGGCGCAGGGTGCGGGCGGGCCAGGCCTCGTCCGGGGTGGCGCCGTCGGCGTGCTCCCCGTCGAGATCCGGCCCCGTGACGGTGGCCTCCGGGAACCGACGCGGCGGCCGGTCCGTGATACTTCCCGTACCGCACGCGAGGTCCGGCACCCGGGGGGAGGGGCCCACCAGGGCCACGGCCATGTCCGGCATCACCCGGAACCGCTCCTCGCGGTCGGGCATGTACCACTCCTGCCGGCGGTCCCGGCTCTCCTGCCGGGCACGCCAGTCCGTACCGAACGAGCCAGCCGCGGCGTCCGTCATCCCGAACCCCTTCGCCCGTAATACCCTCGAAGGCATAGCAGCCGTTACCCGGCTGATGCAGACACTCATCCGCAGCCGTAAGGACTACAAGTGGAACTGGCCCATTACTCGGACTTCGCGGTGCGCCTGGTCAACACCGAGGAGCCGGCCCGCAACAAGGACGCCCTCACCTCCGCGGACGACGTCCGCGCCCTCTTCGGGGCCAGCGTGCAGATGGCCCGACGCGTCACCGACACCGACGTCACCCGCTTCCGCAACGTCCGCGGCCGGCTGCGCGCCGTCTTCGAGGCCGCCGACGGCGGCGACCACGCCCTCGCCGTCGACCTCCTGAACTCCCTCCTCATGGAGTTCCCCGTCAGCCCCCAGGTCACCGGCCACGACAGCGTCCGCGAGGACGGCAGCCCCGACTGGCACATCCACCTCGCCGAGCACCCCTCCAACGCCTCCGCCGGCTACGCCGCCATGGCCTCCATGGGCCTCGCCTTCGCCCTCACCGAGCACGGCCCCGACCGCCTCGGCCTGTGCCAGGCACCGCCCTGCCGCAACGCCTACCTCGACACCTCCACCAACCGCTCCCGGCGCTACTGCTCCGACCGCTGCGCCACCCGCGCCAACGTCGCCGCCTACCGCGCCCGCAAGCGGCTGGAGGCCGAGACGTCCGCACGCAGCGGCCGCACCGCCGACACCGCCCAGGACAGCCGCTCCCTCAGCGAACGCTGACCCGCCGGGCGCGGCCGCAGCCGCAGGAACGCCACCGCCAGCACCAGCTCCTCGGGGACCGCGCCGTAGTCGGTGCTGTCCCCGGTCTCGTTGAACGGGTTGTCCCCGAGCATCCACCAGCCGCCCGGCCGGCGCTCCGCCGCCCGCTTGACCACCAGCAGGTCCTGCTGGAGCGGATGCCGGAACACCACCACGTCACCCGGCCGGACCAGCGCCCCGTACCGGACCACCAGCCGGTCCCCGTGCACCAGCGTCGGCACCATCGACGGCCCCGACACCTCGGTGATCCCCACGCGCACCCGCGCCCGCCTGCTCTCCGCCATCTCCGGCCTCCTCGTCGCTCCCCGCATGCTGCCGTACGGCCCCGTACGTTCGCTCACCCCCGCTCGGCCGAGGCTGGACTTTTGTCCTAAGCCCATGGGGGCGCCCGCGATTTCCGGATTCTCAACGAGTAATCTCCACCCTTGAGAAGACGATCACGAGGAGGACCCACTCCATGCTTTCCCGCTTCTTCGCCCCCAAGGTGAAGGTCTCCGCCCACTGCGACCTGCCCTGCGGCGTGTACGACCCGGCCCAGGCCCGTATCGAGGCCGAGTCGGTCAAGGCCGTCCAGGAGAAGTACCAGGCCAACGAGGACGCGGACTTCCGCGCGCGCGCCATCACCATCAAGGAGCAGCGCGCCGAGCTCGCGAAGCACCACGTCTCGGTGCTGTGGAGCGACTACTTCAAGCCCCCGCACTTCGAGAAGTACCCGCAGCTGCACACCCTGGTCAACGACACCCTGAAGGCCCTCTCGGCCGCCAAGGCGTCGAACGACCCGGCGACCGGCGCCAAGGCGCTGGAGCTCATCGCCGAGATCGACCGCATCTTCTGGGAGACCAAGGCCGCCTGATCTTGGCCCCGCCCCACACGACGCGCCGAGGGGCCCGACCGCACGCGGTCGGGCCCCTCGGTCGTGCGTACGCGCTGCTCGGACTACTCGTCGTCCTCGTCCTCGTCGTCCAGCCGGGCCAGCCAGGTCGCCAGGCGTTCCACCGGGACCTCGAAGTCCGGGTTCAGGTCGACGAAGGTGCGGAGCTGCTCGGCGAGCCACTCGAAGGTGACCTCCTCCTCGCCGCGCCGCTTCTCCAGCTCCTCGATGCCGCGATCGGTGAAGTACAAGTCGGGCTCCGTGCCGTGTGGTGGTGATGGGGGCTTTTCCCGCCAGGATAATCCGCTTACCACCGAGACCCTCCCGCCCGCCGGTCACCCGGCGCTACCTTGGACGCCCTTCACGGGGCGAGCGGGGAACGGGGGACCGGAGATGCCGGACGGGCGCACGGCCGGATCCGCGCGCGCCTTCGAGCTCCTGGAGCCCCTGGTCCAGGCCGCCACCGTACGCGTCCACGCGCCCCCGGACGGGTATGACAGCCCTGGGGCGGGGCCGACCTGGGGGAGCGGGTTCTTCATCGCCCCGGGCTGGGTCCTGACGTGCGCGCACGTGGTCGGCGAAGGGGGTGCTGCCGTGCGGCTTGCCGGGCGCGAGATCGGCATCACCTTCTTCTCCGGAGGCGCCCCCGCGGGCACCCCGGGGCGCCCCCCGGGCGGCCCCGCCGCGGACGGCGCCACCGGGACGGTCACCGGCCGCGTGGAATGCGTCCTGCCCGAACGGCTCGACGAGCGCCGGCCCGGCCGGCGCGCCCTGTGGGACCTGCCCGACCTGGCACTGGTCCGGGTCCTCTCACCCATCACCCACGCCTGCGTCTGGCTCACCGACCGCGCCAGACCCCGCCTCGACGAAGCCGCCTACTTCGGCTGCACCGAGGAACTCGGCATCCGCGAGATCACCGGCCGCACCACCCGGCTGCGCGGCATCGCCGCCGGCGGAGCCGCGATCCGCCTCGGCGACGACGACGAGATCGAAGCCGGCATGTCCGGCGGCCCCGTCGTCGACCTCGCGCGCGGAGAGGTCGTCGGCATCGTCAAGGCCCGCCGCCACGGAGGCGGCGGCGGACTCGCCGTGTCCGTGGCCCAGCTGCGCACCCTGCCCATGGCGGCCCCCGGCCAGACCGGCCTCTACCGCAGGGTCATGCAGGCCCACGACCTCTACCACTACGACCGCCACCTCAGCGACCTCGACAACCGCCGCACCTGGACCGACGTGCACGACGAACTGCCCGCCGGCGACGGCGACCCCCACGGCGGACGCGGCCGGCTCACCCCCGGCGAACGCACCACCCTGTGCGGGCTCCTCGCCGAACTTCCCCCGCCCCGCTCCTCCGAGGCCGTCCGCGAACTCGCCGAACAGGCCCGCGGCGAGGAACCCGACCCCACCCTGCCCGCCCCGCTCAGCTGGCGCGACGGCCTCGGACTGCTGCACGACCCGCCCGGCGCCGGCGGCGAGGCCGCCGCCATGCTCCGCTACGCGACCGGAGTCAGCGTGGCCGACCACCGCGAACCGCCCGCCCCCGGCGCGGACGAGGAACTGTGGGACTGGGTGCGCGCCACCGCCGAACGGCTCTGGCGCCCGCTCCGCCGGGAACTGGGCGAGCGCCACGAACGCGGCCTGGCCGAGCGCGAGCGCCGCCGCCGCGCCGCCGCCGGCCGCGAGGCGCACGGCCCCGCCCGGCGGGCCGGAACCCTGCCGCCCGGCCCCTCGGTGCTGCTGGAGGCGTGGGCGCACGGCTGGGAGGACGTCTACGACTGGCGGGTGTCCGTCCTGGCCGGCCCCGCCCGCCCCGGCCGGGTCACCCCCGTCGCCGCCGGCGTACGGGCCACCCTGGCGGGGCTGCCCGAGGCACTGCGCGCCCCGCTCGCCGAAGGGTTCCGGCGCTGCGACACCCACGAGGCGGCCGCGCTCCTCGAAGTCGCCGTCGCGCCCGAGCTGTTCGGGCTCGCCGTGGACGAGTGGGCCGTCTCCGGCGGGACACCGGTCGGCGTACAGCGGCCCGTGGTGTTCCGCTTCGGCGGCGAGGCCGTCTCCGGCGGACGGTGGACGCGGGTGCAGACGGGACCCCTGCTGGCCCAGCGCGCCGACTGCCTGCGGGGCCGCCCCCGCAGCCCCTCGCCCGGCTGGCTGGAGGGGCTGCTCGACCACACCGTGCCCGTGCTCTGCCGGGCGCCGGCCACCGAACCGACCCTGGGCGCGCTGCACTCCGTACGCGAGGCCGGCTACGGAGTGGTGCTGTGCCGCAGACCCCCGCCCGACCCGGGGGCCTCCTGCGCCCCCTTCCACCGGGGGCTGCGGGAGGAACTGGCCGAGGCGGGCCGGGGCGCGGCACTGCCGCAGCGCCTCCAGGCCCTGCGGCAGCGGGCGTACGGGGCCGACCCCGACGCCTACTGGGCGGCCGGGCTGGCCCTCGTGTGGGACGACCCCGCGCGGGCCCTGCCCGAGGACGAGCCCCTGCAAGGGGACCTGTGAGGGGAGCTGCGGGGGTACCGGCGGGCGGACCTGCGGGCGGGCCTGCGGGCGGACCTGTGGGGCGGGACGCTCGGCACCCGGGGCGAGGGCGGGACGGGCGGGACGGGCGGGACGGGCGGGACGGGAAGCAAGGGCGACGCGGGCCGGGCGGGCGACGCGGGCCGTACGGGAGGGAGCGGGCGTGAACGACGAATGGCTCATCTACCGGGGTGTGGGCGAACCCCATGACGGGATCGCGGCCCTGCCGGACCCCCCGCCCTGGCGGGACTTCGACGGCGGACCCGTCGTCGCACCGGGCGGACCCGCCGCGTCCGCCGACGGCAACGTGGCCCGGCGCCTCGGCGCCCACCGGCAGGCCGCCGAACTGCACCGGCCCGAGCCCGAGGAACTGGAGGCCGTCAACGCCGCGCTCTACCTGCGCAGGCCCCTGCTCGTCACCGGCTACCCCGGCACCGGCAAGTCCACCCTCGCGCACGCCGTCGCCCACGAGCTGAAGCTCGGCCGGGTACTGCGCTGGCCCGTGGTCTCCCGCACCGTGCTCCAGGAAGGCCTCTACCGCTACGACGCCCTCGCCCGCCTCCAGGACGTACAGATCGCCGCCGGAGCCGCGGGCGCCGCCGGAGCGGGCGGGCCGGGCGGGCCGGGCGGGGCCGGAGGGAGCGGCGGGGCACCCGGCATCGGCAGGTACATCCGGCTCGGCCCGCTGGGCACGGCACTGCTCCCCACCGAGCGCCCCCGCGTCCTGCTCGTCGACGAACTCGACAAGAGCGACATCGACCTCCCCAACGACCTGCTGAACGTCCTGGAGGAAGGCGAGTTCACCCTCCCCGAGCTGGAACGCGTCGCCGACTCCGAACCCGAGGTACAGGTCCTCACCGACGACGGGGCCAAGGTCACCGTCCGCGACGGGCGGATCCGCTGCCGGGCCTTCCCCTTCATCATCCTCACCAGCAACGGCGAACGGGACTTCCCCGCCGCGCTGCTGCGCCGCTGTATCCAGCTCAAACTCGGCCAGCCCGGGGAGAAGCGGCTCACCACCATGGTCCGGGCCCACCTGGGCGAGGAGGCCGCCCAGCTCGGCGCCGACCTCATCCGGGAGTTCCTCAGCCGCTCCCGCTCCGAACTCGTCGCGGCCGACCAGCTCCTGAACGCCATCTACCTCACCCACTACGCCGCCCCGCCCAGCCGGGACGACCTCGCCGACCTCCTCATCCAGCGCCTCGACCGCCCGAGGTGATTGCCGGTGCCCCAGGACCAGGACCCCCCGGCCCCCGGCGGATCTGCAACCCCGGCGGGATCCGCAACCCCGGCCGGAACCGTCGCCGCGCAGATCCGCGCCCTCGCCGGGCTGCTGCGCGCCGCCGGGCTCGACCCCACCGCCGAGGAACTGGCCGACGCGCTGTGGCTCGCCGGACGGACCGGCGCCGCCGCCCCGCCCGCCGGCCCCGGCACCGGTACGCAGGCCGGCGCCGCCGCGCCCGGGGAGGCGGCGGACCCGCCGTGCCCCGACGGCGACGCCGGGCCGGCCCCGGAGCCCGCACCGGAGGACCCGGAGCCCGAGGACCCCGTCAGCCTCTACCCCGCCGAGGACCGCCCGGCCCCCGACACCGGGGCGGCCGCCGAGATCCCCGTCGCGGGCGGGGTGCCCGTACGCGTGCCCGGGGCGGCCGCGCTGCCCCGGATCCTCGAGATCCAGCGGGCCCTGCGCGCCCTCCAGCGGCACCGGCCCCCCGGCCGCCCCACCCGTACCGTGCTCGACGAGGCCGCCACCGCCGAGGCCAGCGCCCGCGCCCTCGGGCTCGTCATCCCCGTCTTCCGCCCGGAGAGCCGGCGCGAGGCGACCGTACGCCTCGTCATGGACGCCTCGCCCTCCATGGCGGTCTGGCGGGAGATGTTCGAGGAACTCCGCTCGGTATGCGAACGGCTGGGCGCCTTCCGGGACGTCCAGGCCCATCACCTGCACCGCCTCCCCGACGGCACCGCCGCCGTCGGCCGGGGCCCCGCCCCCGGCCCCGGACTGCGCTCCGGCGACCAGCTCCGCGACCCCACCGGGCGGGCCCTGACCATCGTCGTCTCCGACTGCGCCGGGCCGATCTGGCGTGAGGGCGAGGCGCAGCGGCTGCTCCACCGGTGGGCCGAGTGCGCGCCCTGCGCCGTCGTCCAGCCCCTGCCGCAGCGGCTGTGGAGCCGCAGCTGGCTGCCGACCGAGCGCGGCGTGCTGGAACGCGCCGCCGGAGCCGCCGGAGCGGGCGGCGGCGGCACCGGCGGCGGGCCCCGGCTGAGGTTCCGGCCCGAGCGGCCGGCCCGGCCCGGCCGGCCCACCGGCGGGCTCACCGTGCCCGTCCTCCCGCCGAACGCCATCGCCCTCGGCGCCTGGGCCCGGCTCGTCGCCGGACTCGGCACCGGCCCGGTACCCGCCGAGGTGGGCCGGGTGCTCGCCCGCCACCCCGCCGCCCCCGTACCGCTGCCCCGCACGGCCCGCCCGCCGCGCGAACTGGTCCGCCGTTTCCGCTCCTCCGCCGCGCCCGGCGCCGTCCAGCTCGCCGTGTACCTGGCGGCGGCGCCGCTGACCCTGCCCGTGATGCGGCTGGTGCAGCGCACGATGCTGCCCGACTCGGAACCCTCCGACCTGGCGGAGGTCCTGCTCAGCGGGCTGCTGCGGCGCAGCGGCGAATCGCCCGGGCAGTGGTACGAGTTCGTGCCCGGCGTGCAGGAGGTGCTGCTGGGGCCGCTGGGACGGGACGAGGCCGCGCTGGTGCTCAAGCACTGCTCGGAGTACGTCCTCGCGCACTTCGGCCGGGGCGTGCCCAACTTCCCCGCGCTGGCCGTCGCCCAGCTCACCGGGGAGCCGGCGCCCGACACCGCGCCCGCACCCGGACCGGACGCCGGCTGGGACGGCCACCGGGTGCCGCCCGGGCAGCTCCCGAGGGCCTTCGCGCAGGTCTCGGCGAAGGTCGTACGCCGCTACCTGCCCGGCCCGCCGGAGGAGGACCCGCCGCCGCCCGCACCGCCGGTCCCCGTCCCGGTCGCGGACCCCCCGCCCGGCCGCGCCTGGGCCGTCCGCGCCGCCCGGGAACGGCTCGCGCAGGGCGCCGCCGGCACCGACGCCCGGCCCCTGTACGAGTCCGCCGCACTGCTCCGCCGGGCCCTCGCGGCCCCGCCCGGCCCCGGGGACCCGCCGGAGGAGGCGGAGACCGAACTCGCCGGGGTACTGCTGCGGCTGTGGGCCGTCCAGCGGGACCCCGAGCACCTCGACGAGGCCGAACGGGCCGTCACCGGGCTGACCACGGCAGCCGGCCGGGCGCAACTGGGCCGGGTGCTGTACGAGCGCGCGGCCGCCGCCGGATCCGCGCCCGAGCTGCTGGCCGCCGCCGACCGGGAGTTCGCGGCCGCCTCCGCCGACCCCGGCCTGCACCGGGAGTGCGCCGTGCTGCGGGCGCGGACCCTGATGCGGCTGAGCGCGCTCCGCGCCGACCCCGGGCCGCTGCACGAGGCACGGGCCGCGCTGGAGCCGCTGACCCCGGGCGCGGCGGACCCGGAACTCCTCCTGACCCTGGGCCGCGTCCTGGTGGCCCTCCTCCCGCACACCCCGGCCCCGGAGGACCGCACCGCCCTGGCGGAACACGCCGCCACCACCCTGACGGCGGCCCTGGCGGCGCTCCTGCCCCCGCCGCCGGGTGCGGACGCGGGCCCGGACGCCGAGCGGGCGTCCGGCTCCGGCGAGGGCGGCCCGGACCACGCGGCCCCGGGCGCACCGGACGCCGCCCCGGCACCCCGCGAGGGCTCGGACCCCGGCCCCGGCCCGGCGGCCGCCCCGGACCCCGGCGACGGGACGGCCGCGGCGGAACCGCCCGCCGGCCCCGGTACCGCCCCCGCACCGGACCCCGGCGGCGGCCGGCGGACGGCCGTACGGGTCCGGGTCGAGCTGGCCGGGGCGCTGCGGTACCTGCCCGGGCGGCTGGAGGAGGCGGCCGGGCAGCTGGCGCGCGCCCTGGAGGAGGCGGCGGGGGAGTCCGGGCTGCGCCTCGCCGCACTGCTGTGCCTGGCCCGCGTGCACCGGGCCCGGTACGCGCGCGACGCCGACCCGGCGGCCCTGGAGGAGGCGGCCGAGGCGTACGGCCGGGCCCGGCGGCTGATCCCCCGGGACGGCGAGGCCTTCGGGGAGCTGCTGCCCGAGTGGGGCGACGTACTCCTGGACCGGGCGCGGGCCGCGGACGGGCGCCCCTTCGCCTCCACCGCCGTACGGGTGCTGCGCGAGAGCCGCGCCGCCGTGCCCCAGTCCGACCCCGGGGCGGCGTACCGGCTCGTGCGGCTGGCCGCCGGGCTGCGGCTGCGGCACGCCTACGAGGGCGACCTCGTCGACCTGCGGGAGGCGGAGTACCTGCTGGAGCTGGCCGTGCGGCAGAGCCACTGCCCGCTGGAGCGGGCCAGGGCCTGGCGGGACCACGGGGACGTGCAGCAGGAGATCCACGCCCACACCCGCACCGCCGACCGCCTCGACCGCGCCGCGGACTCCTACCGCAGGGCCTGGCGCGCCGCCCTGGACGCCGACGGCAGCGGCCCGGCCGGCAGCGGCGCGGCGCTCCGGCTGGCCGCCCGCGTCCAGGAGCTGCGCGGGGAGGTCCTGGAACGCCTCGCCCGGCCCCGCGCCGCCCTGGACGCCTACCGGGCCGCCCTGGAGCTCTGGCAGCGCCACGGCACCCCCGACGGCGACCGCGCCCGCGCCGTACGGGCCCGGGTCCGGGCCCTGGAGCCGGGTACCTGATCCGTTTCCCCGCGCCGGGCGCAGGGAAAGGGCAGTGGACCACACACGGCGAGGGGACGGGCAGCCCATGGTGACCGGACGTCAGGAAGCGGCGGCAGCACCACCACCGGCCCGCCCGTGCCCGGGGCAGGGCTCCGGGCCCGGGCTGCCGGACCTCTCCGGCATCGACCTGGCGGCGCTGCGCGGGATCGACCACCCCGTCCTCGCCGAGGTCATCGCCGGCCTGGTCGACCGGGTCACGCACCCGGCCGAGATCCTCAACGCGTTCGACTCCGGCGTCGCCTGACGGCCCCCCGTCCCGGGCGCCGGCCCCGCCCGCGGGTTTCCCCCGACCGCCCCGCCCCCGCAGCGGAGTTGACCACTTTCCGCCGTTAGCCGGACCCGTGCGGAGGGCAGGGATGGACCGTTCTGGGGGTCCCCCGGAAGCCCCGGACGGAGTCCGGGGCGGCACCCGGGGGGAGGAGGGGTACAGGCGATGAGCCAAGCGATCACGAGCGGTCCCGTGATGCCCGCACACCGGACCCTCGCAGGTCACGCACGCCACGCCCGCTGGCCGTACGCCCGGCTCGACGTCCCCGCCCTGCGCGCCGCGGGCCACCGCCCCCAGCCGATCCGGCAGTTCGTCCTCAAGACGCACAGCCGCTGCAACCTCGCCTGCACCTACTGCTACGTCTACGAGATGGCCGACCACAGCTGGCGCACCCGCCCCGCCGTCATGGCCCCCGCCACCGCCCTGCGCGCCGCCGAGCGGATCGCCGAGCACGCCGCCGCCCACGGCCTGCCCCGCGTGGACCTCGTCCTGCACGGCGGCGAACCCCTCCTCGCCGCGCCCTCCGCGCTCGCCGCCCCCGTCGAGGCGGTACGGGCCGCCGTGGCCCGGCGAGCTCCCGGCACCCGCGTCACCGCCGGCGTGCAGACCAACGGCACCCTGCTCACCGCCGGACGGCTCGCCGCACTGGCCGCCGCCGGGATCCGGGTCGGCGTCAGCCTCGACGGCGGCCTCCCCGGCCACAACCGGCACCGCGTCGACCACACCGGCCGGCCCGGCTTCGACGCCGCCGCGCGCGGGCTGCGGCTGCTCGCCCGGCACCCCGACAGCTACGCCGGGGTGCTCTGCGTCGTGGACCTCGGCCAGGACCCGGTGGAGACGTACGAGTCCCTCCTCGCCTTCGCCCCGCCCAGCATCGGCCTGCTGCTGCCCCTGGCCAACTGGAGCACCCCGCCGCCGGGCCGGACCGGGCACGGGACCCCGTACGGCGACTGGCTCCTCGCCGTCTTCGAACGCTGGTGGCACGACGGCGCGCGGCGCACCCGGATCCGCCTCTTCGAGGAGGTCATCGCGCTGCTGCTCGGCCTGCCCGCCGCCACCGAGACCCTGGGGCTGGCGCCCGTCACCACCGCCGTCGTCGAGACCGACGGCAGCATCGAGCAGGCCGACTCCCTGAAGTCCGCGTACGAGGGGGCCGCCGCGACCGGCATGACCCTGGAGCACCACAGCTTCGACGAACTGCTCGACCACCCCGGCTTCGCCGCCCGCCAGCTCGGCCGGGACGCCCTCGCCGCCGGCTGCCGGGCCTGCGAGCTCGTCGAGGTGTGCGGGGGCGGGCACTACCCGCACCGCTACCGGGCGGGAGAGGGCTTCCGCCAGCCGTCCGTGTACTGCGCCGACCTCCAGGCCGTCATCCGGCACGTCGCCCGCGCCCTCCACGAGGCCGCCACCACCGGGCGGGCCGCCTCATGACCCACGGCACCGACGCGGCCACCGAAGCCGCCACCGGCCCGGCCACCGGCACCGGCAGCGACGCGGCCGGCCTCCCCGCCCAGCGGACCGGCACCGGCCCCCGGCACCCCGCCGGCCCGGCCGACCTCGCCCGGTTCGCCGTCAGCTCCCACACCCTGCGCGCCCTCGCCTCCACCGAGCCCTCCGACGAGGGCACCCGCCTCGTACGCGACGTACGCGGCTCCAAGCGGCTGCTCCTGCTGCGCGCCGTACTCGACGCCGCCCCCGGCGAGGAGACCGCCGACCACTGGGCGCTGCTGGAGGAGGCCGAACGCCAGGACCCCGAGGCCGTCCACGACGTCCTGCACTACCCCGCCACCGGGGTGTGGGCCGAGGAGACCCTGCGCCGCCTGCACGCCCCCCAGGGCCCCCCGCCCGACCTCGGCCACCTCGGGGCGCTCGCCGTCGCCGCCGCCCTGCGCGCCGGGATCGGCTTCAAGACCACCCTGCGGCCCGTCAACGGCCGCCTCGTCCTGCCCACCCTCGGCCTGATCCGCCCCCACGGCCCCGGCCGCCTCGCCCTGACCGAACGCTCCTGGGACACCGCCGACGTCCTGCCGCTGCACGCCCTGCCCGGCGGCGGCCCCACCGCCCTGGACGACCTCGACCCCTACCGCGCCTCACCGCCGGGACCCGCCGCGGCGGCCGTCCGCCCGGCCCGCCGGCTCACCCCCAAGGGCCACAAGCGCTGGGACATCCAGTGGTCCGGCGCGCTCACCCTGATGGGACGCTACGACTCCGCGCGCGCCGAGGAGATCGGCCTGCTGCTGCGCTCCGTGGTCCCGCTCGCCGGCGGCTCCCGCTCCAGCGGCGCCACCCTGCCCGCGGCCGCGGGCTCCGTCCTGGCCCGCGCGCAGGCCCCGCCCGCCCTCGCCGCGACCCTGGTCCACGAGGTGCAGCACGGAAAGCTGGCCGCACTCGCCGACGTCCTCACCCTGCACACCGCCGACGGCACCCCCCGCCACTGGGCCCCCTGGCGCGCCGACCCGCGCCCGCTGGAGGGGCTGCTGCACGGCGCCTACGCCCACCTCGCCCTCGCCGGGTACTGGCAGCACGCCGCCCTCTACGGCGCCCGCGGCGCCTGGGCCCAGCACGCCCGGATCCGCGCCCAGGTCGCCGCCGTCCTGCCCGTCCTGCGGGCACACCCCGCGCTGACCGTCACCGGGCGGGAGTTCACCGACGGCATGGCCGCCGCCGAACGCGCCATGGACGCCACCCCGCCGCCCGGCGACCAGCACGCCACCGCCCTGCGCACCCTGGAACGCGAACGCCGCGCCTGGTGCGAGGCACACCCCGAACTCGCCCCGTTCGTACGGGTATGACGCCCCGTCCGCTGCGGTACCTTTCAAGCCAGCCCCTCCGCACCGCCCCGCACCCGTCCACCGCACGGACCCCAGGGAGACGGCCGCATGACCGGTACCGCCACGCGTCACGACCGCGACGGAGCCGCCCCCGCGCAGCGCTTCGTCATCAGCTTCGCGGGCTTCAACCGGCCCTGGGCGGTGTGGATCGCCCACCGGCTCGAAGAACACGGACACCGGGTCGCCCTCCAGCGCTGGGACCCGCAGAGCAGCCCCGGCGGCCTCACCGAAGCCCTCGACGACCTGGCCCGGGCGGGCGGCAGGATCCTCGTGGTGCTCAGCGAACGCTACTTCTCCGCCGGCACCCACACCGACGACGAGTGGAACGCCGCGCTGCGCACCGTCACCGCCTCCCACCCCGACCGGTTCGCCGCCGTCTGCCTCACCGACGCCCCCCTGCCCAGCGCCGTGGCCGCGCTGGAGAAGACCGACCTGTGGGGCCTGGACGCCTACGAGGCCGAGTACCGGGTGCTGCGCCGGCTGGACCTGCCCACCGACCGGATCGGCACCGAGAGCGGCCGCCGTGGCCCCCGCTTCCCCAACGACCCGCCCGAGATCTGGGGCCGCGTCCCGCGCCGCAACCCCCGCTTCACCGGCCGCAACGACGTCATCGGCCGGCTCCGCGCCGCCCTCACCGAAGCCCCGCCCGGAGCCTCCACCGTCACCCTGCTCGGCCTCTCCGGCGTCGGCAAGACCCAGGTCGCCACCGAGTACGCGTACCGCTTCGCCTCCGAGTACGACGTGGTGTGGTGGGTACCCGCCGAAGACCGGCCCACCCTCCGCGAACGGCTCGCCGACCTCGCCCCCGAACTCGGCCTGCCGCGAGGCTCCGGCAGCTACGGCGAGCAGATCCGGGCCGTACTGGAGGCACTGCGGCGCGGCTCCCCGTACCACCGCTGGCTGATGGTCTTCGACGGCTGCGACCACCCCGACGACCTCACCGACCTGCTGCCCTCGGGCGCCGGCGACGTCATCATCACCTCCCGCAACCGCGAATGGGCCACCCGGCACACCAGCCTCGTCGAGGTCCCCCTCTACGCCCGCCCCGAGTCCGTCACCTTCATCCGCCGCCGCGCCCGCCGCCTCACCGGCGACGAGGCAGACCAGCTCGCCGAAGCCCTGGAGGACTACCCCCTCGCCCTCGACCAGACCGCCGGCTGGCTCGCCGACTCCCCCCTCGGCGTCGGCGAGTACCTCACCCTCCTCCAGCGCCGCCTCGACTCCCACGAGGCCGTCACCCTCTCCGACGACTACCCGCTGCCCTTCCCGACCGCCCTGGCGCTCCTCCTCAACAACGTCCGGGAGAACTTCCCCGACGCCCTCGCCCTGCTGCGGCTGTTCGTCTTCTTCGCCCCCGGCCGCGTCCCCCTGCGCCTGCTGCGCGAATTCCCCGCCGACGGGGTCCCCGAACACCTCGCCGGGATCCTCAACGACCAGATCCGCTGGAACGCCGCCCTCAACAAACTCGTCCAGTTCTCCGTCGTCCGCCTGGAGTACTCCGACCTCTCCGTCGAGGAGGGCGGCGGCCTCGAAACCGTCCAGCTGCACCGCATGGTCCACAACATCGTCCGCGAGAACCTCGCCGAGGACGAGTCCGAGCAGCTCTCCCGCGCCGTCCGCCGCGTCCTCGCCGCCGCCGACCCGGGCCGCCCCACCGACTCCCGGCTCTGGCCCCGCTACGCCGAACTCATCCCGCACCTCGACCACGCCGGCGTCCTCACCAGCAGCAACCCCCGCATCCAGAACTTCCTGCTGCACTGCCTGCGCTACCTGATCCTGGCCGGCGAGTACCGCACCTGCCTGCGCCTGTCCGAACAGACCGACGCCGTCTGGCGGGCCGTCCTCGGCGACGACCACGACCAGGTCCGCGAACTCAGCTACCACTACGGCGGAGCCCTGCGCATGCTCGGCCACTTCCGGCAGGCCGAATCCCTCGCCCGCTCCGTCGCCGACCGCCTCCTCGCCGAACGCGGCGACCGCGACCTGGAAACCCTCCGCGCCACCAGCACCTACGCCGGCGTCCTGCTCAGCACCGCCAAGTTCGACCAGGCCCGCGAACTCCTGGAACACGCCTTCGCCACCTACCGCGAACTCCTCGGCGAGGACGACG
This sequence comes from Streptomyces sp. NPDC043896, assembly GCF_056435605.1. Lineage (NCBI taxonomy): Bacteria > Bacillati > Actinomycetota > Actinomycetes > Kitasatosporales > Streptomycetaceae > Streptomyces > Streptomyces sp. NPDC043896. Next base: position 46,790 of record NZ_JBWKEE010000009.1, read on the forward strand.
CCACCACCCTCGGCGCCCAGAACAACGTCGCCGTCGCCCTGCGCCTCCTCGGCCGCTACCAGGAGGCCTACGACACCGACCTCGACACCCTGCGCCGCCGCGAACGCGTCCTGCGCGTCCGGCACATCGCCACCCTCTCCTCCGGCATCGGCTGCGCCATGGGCCTGCGCCTGATGGGCCGCTACCGCGAAGCCCTCGCCCGCCAGGAACAGGGCCTCAAACTCCACCTCCAGGTCCTCGGCGCCAACCACCCGCAGACCCTGCGCGCCGAACACAACCTCGGCCAGTGCCTGCGCCGCACCGGCGACATCCCCGGCGCCGGATCCCGGCTGCGCAGCGTCCTGGAACGCTCCACCCGCGTCTTCGGCGCCGAGTTCCCCTGGACCCTGATGGTCGCCTCCGACTACGCCACCTACCTGCGCGAGTACGGGGACATCGAGGAGGCCCGCCGGATCTCCGAGGACGTCGTACGCGGCTACCAGTCGCAGCTCGGCCTCGCCCACCCGTACAGCATCGGCACCGTCGGGAACCTCGCCCTGGTGCTGCGCGCGCAGGGCGAACGCACCGAGGCCCTGAACCTCGCCGAACAGGCCCTCGTCGGCATGCGCGGCGCCCTCGGCGACCGCCACCCCTGGACCCTCGGCTGCGCCCTCAACGCCACCGGGCACCGCAACATCACCGGCCGCCTGGAAGCCGCGCTGGACCTCAGCCGCGAGACCCTGCGCGCCACCGAACGGGTCCTGGGCCCCGACCACCCCATGACCCTCAGCGCCCAGATCGCCCTGGCGGCGGACCTCCGCTCGGTACGCGAGGACGCGGAGGCGCACAAGCACGAGGACGCCGGCCTCAAGGCCCTCACCCGCACCCTCGGCCCCCAGCACGTCCACACCGTCTCGGCCCGCCAGCAGACGAGGCCCTACTGGGACTTCGAACCCCAGCCGTAACAGCCCCGCCGGCACAACCCAGCCCCGCCGGCGTCCGAGGCGCGGGGGCCCGGGGGCAGAGCCCCCGGCAGCGGCGCCGCACCCGCAAACGGCCGGAAGGCCCGGTCCCCCCCAGGTGGGGGGGGACCGGGCCTTCCTTCTCCGTGCAGGTCGCGTCGGCGACTAGGCCTCGAAGACCTCGTTCATCAGCTGCTGCTGCTCCGCCTGGTGACGCTTCGCGGAACCCACCGCCGGCGAGGAGCCGTGCGGACGCGAGACGCGCCGCAGGCGCTCGCCCGCCGGGATGTCCGCGCCGACCGCCAGGTCGAGGTGGTCGATCAGGTTCAGCGCGATGAACGGCCACGCACCCTGGTTCGCCGGCTCCTCCTGCGCCCAGATGTACTTCGCCGCGTTCGGGTACTTGGCGATCTCCGCCTGGAGCTCCGCGCCCGGCAGCGGGTACAGCCGCTCGATGCGGATGATCGCGGTGTCCGTGATGCCGCGCTTCTCCCGCTCGGCCTCCAGGTCGTAGTAGACCTTGCCCGCGCAGAAGACGACCTTGCGGACCGCGTTCGGGTCCACCGCCGAGTCGCCGATGACCGGACGGAACGAACCGGTCGTGAACTCCTCCGCCTTCGACGCCGCGGCCTTCAGACGCAGCATCGACTTCGGGGTGAAGACGACCAGCGGCTTGTGGTGCGGGTTGTGGACCTGCCAGCGCAGCAGGTGGAAGTAGTTCGACGGCAGGGTCGGCATCGCGACCGTCATGTTGTTCTGCGCGCACAGCTGGAGGAAGCGCTCCGGGCGGGCGGACGAGTGGTCCGGGCCCTGGCCCTCGTAGCCGTGCGGCAGCAGCAGCGTGACGCCGGAGGTCTGGCCCCACTTCTGCTCGGCCGAGGAGATGAACTCGTCGACGACGGTCTGCGCGCCGTTGACGAAGTCACCGAACTGCGCCTCCCACAGCACCAGCGCGTCCGGACGGGCCAGCGAGTAGCCGTACTCGAAGCCCATGGCCGCGTACTCGGAGAGCAGCGAGTCGTAGACGTTGTAGCGGGCCTGGTCGTCCGACAGGTACAGCAGCGGGGTGTAGTCCTCGCCGGTCTCCCGGTCGATGAGGACCGCGTGGCGCTGGCCGAAGGTGCCGCGGCGGGAGTCCTGGCCGGACAGCCGGACCGGGGTGCCCTCCATCAGCAGCGAACCGAAGGCCAGGGTCTCGCCCATGCCCCAGTCGATGGTGCCGTCGTCGATCATCGCCGCGCGGCGCTGGAGCTGCGGCAGCAGACGCGGGTGGACGGTGACGCCCTCGGGGATGTTGACCTGGGACTCGGCGATCCGCTTGACGACGTCCTGGGAGATCGCCGTGTTCACGGCCACCGGGAACTCGCCCTGCTCGGCCGGGGCCGGCGCGGCGACGGCGGGCTGCGTGGCGGCCTCGCGGACCTCCGCGAAGACCTTCTCCAGCTGGCCCTGGAAGTCCTGGAGCGCCTGCTCGGCCTCTTCCAGCGTGATGTCGCCGCGACCGATGAGGGACTCGGTGTACAGCTTGCGCACCGAGCGCTTCTTGTCGATCAGGTCGTACATCAGCGGCTGCGTGAACGCCGGGTTGTCGGACTCGTTGTGGCCGCGGCGGCGGTAGCAGATGAGGTCGATGACCACGTCCTTGTTGAACGCCTGGCGGAACTCGAAGGCGAGCCGCGCGACGCGGACCACGGCCTCCGGGTCGTCACCGTTCACGTGGAAGATCGGGGCCTCGATCATGCGGGCCACGTCGGTCGCGTACATCGAGGAACGCGAGGACTCCGGGGCGGCGGTGAAGCCGACCTGGTTGTTGATCACGACGTGGACGGTGCCGCCGGTGCGGTAGCCGCGCAGCTGCGACATGTTCAGCGTCTCGGCGACCACACCCTGGCCGGCGAAGGCCGCGTCGCCGTGCAGGGCCAGCGGGAGGACGGTGAAGTCCGTGCCGCCCTTGTTGATGACGTCCTGCTTGGCGCGGGCGACACCCTCCAGGACCGGGTCGACCGCCTCCAGGTGCGAGGGGTTCGCGACGAGCGAGACCTTGATCTGCTCGCCGTCCAGGCCGGTGAAGGTGCCCTCGGCGCCCAGGTGGTACTTGACGTCGCCGGAGCCGTGCATGGACTTCGGGTCGAGGTTGCCCTCGAACTCGCGGAAGATCTGCGCGTACGACTTGCCGACGATGTTCGCCAGGACGTTCAGGCGGCCGCGGTGGGCCATGCCGATGACGACCTCTTCGAGGCGGGCCTCGGCGGCCGAGTCGATGACGGCGTCGAGGAGCGGGATGACGGACTCGCCGCCCTCCAGGGAGAACCGCTTCTGGCCGACGTACTTCGTCTGCAGGAAGGTCTCGAAGGCCTCGGCGGCGTTCAGGCGGCGCAGGATCCGCAGCTGCTCCTCGCGCTCCGGCTTGGAGTGCGGGCGCTCGATGCGGTCCTGGATCCAGCGGCGCTGCTTCGGGTCCTGGATGTGCATGAACTCGACGCCGGTGGTGCGGCAGTACGAGTCGCGCAGCACGCCGAGGATGTCGCGGAGCTTCATCATCGACTTGCCGGAGAAGCCGCCGACCGCGAACTCGCGCTCCAGGTCCCACAGGGTGAGGCCGTGCTCGGTGATGTCGAGGTCGGGGTGCTTGCGCTGCTTGTACTCCAGCGGGTCGGTGTCGGCCATGACGTGGCCGCGGACCCGGTAGGAGTGGATCAGCTCGAAGACGCGGGCGGCCTTCGTGACGTCGTCGTCGTGCGAGGCGTCGATGTCGCGATTCCAGCGGACCGGCTCGTACGGGATCCGCAGCGACTCGAAGACGGAGTCGTAGAAGCCGTTCTCGCCGAGGAGGAGGTTCGCGACGATCCGCAGGAACTCGCCGGAGGCCGCGCCCTGGATGACCCGGTGGTCGTAGGTCGAGGTCAGGGTCATGACCTTGGAGATGCCCAGCTTGTTCAGGGTGTCCTGCGAGGTGCCCTGGAACTCGGCGGGGTAGTCCATGGAGCCGACGCCCATGATGACCGACTGTCCGGGCATCAGGCGGGGCACGGAGTGGACGGTGCCCAGGCCGCCGGGGTTGGTCAGCGAGACGGTGACGCCGGTGAAGTCGTCCATCGTCAGCTTGCCGACGCGGGCGCGGCGGACGATGTCCTCGTAGGCCTGCCAGAACTCGAAGAAGTTCAGCGTCTCGGCCTTCTTGATGCCGGCGACGACGAGCTGGCGGTCGCCGTTCGGCTTGACCAGGTCGATCGCGAGGCCGAAGTTCACGTGCTCCGGCTTGACCAGGGTCGGCTTGCCGTCCTTCTCCGCGAAGGAGTGGTTCATGGACGGCATGGCCTTGATGGCCTGCACCATCGCGTAGCCGATGAGGTGGGTGAAGGAGATCTTCCCACCGCGGGCGCGCTTGAGGTGGTTGTTGATGACGATGCGGTTGTCGAACAGCAGCTTCACCGGGACGGCGCGGACGGACGTGGCCGTCGGCACTTCCAGCGAGGCGTTCATGTTCTTGGCCACTGCGGCGGCAGGGCCGCGGAGCGTCACCAGCTCGGGCCCGGCGGGGGCCTCGGTGGCGGGCGCGGCCTTCTGGGCCGGAGTGGTGGCGGCGGCCGGAGCCGCGGCGGAGGGCGCGGCCGGTGCGGCGGCCGGGGCCTGGGAGGTGACAGTCACAGCAGGGGCACCAGAGGGGGTGGCAGGAGCAGGGGCAGGAGCTGACACAGGTGTGGGCGCGGCGGCGGGCGCGGCGGGCGCCGCCCCCGTGGCGGCGTCGACGGCCTGCGGGACCCCGGCGGTGGCGGTGGCGGCCTGTGCGGAGGCGCCGTCCGTCGTCGGGGTCCTGATGGCTTCGTCCGCCTTCACCGGAGCGGCAGCGCCCCCCGGCTTGTAGTCGGCGAAGAAGTCCCACCAGGCCCGGTCGACCGAATTCGGGTCCTGGAGGTACTGCTGATAGATCTCGTCGACGAGCCACTCATTCGCGCCGAAGCCTGAGGCGGGGTTCTTCCCGCCCTCTGCTGCGTCGGTCGTGGTGCTCGGGTTACTGGGGGACTGTGGCGACACGGCGGCAACCGCCCTCTTCCGCTTCACAAGGTATGGACAGCGGGGATAAAGGCTACGCCTCCCAGGCGGTGTGATGCAGGCCGGGCGGGACTTCCGTCGCGCAGGTCACACCGAACGGCGGGTTTCGTCCATCGGAATGGCGGGAAACAAGCGTGGTTCGGGTAGGGGGCAGCGAGGTTGCGACCCCCTAGGCCTCGCACCCCTGACGACCCCGGGCACGTGTGGCCGAGATCATGTCCTTCCCACTCGAACCCTACGTCAAGACGACACCGGTGAGCTGCCCGGAAGGGTGACAAGGATTCGGCAACCACGTGACGATTCGGCCACGCCGATGTGCCCGCCGTGCAGGCCGACGGCCCACCGGGCGATCGCCAGCCCCAGACCGGTGCCCCCGTCGCCCGCACCGTCCCCGCCACCGGCGGAACCCCGGTTGAACCGCTCGAAGACCCGGTGCCGCTCCGCCTCCGGAATTCCCGGCCCCTCGTCGACGACCTCCAGCTCCAGGCTTCCCTGAGTCGCCCCGGCCCGGGCGCGGACCGTGACCCGGCCGTGCGCCGGACTGTGCTTGACCGCGTTGTCGATCAGATTCGCCACCACCTGGTGCAGCCGCTCCGCATCCGCGAACGCGGTCAGCTCCGGAGGATGCACATCCAGGTGAAGGTGCACGTCATTGCGGGTGTGACCACCCGAACCGGACGCCAGCCCCGGCCGCCCGGCGGCCGCCAGCCCCGACTCCTTCAGCACCCCCGACAGGTACGGCCACACCTCGAACCGGCGCGCCTTCAGCGGCACCACCCCGTTGTCCACCCGCGACAGGTCCAGCAGGGTGTCCACCAGCCGGCCGAGCCGCTCGGCCTGCTTCAGCATCGTCCGCATGGTTTCCGGATCGGCCTCCGAGACCCCGTCCACCACGTTCTCCAGCACCGCCCGCAGCGCCGCGATCGGAGTACGGAGCTCGTGCGAGACGTTCGCGACCAGCTCTCGACGGTGCCTGTCCTCGGCTTCCAGGTCGTCGGCCATCCGGTTGATCGTCGAGGCCAGATCGCCGAGCTCGTCGCGCCGCCCGGCTCCCCGCACACGGCGCGTGTAGTCCCCGTGGGAGATCGCCCGGGCCACCGTGGTCATCTCGTCGAGCGGAGCCGTCAGACCGTGCGCCACGAACTGCGTGATCAGCATCGAGGCGATCACCGAGAACACCGTGATGAACCGCAACTCCGTGGCCGTCCGCAGGGCCACCATCAGCAGCCCCGTCGTGATGAACACCGACACCACGACGAGCGTGCCCAGCTTCGTCTTGATCGAGAACGGCGAATAGGGCCGCGGTCCCGGCCCGTGCGACGGGCCGCTCACGCCTGCGCCGGGGTCTCCAGGGCGTACCCGACGCCGTGGACCGTACGGATCCGGTCCGCGCCGATCTTCCGCCGCAGCGCCTTGATGTGGCTGTCGACCGTACGCGTCCCCGACGCGTCGGCCCAGTCCCACACCTCCGCCAGCAGCTGCTCCCGCGAGAGCACCGCCCGCGGCGTCCCCGCCAGGCACACCAGCAGGTCGAACTCCGTCGGCGTCAGGTGCACGTCCTCCGCCTGCACCCGCACCCGGCGCTGCGCGTGGTCGATCTCCAGATCGCCCAGGCGCAGCGTCGCCCCGCGCGGGGCGGTCGCGGCCAGCGTGGCCCGCTCCACCCGGCGCAGCAATACGTGGACCCGCGCGGCCAGCTCGCGCATGGAGAACGGCTTCGTCATGTAGTCGTCGGCCCCGACCCCGAGGCCGACCAGCATGTCCGTCTCGTCGTCCCGGGCCGTGAGCATCAGCACCGGGACCGGCCGCTGCGCCTGGACCCGGCGGCAGACCTCCAGCCCGTCGAAGCCGGGCAGCATGACGTCCAGCACCAGCAGCTCGGGCTGCCAGCTCTCGGCCGCCGCGACGGCGGCCGGCCCGTCGTACGCCGTCTGCACCTGGAAGCCCTCGGCCCGCAGCCGGGCCGCGATGGCGTCGGCGATGGTGCGGTCGTCCTCGACCACGAGCACCCGCCGCTGGGCGCCTGGGGTGGCCGCGGCGCCGTTGTGGGTGGTGTGTGTCTGTTCCATGTCCCGCCCCTGAAGATCCGCGTGATGGGGTGCAGCGTAGAGGAGGCACCGGCCTGCGGCTATGCGGGGTTCGGACAGGAGCCGGGGTCATCCGGAATCAGAGATTCATCCCGTCGCGTCGAATCCGGGCAGTGCGCCCAGTACCTTCAGCAGCCCCGGAGCCAGCACGGTCTGGTCGGCGGCGACCTCGAAACCGCCGTGCACGAAGGCGTACGTGAACCCGTCGTAGACCGGCGGATCGGCCGTCGCCACCCGGGGCAGGTGCGCGAAGTCCGCCTCCCGGAGCGCGGTGCGCAGCGCCTCCAGCCGGGACGCGTCCAGCCTCCCGGAGCGCATGTCACGGGCCTTGCCGTCCAGGAGGACCCAGGAGCCGTCGCCCCTGACGAGGACGGTCCGGGTCTGGCCTGCGAAACCCCCGCTGCGGGTCACGCGGACGAGGGTCTGGGCGGCGGGCGGCGGGGTGGACGCCGAGGGCGCCGGTGGCGCGGGCGTGGGCGTGCGCGACGGGGCGGGCGGCGGTGTGGTGGCGGGTGGCGTGGGGGTGGCCGGCGCGGGGGTGGCCGTGACGCCCGCCGACGGTGTCACGGGCGCCGTCGGCGCAGCCGTCGCCTCGGAGGTTCCCCCGGAACCGCCGCCGCATCCGGCCAGGACCACGCCCAGCACCACCGCCGCCGCGGCCCCGGCCGCTCGGATCGCTCGCACACCCACCTCCGCAGGTACTCCGACCGAACACCGAGTATGGAGGCCCCGCCCCGCAACGGAAAGCACCCGGAGGCCGCCATCCGCCGCATCACGCCCTGGCGCGCGCTGCCCCCGCTGACCGCCGTGCTCCTCGGACTGTGGGGTCTGCCGCGCGGTGCGGGCGGCGGGAGCATGTGGCGCGACGAGTCCACCACCTGGCAGGTCGCCCACCGCCCCCTCGGCGGGCTCCGGGAGCTGCTCGGGCAGGTCGACGCCGTGCACGGCCTCTACTACCTGCTGATGCACGGGGTGTTCGGCCTGTGGGACGGGGGCGTGTGGGCGCTGCGGCTGCCGTCCGTCGCCGGCACCGCCCTCGCCGCGGCCGGGGTGGCCGCGGTCGCGCACCGGCTGGCGGGGGAGCGGGCCGCGCTGATCGCCGGCACCGCCTACGCCGTGCTGCCGCCGGTGCAGACGTACGCCCAGGAGGGGCGCTCGTACGCGCTCGTCGCGGCCGCCGTGGCCTGGGCGACGTACCTGATGCTGCGCGAGCGGTGGACGGCCTACGCGGTGGTCCTCCTGCTGGGCTGCTGGCTGCACGAGTTCGCCGTACTGGCCCTGCCGGCGCACGCCTTCGCCGCGTGGCGGGCACGGGGGTGGCGCCTGGCGGCCGGGGCGGTCCTCGCGGGGCTGCTGCCGCTCGTGCTCGTCAGCGCCCGGCAGGCTCCGGCGCAGCTGGGCTGGCTGGGGCGGCCGTCGTGGCAGGACTGGGCGGCGTACGCGGTGCTGGTGGCGGGGGCGGTCCTGCTGGCCCGGGGGGCCGGCGACCGGGAACCCGTACGGGTGGCCCTGCCGCTCGCGGTGCTTCCGCCCGGGGTGCTGATGGCGGTCTCGCTGGTGCACCCGCTGTACGTCGACCGGTACGTCCTCTACGCCCTGGCGGGCCTCGCGGTGCTCGCGGGGGCGCGGTGGCGGCTGCCGCCGCTGCCGTGGGTGCTGGTTGGGGCGCTGCTGGTGCCGGTCGGGGTGTGGTCGGTGTGGCTGCGGACCCCGGACGCGCGCAAGGACGACGCCCTCGCCGTCGCGGCGGCGGTGCGGGAGCGGGCCCGGCCGGGGGACGCGGTGCTGTTCATGCCGTCACGGCGGAGGGAGTGGCTGCTGTCGTCGCCCGGGGTGTACGGGGCCGTCCGCGACGTGGCCCTGTCCCGCAGCCCGGCCGCCTCCAGCACCCTCCACGGCACGGAACTGCCGCCGGACGCCGTCCGGGCGGCGGTCCTGGCCTCCCCGAGGGTGATCGCCCTGCTGGACCCGCCGGACCAGCCGCTGGACGGGTACCCGGCGGAGGCGGCCAAGCGCGAGGCCCTGGCGGAGGCGTTCGACCGCTGCTCGGTGACGCAGGTGCGCGGCGCGAGGGTGGCGGTGTACGCGCAGCGGGGCGGGTGCGGCTGACCTCTGGGGCCCCGCCCCCGCATGCGCCAGGATGGCCTGAAGATCACGTCCCCGCCGTCTCCGGAGGCCCCCGCATGCCCGTGCCCGAGATGCCCGTACCCGAGATACCCGGTCCCCTGGCCGGCAGCGCCTGGCTGGCGGAGCACCTCGGCCGGGTCGTGGTCTTCGACGCCTCCGTCGGGGCGCACCGCGGGGCTTCCCTGCGGATCCCCGGCGCCCGGCCCTTCGACCTGGACGGAGTCCTGTCCGACCATGCCGCCCCCGCCCCGCACACCATGCCCTCCCCGGAGGGCTTCGCCGAGGCCATGCGGGGGCTCGGGGTCGAGGACACCGACACCGTGGTCGTGTACGACGCCGCCGGGATCCACTCCAGCGCCCGCGCCTGGTGGATGCTGCGCGCGGTGGGCTTCGAGCGGGCCGCCGTGCTGGACGGGGGCCTGCCCGCCTGGGCGGCCGCCGGGCTGCCCGTCGAGGCGGAGGCGGCGGCGTACGAGGGGCCGCGCGGGTCCTTCACGGCCCGGCCCCGCGCCGGGCTGCTGGTGGACGCCGCCGCCGTCGCCGAGGCCCTCGCCGACCCGGCCGCCGCCGTGTTCGACGCCCGCACCCGCGAGCGCTTCGCCGGTACCGCCCCGGAGCCCCGGCCGGGGCTGCGCGGCGGGCACATGCCGGGCGCGCTGAACCTGCCGTTCGGCGAACTCCGGGGGCCGGACGGGCTGATGCGTCCCGCCGGTGAACTCCGCGAGGTCTTCGCGGCGTTGGCCGGGGACCGGGAGCGGTTCCGGTTCAGCTGCGGTTCGGGCGTGACGGCCTGCGTGCTGGCGCTCGGCGCCACCCTCGCCGGGTACGCGGACCTGGCCGTGTACGACGGCTCGTGGAGCGAGTGGGGCCTGCCCTCGGAGCTGCGGCCGGTGGTGACCGGACCCTGAGGGGGGTGGGGACAGCACCACCCCCGCTTCGGAGGCCCGCACCAGCGCGGGCGGGTGCCGCGCTCGGCAGACTCGTCGGCATGGCATCCAACACCTTGACCCGTACCGTCCTCGTGGCGACCGCAGCGGCCCTGCTCCTGTCGGGCTGCTCGCTCGTGGAAGAGGCGAGGCTGAACACCGCCCACGCCGATACGGCGGTCACCGAGGCGGTCACGGCCGTGGAGCTGACGGGCCTTCGGCGCGGCTCGGTGGAGATCACCCCCGGTACCGGACCGGGGGTCACCGTCCGCCGCGTCCTGCACTACCGGGGCGACACCGCGCCCGTGCCCGGGCAGCGGGTCTCGGGCGGGGTCCTGAGCTTCACCGACGGCTGCCGGGGCGACGGGGACGCCTGCTGGGTCGACTACCGCCTGGAGGTGCCGGCTTCGGCGAAGGTCAAGGCGGGCAGCAGCAGCGGCGACCTCACGGTGACGGGCGTGGCGGCCGCCGATCTGGACTCCTCCTCCGGCGACGTCCGGGCCGAGCGGATCACCGGCCCGCTGAAGGTGCGCACCTCCTCCGGGGACCTCACGGCCAAGGCCCTGGCGGGCCCGGAATTCGAGTTCCGGTCGGCCTCGGGGGGCGCCGCGGTCGGCTTCGCGAGCGCCCCGGCCTCGGTGTCGGTGACCACCGGCTCGGGCGACGTGAACCTGAGGGCGCCGCAGGCCCCGTACCGGCTGTCGGTCACGACGGCCTCCGGCGGCCGCGAGGTCACCCTCGGGGACACCCCGGGCGCCCCCTCCGGCATCGAGGTCCGCACCGAGTCCGGCGACATCCGCCTCGCGGCCGCCTAGCCGGTGACCGCGTCGACCTCCGCCTCCACCAGCCACGCCGGGGTGCCCGCGACCGCCACGCAGTGCCCCCTGCGCGCCGCGCGGGAGAAGCCGGTGCGGGGTTCCAGAGGGGGTCCGGAGCTGACGGTCCGTCGTGTGTCCGTCATGCCGTCATGGTGCTACGAGGGGCCCGCCGGGGGTGTTCGCCCCCGGCGAACGGGCGTTGGGGAACATCGGCGGGCGCAGAAGCATTGAGTCGGCATAGCTCAACTTCACTGCCGGAGGGAAGATCATGGCTTCGACGTCCGTAACGCTCACCCTGCCCGTACTGCCGCTCGACGACGAGGTCGTGCTGCCCGGGATGGTCGTTCCCCTGGACCTGTCCGACGCCGAGGTGCGCGGCGCCGTCGAGGCCGCGCAGGCGGCGGCGGGCAGCGGGAAGCCCCGGGTACTGCTCGTGCCCCGGGTCGACGGCACGTACGCCGGGATCGGCGTGCTCGGGACCGTCGAGCAGGTCGGACGGCTCTCCGACGGGGACCCCGGAGCGCTGATCCGCGGCCGGGGCCGCGTCCGCATCGGCGCGGGGACCACCGGACCCGGGGCGGCGCTCTGGGTCGAGGGGGAGACCGTCGACGAGAAGGTGCCGGACCCGCTGCCCGGGGCCGTCGCCGAGCTCGTCAAGGAGTACAAGGCCCTCGCCACCAGCTGGCTGAAGAAGCGCGGCGCCTGGCAGGTCGTGGACCGGGTCCAGCAGATCGAGGGGGTGTCGGCCCTCGCCGACAACTCCGGCTACTCGCCCTTCCTGACCGTCGCCCAGAAGGTCGAGCTCCTGGAGACCGTCGACCCCGTCGCCCGCCTCCGGCTCGCCGTCAAGGCGCTCAGCGAACACCTCGCCGAGCAGGACGTCGCCGAGTCCATCGCCAAGGACGTCCAGGACGGCGTCGAGAAGCAGCAGCGCGAGTTCCTCCTGCGCCGCCAGCTGGAGGCCGTGCGCAAGGAACTGCGCGAACTGGGCGGGGAGAAGGAGGGCGAGGAGTCCGACGACTACCGCACCCGCGTCGAGGCCGCCGACCTCCCCGAGAAGGTACGGGAGGCCGCGCTCAAGGAGGTCGACAAGCTGGAGCGGGCCAGCGACCAGAGCCCCGAGGGCTCCTGGATCCGCACCTGGCTGGACACCGTCCTCGAACTGCCCTGGAACGAGCGCACCGAGGACGAGTACGACATCCAGGGCGCGCGGGCCGTCCTGGACGCCGAGCACGCGGGCCTCGGCGACGTCAAGGACCGCATCACCGAGTACCTCGCCGTGCGCAAGCGGCGCGGGGAGCGCGGGATGGGCGTCATCGGCGGCCGTCGCGGCGGCGCGGTGCTCGCCCTGGTCGGGCCGCCCGGCGTCGGCAAGACCTCGCTCGGGGAGAGCGTGGCCCACGCCATGGGACGCAAGTTCGTACGCGTCGCCCTCGGCGGCGTACGGGACGAGGCCGAGATCCGCGGCCACCGGCGCACGTACGTCGGCGCCCTGCCCGGCCGCATCGTCCGGGCGATCAAGGAGGCCGGGTCGATGAACCCGGTGGTGCTCCTCGACGAGATCGACAAGGTCGGCTCCGACTTCCGCGGCGACCCCGCGGCCGCCCTCCTGGAGGTCCTCGACCCCGCGCAGAACCACACCTTCCGGGACCACTACCTGGAGGTGGAGCTGGACCTGAGCGACGTCGTCTTCCTCGCGACGGCCAACGTCCTGGAGGCCATTCCCGAGGCCCTCGCCGACCGCATGGAGCTCGTCCGCCTCGACGGCTACACCGAGGACGAGAAGGTCGTCATCGCCCGTGACCACCTCCTGCCCCGCCAGCTGGAGCGCGCCGGGCTGACCGGCGAGGAGGTCGTCCTGGAGGAGGAGGCGCTGCGCAAGCTCGCCGGCGAGTACACCCGCGAGGCCGGCGTGCGCACCCTGGAGCGGTCCATCGCCCGGCTCCTGCGCAAGGTCGCCTCCCAGCACGAACTGGGCGAACGGGAATTCCCCTTCAGTATCGGCGCGGGCGAGCTGCGCGGCCTGATCGGCCGGCCGCACCACGTCCCGGAGTCCGCGCAGGACCCGGCGGAGCGGCGCACGGCCGTCCCCGGCGTGGCCACCGGCCTCGCCGTGACCGGAGCCGGGGGCGACGTCCTGTTCGTCGAGGCCTCCCTCGCCGACCCCGAGACGGGCGCCGCCGGACTGACCCTGACGGGCCAGCTGGGCGACGTCATGAAGGAATCGGCACAGATCGCCCTCAGCTTCCTGCGCTCGCACGGAGCGGAGCTGGAGCTGCCCGTCGCCGACCTGAAGGACCGGGGCGTGCACATCCACTTCCCGGCGGGCGCCGTCCCCAAGGACGGCCCGAGCGCGGGCATCACCATGACCACGGCGCTGGCCTCGCTGCTCTCCGGCCGCCAGGTGCGCACCGACGTGGCCATGACCGGTGAGGTCTCGCTCACCGGCCGGGTGCTCCCGATCGGCGGCGTGAAGCAGAAGCTGCTCGCCGCGCACCGGGCCGGACTCACCACCGTCATCATCCCCAAGCGGAACGAGGCCGACCTGGACGACGTCCCCAGCGAGGTACTGGAGGGGCTGGAGGTGCACCCGGTCACGGACGTGCGCCAGGTGCTGGAGCTCGCCCTCTCGCCGGCGGTGGCGTCCTTCACCAAGGCCGCCTGAACCGGAAGGCGCGCACGCTCCCGCGCGGGCCCGGGACCCCCATCGGCGGGGCCCCGGGCCCGCGGCGCACCCGCTGCGAAATACTGGTCCCGAACAGGGGTGCCACGGCGTGCCCCGCCACCGATGGGAGCGGCACGTGCACGGCAGCGAAGACCAGGAGTTCCTCGCCCTGGAGCGGGAGCTGTCCGTCTTCCTGCGGCGGGCCCGCGCCTCCTCCGGGGAGATGGCCCGCGCCCTCCACCCCGAGCTGGAGCCGGCCGCGTACGGGCTGCTGGTCCGGCTGGAGGCCGCCGGCCGCCAGCGCGCCACCGAGCTGGCCGCCTACTTCGGCGTCGGCAAGGCCACCATGAGCCGCCAGCTGCGGGCCCTGGAGGTCCTCGGCCTGGTGGCCCGCGAGCCCGACCCCGCCGACGGCCGCGCCTTCCTCGTCGGCCTCACGGACGAGGGCCGGGAGCGCTTCCTGCGCGTACGGGGAGCCCGGCGCGAGCAGTACATGCGCAAGCTGGCCGACTGGGACCGGGGCGAGGTGGCGGAACTGGCCAGACTCCTCAACCAGCTGAACTCCGGCGAGGAGTAGCCGGCGGGGAGCGGCCGGCGTGGGCTCCGGCGGGGAGCGGTCGGCGTGGGCGCTTCCCGCCGGCCGGCCCGGCCCCCCGCCCGCGGGCTCACAGTTCCGCGTACACCGCCGAGGCGTCGTCGTGCCGCTTGTGCCGGGCCGGCGGGCGCAGCGGGTCCGACTCCACGGCCCGGACCCGGCCGATCAGCCCCTGGGCGCCCTCCTTGCGCAGCACGTCCAGGCAGGCCGCCCAGTCGCCCTCCCCGAAGGTGTCCGTCCAGCGGCTCGCCCCGTCCGTCAGCGCCGCCACCGCCCGCACCTCCGAGCGCGGCGTGCGTCCGGTGACGGCCCGGGCCGCGACCGCGGGGTCGGCGGCCGCCGTGAAGAAGCCCCCCTCGGCGTTGCGCAGCGCGTCGGTCGCCGCCACCGAGCCGAGGACCTCGCGCGGCACCCGGTCCAGCCGGTCGTCCAGCACCGGGGTGACCACGCCTCCGGGTCCGCGGAGCAGCAGCACGGAATCCGAGAGCACGAGGTGCTCCACGTACGCCTCGTCCCACCGCACCATGACCACCGTCGCCTGCGGAGTCCGGACGTGAGAAAGGTCACAGGTGTCGCGGTGGGCGTCGGCGGTGTCGGCGATCGCCCGGGCCAGGACCCCCGCCAGGGGCATGTCCCGCCGCGATCCGGACAGTTCGGTCAATCGGCCGCCGAGCCGGGCGGCGAACCAGGGCACTCCGTGCGCGCATCCGTCGTCCCCCCGCGGCGGGGTGACGCCGTCCAGGACGATCACGACGCCGCCTCCCGACGCAGGTGCCGCCGCCGACACCCAGTCCTGGTTGGGGTGTTCCGCGTTGCCGGGTTCGGAGGCCAGGTCGATGCGCATGCGGACATTCTGCCCGCCGGGGCCCTCCCGGGGCCTGAAGGTCCGTACCAATGCCGGGAGCGGTGGGGTGCACCCCCCGACCGCCCCGCCCGCCCGCTCCCGCGAAATGTGGGCGGGCATACTGCCAAAGCCCGCCGCGTTCTTTCAACCAGCCGTCCACGCGGGACCCCTGACGCGCGGATCCCGAGTTGGTCGGCCACTCCTCCGTGATGTTCACTCCTTCGAGTGGCCGGGTGGGCGATGTGCGGCTCTCCTCCCAACACACTGCGAAGGTCTGAGGCGGTACGAGGGGGCAGGGGGCGTTTACTTGTTGACCGGCCGTTACCTCGGCCACACGAGTAGACGAGCACGAGCACACGTACAGGATTGCGAGCACCGGTGTCCAAGAAGCGGTCTCGGAAGAACGGCACCGCCGGCGCCGACGGACCCGCCAACGCCGGACGGCGCAAGCGCGTCCGCAGCAGGCTGGTGGTCGGAGTGGCAGTCGCCGGACTCACCGTCCTCGCGGCAGGCACCCCCGCCGTCGTTTCCGCCACGAGGGAACTGAACGACTCCCAGCGCCTGGTCACCCTCGCGGAACAGACGCAGCACGCCCTCACCCTCGCCCACCTCCTCGGCGACGAGCGCGACGCCGTCGTCGAGTACGTGGCCAAGGGCCGGCCCGGCAACGCCAAGGCACCCGTCGACGAGCGCACCGCGCGCACCGACCGGCAGCTCACCGAACTCCAGCCGGACGCCGACGAGGAACTCGCCCGCGCCCTCGGCAAGGTCAAGGCCGTCCGCGCCGAAGCCGTCGACGGCAAGGGCACCGCCCTCGCCGCCCACCAGGCCTACGCCGGGCTCCTCACCGAACTCCTCGCACCCGGCGACCGCCTCGCCGAGCTCACCCCGCCCCGCGCCGAGGCCGCCCTGGCCGTCACCCGGCCCATGGCCCCCCTCGGCCAGGCCGTGGACCAGGCCTCCGCCACCCGCGGACTGCTGCTCGCCGCCCTGGCCGTCCCCCGCGGCGAGCAGCCCCCGAACTCCGCCCTCGCCGACGAGCTCACCGGCGCCGCCCAGCGCTCCCGCGTACGGGAACAGGCCGCCCTCGACGACTTCACGCGCGCCGCCCGGCCCGCCGTACGCCAGACCCTCGCCGCCACCGTCACCGGCCCCGAGGTCAAGGCCGCCGAAGACCAGCTCAAGCGGCTCACCGAGCGGCCCACCCTCACCCCGGCCGAACGCAGGGCCACCGACGCCGGTGCCCTCGCCGCCGCCCTCACCGCCCGCATCGACCGCATGCGCTCCGTGGAGTCCACCCTCGCCGGCGACCGGGCCACCGCCTTCACCACCCTGCGCGACGACGACGTCACCCGGCTGGAGCTGATGGTCGCCGGACTCGGCGTCCTCTTCCTCTTCGTCATCGGCTTCTCCACCGCCGTCGCCCGCTCCCTCACCAGACCCCTGTCGGTGCTGCGCCGCGGCGCCGAACGCCTCGCCACCCCCGAGGGCTCGCAGGAACCGGTCCGCTTCACCGGCCGCAACGACGAGTTCGCCGAGGTCGTACGCCACCTCAACGCGGTCCGCGAACAGACCGTCGACCTCCACACCAAGATCGCCGGGCTCGACGCCGACCGCCGCCGCCTCATCGGCCGCAACGAAGCCCTCGCCGGCGGCCGCGAGGCCCTGGAACAGGAACTGGCACAGCTGCGCGCGGGCCTCGAAGAGCACCGCCGCATCATGTCGACGACCTCCGTCTCGCTCTCCCTGCGCACCCTCGGTCTCGTCGAACGCCAGCTCGCGGTCATCGAGGAACTCGAATCCAAGGAAGGCGACCCGGACCGGCTCGCCACCCTCTTCAAGCTGGACCACCTGGCGACGGTCATGCGCCGCCACAACGAGAACCTGCTGGTCCTCGCCGGACAGGAACACGGCCACGGCCAGAGCCTGCCCGTGCCCCTGGTCGACGTCATGCGGGCCGCCGTCAGCGAGATCGAGCGCTACGAGCGCGTCGACCTCACGACCATGCCCTCCTACACCCAGGTCGCCGGACACGCCGCCGACGACATCTCGCACGTCCTCGCGGAACTCCTGGAGAACGCCACCACCTTCTCCCCGCCCGAGGCCAAGGTGAAGGTCTCCGGCTGGCTGAACGACGCCGGCGACGTGGTCCTGTCCGTCGTGGACGAGGGCATCGGCGTCACCGAGGACCGCCTGGCCTCCCTCAACACCCGCCTGGCCACCCCCGACGCCTACGACGAGGAACCCGAGGCCGAGCACGGCCTGGGACTCGGCCTGTACGTCGCCGGACGCCTCGCGGCGCGCCACGGCGTCACCGCCGAGCTGCGCACCGGCCGCCACGGCGGGCTGGAAGCCCTGGTCGTCGTCCCGTCGGCGCTGCTGCCGGACGCCCCGCCGGTCTCCCCGGTGCACACCCTGGGCACGCCGGGCGCCCCCGCGTTCCAGCTGCCCGGTGTGATCGCCGAGGCCAACGAGAACACCCTGCCGCCGCGGCTGCGCACGCCCGTGGCGGAGCAGGCGGCGCAGGCTGCCGAGCCGGCCGCCGCGGAGGCGGAGCCGGCGGAGGCCGAACCGGCGGAGCCCGAGCCCGCCAAGGTCGTCACGCTCGCCGAGGCCTTCGACGCGGAGGCGGACGCCGCCGCCGGGCCGGAGTCCGACGCCCGGCCGGAGTCCGCCGCCCGGCCGGAGTCTGCCGAGGACGCAGCCGCCGCGGCCGGGTCCGATGGGGCCGCGTCCGATGCGGCCGGGTCCGACGAGGCCGAGGTCTACGAGTCCGACACCTTCGACGCCGGATCCCTGGTCGCCGAGGCCTTCGGAGCCGGGGCCTTCGCCCGCGCCGGCGAAGCCCCCGGCCACGCGGATGCCCAGGCCGCCGCCGAAGCCCGGCAGGACGCGCCGGCCGACCCCGCGGCGGCCGACGCCGAGCCCGAGCCCGCCAAGGTCGTCACCCTCGCCGAGGCCTTCGACGACGCGCCGCCGCCGCCCGCCGACCAGGTCTTCACCGCGGCCGCCCCGGCCGCGGACGCCCCCGACACGGCCCCCGCGGCCGGGACGCCGGCCGGGGCCGCCCCCGACCAGGAGCTCCTCGCGCGCGTCGTCGCCGAAGCGGACGCGGACGCCTTCACGGTGGCCGACCCCGCCCGGGGAGACGCCGCCGGGGGACCGGGGACCGCGCACGGTGCACCCGTACAGAACGACGGGCACGCCGCCCCGGCGCCCGACGCCGAACAGTCCAGCCACCGGCGGGCCGCCGACGCGGAGGACGGCTTCGTCCCCCGCCAGGGCAGCCACCCCGAGCCCATGGCCGAGCCCGCCACCGGAACCGTCACCGCCAAGGGCCTCCCCAAGCGGACCCCGCGCTCCGTGGCGGCCCCCGGCATCGGCAACCCCACCGCGGCCCGCCCCGAGCCGCGCCGGGTCGACGCCGAGGAACTGCGCCGCCGCCTCGGCGGGTTCTACCAGGGCGCCCAGGACGGGCGCCGGGTCGTCGCCGAGGAACTCGCGCAGGACCGGGGGCAGGGGCACACCGACCAGGGGGACACCGCACAGGAGGCACGCACATGACCGCGCCCAGTACGTACGGACTGAGCACCCAGGCCCGCAACCTGCAGTGGCTGCTGACCGACCTGGTCGAGGAGGTGCCCGGGGTCAACTCCGTGGCCGTCGTGTCCTCGGACGGGCTGCTGCTGCTCTCCTCCGAACCCACGGCGGAAACCGCGCAGGAGGGCCGCCCCAAGGGCCCCCGCGGCGCCTCGGCCGACCTCGCCACCATCGTCTCGGGACTCGGCAGCCTCACCACCGGTGCCGCCGCCCTCATGGAGTTCGGCGCGGTCAAGCAGACGATGGTCGCCATGGAGAACGGCTCCGTCTTCGTCATGTCCATCAGCGACGGCTCCCTGCTCGGCGTGCACGCCACGCCCGACTGCGACATGAGCGTCGTCGCCTACCACATGGCGCTCTTCGTCGGCCGCGCCGGCCACGTCCTGACCCCCGAAGTCCGCAGCGAGCTGCGCCAGTCGATGGAGAAAAACCCGTGAGGAGTACGGCCTCCGACCGGCTGCCGATACGCGGAGCCGACCGCCGCCCCGCCCGCGTCCGCCCGTACTCCCTGACGGGCGGCCGCACCCGCTTCCCGCAGGTGCTGCTCGTGGAGACCTTCGTCGCCACCCTCGACAGCGGCCCGGCCAAGACGCCCGACCGCATGCCCGAGATGCGGGCCATCGTCGAGGTGTGCCGCAGGATGCGCACCATCGCCGAGATATCCGCACTGCTGAAGCTGCCGCTCGGCGTGGTCCGGGTCCTCGTCAGCGACCTCGCCGACCAGGGCCGGATACGCGTCTACGGCACGGGGCACGGCAGCGGCCGTCCCGACCGCGCGCTGCTGGAAAGGGTGCTCAGTGGCCTCCGCCGTCTCTGACTTCGCCGCCGACCTCGCCGCCGGCGTCCCCGGGCTCGTGGACGACGAACCCGTCCAGCCCTGGCAGTACGACCGCTCCCGCGCGCCCGTCGCCGTCAAGGTGCTCGTCGCCGGCGGCTTCGGCGTCGGCAAGACCACCTTCGTGTCCTCCGTGTCCGAGATCACCCCGCTGCGCACCGAAGCGGTGATGACCCAGGCCAGCGTCCCCACCGACGACCTGAGCGGGACCCCGGACAAGAACACGACCACCGTCGCGATGGACTTCGGGCGCATCACCCTCGACGACGACCTCGTGCTCTACGTGTACGGAACCCCCGGCCAGGAACGGTTCTGGTTCATGTGGGACGACCTCGTGCGCGGAGCCATCGGCGGCCTGGTGCTCGCCGACACCCGCCGGCTGCGCGACTGCTTCCCCGCGCTCGACTACTTCGAGAGCTGCGGGCTGCCCTACGCGGTCGCCGTCAACCACTTCGAGGGCTCGCGCTCCTACGACGTGGAGGACGTCCGGGAGGCGCTCACCATCCCGCCGCACGTGCCCGTCGTGATCATGGATGCGCGCCGCCGGGACACGGTCGTGGACTCCCTGCTGACCCTGGTCGGCCACGCCCTGGACGCCACCCCCGCATAGGCGTCCGTGTCCGGTGTTCGTGTCCAGGCGCCCGCTCGGTACGCACGTCCGCGCTCTTCCCCCACCGAATCCCCGAATCGAGAACGTGAGATGCGCAAGATACTCGTCGTCGGGGCCGGCCAGTCCGGTCTCCAGCTCGCCCTCGGCCTCCAGGCGAAGGGGTACGAGATCACCCTCATGTCCAACCGGACGGCGGACGAGATCCGCACCGGACGGGTCATGTCCACGCAGTGCATGTTCGACACCGCGCTCCAGCACGAGCGGGACCTCCACCTGAACTTCTGGGAGCGGCAGGCCCCGAAGATCCGCGGCCTGGGCGTCTCCGTCGCCGGCCCCGACGGCTCCCGCCCCGTCGACTGGCTCGGCCGCCTCAAGGCGCACGCGCAGTCCGTCGACCAGCGCGTCAAGATGGCCGGCTGGCTCGACACCTTCACCCAGCGCGGCGGCCAGCTGGTCATCCACGGCGCGTCCGTCGCCGACCTGGACTTCTTCTCCCGTACGTACGACCTCGTGCTCGTCGCCGCCGGCAAGGGCGAGCTCGTCTCGATGTTCGGCCGGGACGCGGCGCGCTCCCCCTACGACGCCCCGCAGCGCGCCCTGGCCGTCTCGTACGTCCACGGCCTCGGACCGCGCCGCGAGCACCCGGACACCGAGGCCGTGCGCTGCAACCTCGTCCCGGGCGTCGGCGAGCTGTTCGTCATGCCGACCCTGACCACCTCGGGACGCGCCGACATCCTGTTCTGGGAGGGGATCCCGGGCGGGCCGCTGGACGTCTTCAAGGGCGTCAACGACCCCTCCGAGCACCTGGCGCTCACGCTGGAGCTCATGGAGAAGTACACCCCGTGGGAGTACGCGCGGGCCACCAAGGTCGAGCTGACGGACGCGGGCGGCACCCTCGCCGGCCGCTACGCGCCGGTCGTCCGCAACCCCATCGGCCGCCTGCCCGGCGGGGGAGCGGTGCTGGGCGTCGCGGACGTGGTCGTGGCGAACGACCCGATCACCGGGCAGGGCTCGAACTCGGCGGCCAAGTGCGCGGCCTCGTACCTCTCCTCGATCCTCATGCACGGCGACAAGCCGTTCGACGAGGCGTGGATGAAGGCCACCTTCGACAAGTACTGGTTCACCACCGGCAAGCCGGTGACGCAGTGGACCAACGCCATGCTGGGCGTCCCGCCGGAGCACGTGCTGAACCTGATCGGCGCGGCCGGGCAGCTCCAGCCGGTGGCGGATCGATTCGCCAACGGCTTCGACAACCCGGCCGACTTCGACGCGTACTTCTACGACCCCGAGGACGCGGCGGACTACCTGGCGGAGGTGGCCGCGTCGGCGGCCCCGTCTTCGGACTCGTCTTCGGCCCCGTCTTCGGCCTCGCCTTCGGGTGCCTCCTCCGACGAGTAGCCCGCGTCGTCCCCCGCCGCCGCGGCCCCGGGCAGCGGCGGCGGGGTGAACTCCGCCAGCGGCGTCCCCTCCGGATCCGGGCGGACCGCCCCGAGCAGCGGGTTCGCCGCGATCGGCGACACCTTCACCCTGGCCCCCGGGCGGGGGGCCTGGATCACCTTGCCGTCCCCGATGTACAGGGCGACGTGGGTGGCCTTCGGGAAGTAGACCACCAGATCGCCCGGGCGCAGCCGGTCCAGCGGCACCCGGGTCAGCTGCGCCCACTGCTCCTGGCTGGTCCGGGGGATGGACCGCCCGGCGTGCTCCCACGCCCGCGAGGTCAGCCCGGAACAGTCGAAGGAGGCCGGGCCCTCCGCGCCCCACACGTACGGCTTGCCGATCTGCGCCGCCGCGTAGCGCAGGGCGGCCCCGCCCGCCGCCGTCGGCGTGGTCGTACGGGCGGGCAGCCGGCCCGAGTCCACGAGCGTGCGCTGCGCCCCGGCGGTCACGGCCGCCTCGCGCGCCCCGAGCCCCGCCAGCTCCTCCGGGGTGAGCGCCGCCAGCAGCCGCTCGACCTCCTTGAGGCGGCCCGTGACCTCCCGCTGGGCCTCCTTCTGGCGTGCGGCCAGCGCCACCTGGTCGTCGAGGGCCTTGCGCGCCGCGCCGGCGAGCGTCCCCGCCGCCTTCCGCTCCCGCTCCAGCCGCGCCACCACCCCGGCCCGCCGGGCGCCCTCACGGGCGGCGAGCCGGCGCTGGTCGACGGCCTGCTGGGGGTCGCCCGAGAGCAGCAACCGGAGGTACGGGGAGAGGGTGCCGCCGCGGGCCCCCTGGTACTGCTCCCGGGCGAGCCGCCCGGCGGTGGCCCGCTCGGCGTCGAGGGCGGAGCGGGCCCTGCCGAGTTCGGTGGTGAGGCGTTCCTCCTCCGCCTGGCGGGCGCGGAGGGCGACGTCGGCGGCGTTGTAGGCCTCGGTGGCCTCTTCGGCCTGCTGGTAGAGCCCCTGGAGCCGGGTGAGCAGCTCCCCGACCGGGCGGTGGGGGAGGGCGGGGGCGGCTGCGGGGGCGGGGGCGGGGGCGGCGCGGGGTTCGGGGAGGGGGGCTTCGGCGGCGGGCTCGGGGCGCGGGACGGGCTCGGCGTGGACAGGCGTCGGGGGCCCCGCGGTGACGAAGACGGCGGCGAGGCAGGCGATCCGCAGCAGTCGTTTTGTCATGTAATAACCTCCGCCGCCCGATGCTGCCACGGGGAGGGGGGAGGGGAGGCGAGCGCGGGTGGCGGGTCGGGGGGCGTCACCCGGTTGGGGGGTGGGGGGTGTGGTGCGGGCCCGCTATCTCCCCCTCGACCCCCCGGGGCGGGGCGGTGGTTGCCCACCCGCCCCCTGGGTGCGGGTGGGTGGCCGGGGGGGCGGTAGCCCCTTGGGCGGGGTCGGGGAGGGGCTGGGGGTTTCCCGTCAGTCCCATCGTCGTTCCGGTTCGTGCCGGCCTGTCAAGGGCGCTCCTTCGTCGCGTCGCTACGCGATGGCCTTCGGCCACCCTTGACAGGCCGACCCGCCCCGGAAAGCCGAAAGACTGCCGGGAAGCCCCCAGAAGAACGGTCACGGGGCAAGAGGGGGAGGGGCGGGTCCCTCAGAGACCAGGCGAGGCGCCGGGGGCCGGGCTGCCGGGCATCCGGGCCCTCAGGAGCCGAGATCCGGGGCCGTAGGGGCTCTACCTGCACGGAAGGACGACAGGATCGGCCTGCGGACCACCCAGGCGCACGAGATCGCTACGCGCTCCTCCCGGCCAAGCGTCCGCCGGCCGTCCGGGGCTGATACCTGCACCAAAGGTTGATCAGAGCGGCGCGGGGAGCGGATGGGCGCGACAGATCGCTACGCGCTCCTCGGATCTCGGCGTCCGGCGGCAGTCTGTGGCCGATACCTGCACGCGAGGACGAAATGGGCAGCGTAGGGCGCGGTCGGACGCGACAGATCGCTACGCGCTCCTCATGGTTGGCGTCTGGCTGACCCGTGCGCACACCTGCAAATGACCCTGGCCCATAGGCTGTTCGGTGTCGAGCTGCACAGAGAAGGGGCAAGGCCGTGTCTTCCGATACACCCCCCGACCCGTACGACAACCCTGTCGCTTTCGGGCAACGTGTTCAGATCTACCGCACCCGCCGAGGCATGACCCGAGAGCAGTTGGCCGGACTTCTCGGCCATCACCCTTCGTGGGTCAAGAAAGTGGAGACCGGCGCCATGAGAATGCCGAGACTGCCGGAAATCCTCGCCATTGCCCAAGCCCTCCGTGTCCGTCGGCTGAATGATCTGGTGGGAGACATCGGCACGGCACAGAGCACCGACCTGTTCCTCGGGCCCGGGCACGATCAGTTGCCGGCCGTGCGGGCCGCGCTCACCGGCTTCCCGGACGTGGGGGACGTCCAGGCCCCCTCGCAGGCGTTCCTGCGTGCGGCCTTGGACGCCGCATGGGCCGCGCGGCACAAGGCGCCGAACCACCGGGCCGTCATCGGAGCCTTGCTGCCGGGGCTGATCCGGGACACACAGCTCGGGGTCAGGCAGGCGGAGACCGCAGCCGAACGGCGGGATGCTCTGCGCCTGAAGGCCGAGACCTACTTCCTCGCCCAGTTCTTCGTCGCCTACCAGCCGGACCCGGCGCTGCTCTGGCGGGTCGCCGATCGGGGCATGAACGCCGCGCAGGAGTCCGAGGACCCGCATGCCGTCGGCGTCGCCGCCTGGCTGTCCGCCCAGGCGCACCGGGATTCCGGGCAGTACGACGAGGCCGATGACGTGGTCCAGCAGGCATTGCGCGTGCTGGAGCCGGGGTTGGCGGAGGCTGCGGACGAAGTGCGGGCGGTCGTCGGCGCGTTGCGGGCGGAGGCCGGCCTGACTGCCGCGAAGCGCCGTGAGACGGGCGCCGCGTGGGGGTGGTGGGAGCGCGCGGAACGCGTGGCCAAGGAGCTTCCCAGCGGCTACTTCCACCGGGTGACGAGCTTCGGGCGGCCGGTGATGGGAGCGCACGGGGTCACCGTCGCGGTGGAACTGCGGACCGGCGGTGAGGCGGTGCGGCAGGCGGCCGGTTCGGAGACGGTGGTCATCCCCTCCCTGCCGCGCAGGGCCCGGCACCGGATCGAACAGGCCCGCGCCTACCACTTGGACGGACAGCCGGACGTAGCGCTCGCGACCCTGGAACAGGCACACGCGGTGGCCCCCGAGACGACCCGGTACAACGGCTACGCCCGGGCCATCGTGCTGGAGGAAACGGCATCGCGGCTGCCCGAGAGGCGGCAGCGGGCCAGCCGGTTGGCCGTGGACATCGGCCTGCTGGCCGCGTAGACGGAAGGGGCCCGAACCGGGCCCCTTCTTCCCGGAATCCGTCCTTACCGTCGTACTCCATGACGACGGTAGGGAGTGGCCGCAACATGTGCAGCTGTGCCTGCGACGAGACCCCGCACACCCTTGTGGTGGCGGAACCCAGTACGGAACTGCTCGACCGGGCGCTGGCCGGCTGGGAGCGCTTCCTCGGGACCTTCGAGGCGGCGTCCGATGAGTGAGTGCTACGAGTACGTCCCGCACCGCCTCCTCCGGCAGCGCGTGCGCGACATCGCTTCGGGTGCCGAGGGGGTGCTGATGGCGGTGATCAACGAGAACGTCTCGGACACCGGTGTCGAGCGCTGGATGGAGCTCGCCTACATCCGTGGCGCCTCCGGGCGTGAGTTCACCACCGCCGCGAACAACGTCGAATCGGCGATGTGAACCGCGTACCGTCGTCCGGATGATCACGAAGAGCGGAATCGAGGTCCGGGCCGGGGTCGAGGACGACCTCGGAGAGCTGACCCGCATCTACAACCACTACGTCATCGAGACGCCGATCACCTTCGACGTCGAACCGTTCACGGTCGAGGAGCGGCGGCCGTGGCTGCTGGCCCATCCCGCGTCCGGGCCGCACCGGCTCCTCGTGGCCGAGGAGGGCGGAAAGCTGCTCGGCTACGCGACGAGCAGTCCCTTCCGCCCCAAGCCCGCGTACTCCACCTCCGTGGAGACCAGCGTCTACCTGGCGCCGGAGCACGTCGGACGTGGCGTCGGCGGCCTCCTCTACACCTCGCTCTTCGAGGTGCTGGCGCAGGAGGACGTGCACATGGCACTCGCCGGGATCGCCCTGCCCAACGAGCCGTCCCAGAGGCTCCACGAACGCCTCGGCTTCCGGCACGTCGGCCGCCTGGAGCGGGTGGGGCGGAAGTTCGGGCGCCTCTGGGACGTGTCCTGGTACCAGAGGGCTATGCAAGCTTGAGCACGCTCTTGACGCCGGCGTGGTCGGAGGGCCACAGGCCCGAAGGGGTGCGGTCGGCCTGGGTGTCTCCCACGGTGTGGGCCTTCCGGGCGGTGATGGATCCCCGGAAGAGGACGTAGTCGATGCGCCGGGTGAGGGTGGAGACGGGGTTCCGCAGGTCCGGGGCCTGGCAGCAGGTCAGACCGAGGTTGCGGTGCCAGGTGGCGGTCCAGGCGTCCTTGAACCCGGCGGCGAGGAGGCGGCCGTAGCTCTGGGTGCCGCTCCCGTCGGAGGCCGAGTTGAGGTCGCCGAGGAGCACGGTGGGCAGTGTGGTGTTCAGGGGGCCGGCGATCAGTTCGCCCGCCTGTGCCTCCTGGACGGCGGCCGAGAGGGGTTCGAGGTGCGTCGTGACGACCCGGGCGGTGCGGCCCTTCAGGGTGGCGTCGGCCGCCACCCAGCCGCGCTCGATCCGCAGGGGCGGATTGGGCGGGCATCCCAGCACGGGCCGGCAGATCGGCACGAAGTTCTGGAAGCGGCCGGTCTGCGCGTTGGCGACGGAGAGGTCGGTGCGGGCGAGCAGCACGTCGCGGTCCGTGAGGCGGATGTCCTGGAGTCCGTCCGGCGTGGACCTGGGAGCCTCGAAGTCGCTGCCGACGGTCACCGTCGCCACGGCCTTGTAGTGCTTGCCCCGCTCCTCCAGTGCATCGAGGAGGATCTGCAGGAAGTCGTACTCGACATGGGTGGCACTCCCCGGCCCGGCGGGCGTCTGGCTCCGCCACAGCACCGCTTCCTGCAACCCCACGAGGTGCGGGTCGTTGTCGGCGATCTCGTCGGCCAGCGCCTGGGCCCGCTCGGGGAAGTTCGTCGCCTGCACGTTCGCATAGGCCGCCGTGACCGCCGCGACGAGGCCTTGCCTGCTGGTCGCCGCGAGCACGGGCGCGACATCGGCCCCCAGATACAGATTCCGGGTCAGCACCCGCAACTCGGCCGGGGGATTGGCGGCCGAGGCCGCCGACCCAGGCGCGAGCAGCGCGAGCGCGCACAGTACGGATGCGATCCAACGGCGTGTCATCCCAACGCCCCTCTCGGTTAAATCGGCCCAAACACCACCAACCTCCCCGAATCTAGGTCGCCCGCCACCCTCCGGCGATCCGCCCTAGGCCGCCCGGCCTACCGGCCCACGGCGCCCGTCAGTCGCCCACCATGAGGAGCGCGTAGCGATCTGTCGCGCCCACCCGCAACGTGGACTGCTCCGATCAACCTCTGGTGCAGGTATCAGCCCCAGACGGCTGTCAGACGCCAATCCGGGAGGAGCGCGTAG
This sequence comes from Streptomyces sp. NPDC043896, assembly GCF_056435605.1. Taxonomy (NCBI): domain Bacteria; kingdom Bacillati; phylum Actinomycetota; class Actinomycetes; order Kitasatosporales; family Streptomycetaceae; genus Streptomyces; species Streptomyces sp. NPDC043896. Next base: position 73,846 of record NZ_JBWKEE010000009.1, read on the forward strand.
CGATCCGTCGCGCTTGGGTGGTCCGCAGGTCGCTCTGATCAACCTTTTCTGCAGGTAGCCGGGCCCCGGCCCTGAATCAGTGCTCAAGGCCGCCCGGATGCCCGGCGGGCCGGCGCCCGGCCCCTCGCCTGGTCTCTGACGGACCCGTCCCTCCCCCTCTTGCCCCGTGACCGTTCTTTTGGGGGTTTCCCGGCAGTCTTTCGGCTTTCCGGGGCGGGTCGGCCTGTCAAGGGTGGCCGAAGGCCATCGCGTAGCGACGCGACCGAAGGGAGCGCCCTTGACAGGCCGGCACGACACGGAAGGACGATGGGACTGACGGGAAACCCCCAGCCCCTCCCCGACCCGGCCCGCTAGGACTCCGCCCCTGGAGTCCCGTTGCCCAGCAAGCGGGCCTTCGCCCGGGTGAACTCCTCCCGGGTCAGGAGGCCCTCCCGGGTGAGGTCGGCCAGTTGGGTCAGCTCTGCCACCAGGCTGCCGGGCGGCGGTGGAACGGCCGGGGTGCCTGGCCCGGGCGGTGTGGGGGCCTCCGCAGGGGCAGGCTGCCCTTCGGCCTCCGCATCGGCAAGGCCCACCCCGGGCGCCTCCGCCCAGGGTGCCCCACCGTCGCCACCCCCACCCCGCACTCGATCCCCACCCCGCACCCGATCCCCGCCCCCTACCCGATCCCCGAACCCGTCCCCCACGCCATCCCCCACGCCGTCCCCCACCCGATCCCCGAACTCATCCCCGAACTCATCCCCGAACCCCTCCACCACCGCCTCCCCGCTCCCCTCCGCCTCCGCCCACTCCGCCGCGCCCGCCGCGCGGCGCAGGAGGCCCCGCAGGAGGGGGCGGCCCTCGGGGCGGTCCGCCGCTCTGACCGTCACGCCCACCGGCCTGATGAACATCACGCCACCCCCACCCGGTCCGCCGGGATCCGGACCGAGCCGACGATCCTCCCGCCCGCGGCCCGTACGGCGACGGCCGCGTCCTGCGCCCAGACGTGCTCGACCACGAGCAGCAGCGCGCAGCTGCCCCGGTCCAGGAGCTCCGCCGCCTCGCGGACGTCCTCCGGGCCGATCAGGCGGGCCACGTCACGGCCGGCCAGGATGCCCCGTAGCTCCACGAACTCGTCGAACTCCGCCGCCAGTACCTCCCCCGAGGCCGTCTTCGTCGTGACGAGCCCGTCGATCAGCCGGACCACCCCGGTCTTGCGCAGGCCCATCACGGCCTCGACCGCCGGGACCCGCAGCTGTTCCTCGGGGAAGGCGAGGACGATGAATTCCACAGGTCCCATGAGCCGGGGCTCCTCACTCCTGACCGTTTCTGACGACTCTTCGGCACTCTATGACATAAGCGGACATACCAGCCGCCGCCTTGCTACGTTTCCCGTATGACCGCTCTGACGGCGAAGGTGACGGAGCCCGTTCCGCCCCCGCCTCCCGACGCCCGCGCCCCCAAGCGTCGCGGCATCGAGCTGACGCTCCTCGTGGGGGCGGTCCTGATCTCCGTACTGGGCCACCTCTACGTCGGCTTCGCCGCCGGCCTCGCCGCCGCTCCCGCCGTCGGCCCCGCCGCGGACGGCGGGAGCGGCACCCGGACCCCCGCGGCCCCCTACGCGGCCGGGCTCGGGGGTGCCGCGCTGCTCGCGCACCTCGCCGTGCGGCTCAGGGCCCCGTACGCCGATCCCCTCCTCCTGCCCATCGCCGTCCTGCTCAACGGGCTCGGCCTGGTCCTCATCCAGCGGCTCGACCTCGCCACCCCCGGGGAGCCCGGGGCGGAGGACCAGTTGCGGTGGTCGGCGCTCGGGGTGGTGCTCTTCGTCGTCGTCCTCGCGTTCCTGCGCGACCACCGGGTCCTCCAGCGGTACGCCTACCTCTCCGTCGCCGCGGCTCTGACGCTCATGCTCGTCCCCGTCTTCTTCCCGGCCGTCAACGGCGCCCACATCTGGATCCGCTTCGCCGGGTTCTCCTTCCAGCCCGGGGAGTTCGCGAAGATCCTGCTGGCCCTCTTCTTCGCCTCCTACCTCGCCGCGAACCGCACCGCCCTCGCCCTCACCGGCCGCCGGCTCTTCTGGAAGCTCCGCCTCCTGCCGGGCCGGGTGCTCGGGCCGATCCTCGCCATCTGGCTGCTCAGCGTCGGGGTCCTCGTCCTGGAGCGGGACCTCGGGACCTCGCTGCTCTTCTTCGGCCTCTTCGTGATCATGCTGTTCACCGCGACCGGGCGGATCGGCTGGATCGCCATCGGGCTGCTGCTCGCCGCCCTCGGCGCGTACGCCGTCGGGACCCTCGAACCGCACGTCCACAGCCGTGTCCAGGACTGGCTGAATCCTTTCGCCTCCATCGAGCGCGGCGACGGCCCCGGCCAGCTCGCCCAGTCCCTCTTCGCCTTCGCCGCGGGCGGCCTGCTCGGCGCGGGCCTCGGGCACGGGCAGTCGTTCCTCATCGGCTTCGCCGCCAAGTCGGACTTCGTCCTCGCCACGGCCGGCGAGGAACTCGGCCTCGTCGGCCTCACCGCCATCCTGCTCCTCTACGGGCTCCTCGTGTCCCGGGGCTTCCGCGCCGGACTCGCCCTGCGCGACCCCTTCGGGCGGCTGCTCGCCACCGGGCTCGCCTCGATCGTCGCCCTCCAGGTCTTCGTCATCGCGGGCGGTGTCACCGGACTGATCCCGCTCACCGGCATGGCCATGCCCTTCCTGGCGCAGGGCGGCTCCTCCGTCGTCACCAACTGGATCATCGTGGCCCTGCTGGTCCGGCTCAGCGACAGCGCCCGCAGACCGAGACCCGGCCCCGCCCCCGGCCCCGCCCCCGGCGCCCCCACCCCCACGCCCGGGGAGGCCGCCCCGTGATCCGCTACATCCGCTGGTGCGCGTACTTCTGCGCCCTGCTGCTCGCCGCCCTGCTGGCCAACGTGGCCCGGGTGCAGGTGTGGGAGTCCGCCGCCTACGGCGCGAACCCGGCCAACAAGCGCCCCGCCATCGAGCGCTACGCCGAACCGCGCGGGGACATCCTGGTCGACGGCCGGCCCGTCACCGGCTCCCGCGACAGCCGCCAGCTGCTGCGCTACGAGCGCACCTACACCGACGGCCCCCTCTACGCGCCCGTCACCGGCTTCTCCTCCCAGACGTACGGCACCAGCTTCGTGGAGCGCGCCGAGGACGCCGTCCTCTCGGGTGCCGACCCGGGGCTGTCCGCCTTCCCGCTCTGGTACGACCTCTCGCGCGGCCGCCCCGGCGGGGGCGACGCCGCCACCACCCTGCGCGCCGCCGTGCAGCGGGCCGCGTACCGGGGGCTCGGCGGCAAGCGCGGCGCCGTGGCCGCGCTCGAACCGGCGACCGGCAGGATCCTCGCCCTCGTCAGCAGCCCCTCGTACGACCCGGGCGTGCTCTCCGGCACCGGTACGCGGGTCAAGGCCGCCTGGGAGCGGCTGAACCGGGACCCCGCCAAGCCCATGCTCAACCGGGCGCTGCGCGAGACGTACCCGCCGGGCTCCACCTTCAAGATCGTGACGGCGGCGGCCGCCCTCGACGCGGGCGTCGTCACCGACGTCGACGCGCCCACCCGCACCCCGGACCCGTACGCCCTGCCCGGCACCAGCACCCTGCTGCCGAACGCGGCCACGGGCTGCGCGGAGGCCTCGATGGCGGAGGCGGTGCAGTGGTCCTGCAACACGGTGATGGCCGACATCGGGGTGCGGGTCGGGCTGCGCGGGATGGCGGAGGCGGCGGCCCGGTTCGGGTTCAACGACGAGGGGCTGCGGGTGCCGTCGTGGGTGTCGCGGTCGAACTTCGACACGGACATGAGCCCCGACCAGCTGGCCCTCTCCTCGATCGGGCAGTTCAACACCAAGGCCACCCCGCTCCAGATGGCGATGGTCGCGGCGGCCGTCGCCAACGGCGGCGACCTGCGCACCCCCTACCTGGTGGACCGCACCACCCGGGACGGCGGCACCCTCCTGCGGCGCACCGACCAGCGCACCCTGGGCCGGGCGATGAGCCCGGGCACGGCGCTGCGCGTGCAGGAGCTGATGGTGAAGGTGGTCGAGGACGGCACCGGGCGCAACGCGGCGATCCCGGGCGCGCGGGTCGGCGGCAAGACCGGCACCGCCCAGCACGGCGTCGGCAACGCGGGCACCCCGTACGCCTGGTTCATCGGCTGGGCCCGCGCGCAGGACGCGCCGCAGCCGGCGGTGGCGGTCGCGGTGGTGGTCGAGGACGCCTCGGCGGTGCGCGGTGACATCAGCGGCAACGGCGCGGCGGCCCCGATCGCCCGGGCGGTGATGGAGGCGGCCCTGACGGGGAGCTGAGGCCCGCGCGCCCGGCCGGCGGGCGTCCCGCTACGCCTGCGCGCCCTCCTGGATGGCGGCCTCGACCTCCGCGACACGCTCCCGCTCCTCCGCCGCGAAGCGCTCGCGGTCCAGGGATTCGGCGATCTCCTCGTCCTGGGTCATCAGCAGGTCGAGGTTGGAGTCACCCATGTCGAAGACGCCCATCTCCAGGTACGCCTTCTGCAGCCGGTCGCCCCAGAGCCCGATGTCCTTGACGCACGGCACGATCCGGCTGAAGAGCAGCTTCCGGAACAGGTGCAGGAACTCCGACTGCTCGGTGTACTCCTCCGCCTCCCGCTTCGAGACGCCGAAGTTCTCCAGCACCTCGACTCCGCGCAGCCGGTCGCGCATGAGGTGGCAGCCCTCGATGACGAACTCCTCGCGCTCGCGCAGTTCGGCGTCCGTCAGCTGCTTGTAGTAGTCCCGCAGGGCCATCCGCCCGAAGGCCACGTGCCGGGCCTCGTCCTGCATCACGTACGCGAGGATCTGCTTGGGGAGAGGCTTGTCGGTGGTGTCGCGGATCATCCCGAACGCCGCCAGCGCCAGCCCCTCGATCAGCACCTGCATGCCGAGGTAGGGCATGTCCCAGCGGGAGTCGCGCAGGGTGTCGCCGAGCAGCCCCTGGAGGCTGTCGTTGATCGGGTAGAGCATCCCGACCTTCTCGTGCAGGAAGCGCCCGAAGATCTCGGCGTGCCGGGCCTCGTCCATGGTCTGGGTGGCGGAGTAGAACTTGGCGTCCAGGTCGGGTACGGACTCCACGATGCGTGCCGCGCACACCATCGCGCCCTGCTCGCCGTGGAGGAACTGGCTGAAGTTCCAGGCGCTGTAGTGCCGGCGCAGCTCGCCCTTGTCCCGTTCGGTCATCCGGTCCCAGTGGCGGGTGCCGTGGAGGGTCAGCATCTCGTCGGGGGTGCCGAGGGGGTCGTACGGGTCCACCTCGATGTCCCAGTCGATGCGCTTGGCGCCGTCCCACTGCTTGTCCTTGCCCTTCTGGTACAGGGCGAGGAGGCGGTCGCGGCCCCCGTCGTACTCCCAGCTGAAGCGGGCCGCGCCGGAGGCGGGGACCGGCCACACGGTCTGGTCCGGGGCCCGGGTGTAGAGCTCGTGCGTCGACACTGACGCCTCCTCGTCTCGCGTACTGCGTCTCGCGTACTGCCGTGCGGGAGTGGACAGTTGGCAGCGTCACACGTTGGTAGACACGGGGTCAACAAGTCGTGCGCGAGGGATTGACGCCCTTGCTGACAGGCAGTCTCATAAGAGGTGACCGCTGGTAACCCGACCGCGAGGTGCCCGAAGCCATGACGACAGTGACGGAACGAGCCGCGCTGAGGGACGCCCTCGGCCTCCTCAAGGACCGCGAGCAGATCGCCGAACGGCTCCTCGAATCCTCCGCCAGGCACTCCTTCGACCCCGACCGGGAACTCGACTGGGACGCCCCGCCGATCGACGGCAAGTACTACTGGCCGCCCGAGCTGCTCTCCCTCTACGACACCCCGATGTGGAAGAAGATGGGCGAGGAGCAGCGCATCGACCTCTCCCGCCACGAGGCCGCCTCCCTCGCCTCCCTCGGCATCTGGTTCGAGATCATCCTCATGCAGCTCCTCGTCCGGCACATCTACGACAAGTCGCTGACCAGCAACCACGTCCGCTACGCCCTCACCGAGATCGCCGACGAGTGCCGGCACTCGATGATGTTCGCCCGCATGATCCGGACGGGCGGAGCGCCCGCGTACCCGGTCTCCCGCCTCAACCACAACCTCGCCCGCGTCCTGAAGACCGTCTCCACCACCCCCGGCTCCTTCGCCTGCACCCTCCTCGGCGAGGAGATCCTCGACTGGATGCAGCGCCTGACCTTCCCGGACGAGCGCATCCAGCCCCTCGTCCGCGGGGTCACCCGGATCCACGTCATCGAGGAGGCCCGGCACGTTCGCTACGCCCGCGAGGAACTGCGCCGCCAGATGCTGACCGCCCCGCGCTGGGAGCGGGAACTCACCCGGATCAGCTGCGGCGAGGCCGCCCGCGTCTTCTCCCTGGCCTTCGTGAACCCCGCCGTCTACGACAACGTCGGCCTCGACCGGCGCGAGGCCGTCGCCCAGGTCAAGGCCAGCGGCCACCGCCGCGAGGTGATGCAGACCGGCGCCAAGCGCCTCACGGACTTCCTCGACGACATCGGCGTCCTGAGCGGCGTCGGCCGCAGGCTCTGGCGCAGCTCGGGCCTCCTCGCGTAGGGGCGTCGTCTACTCTGCGGGCATGACCGTACGGGCCTACCGCAGACTGAGTGTCGAGGAGCGGCGAGCCCAGCTCCTCGACGCCGCGCTGTCGCTCTTCGCGCACCGTGCCCCGGAGGAGATCTCCCTCGACGACGTCGCGGAGGCCGCGGGCGTCTCGCGCCCGCTGGTCTACCGCTACTTCCCGGGCGGCAAACAGCAGCTGTACGAAGCCGCGCTGCGCTCGGCGGCCGACCTCCTCGAACTCTGCTTCGCCGAACCCCAGGCCGGGCCGCTGACCAGGCGGCTGTCCCGGGTACTGGACCGCTACCTGGCCTTCGTCGACGAACACGACGCAGGCTTCGCCGCCCTGCTCCAGGGCGGCAGCGTCGTGGAGACCTCCCGCACGACGGCCACGGTGGACGGCATCCGCCGCGCCGCCGCCGAGCAGATCCTCCTCCACCTCGGCGTCCCCGCCCCGGGGCCGCGGCTGCGGATGATGGTGCGCACCTGGATCACCGCCGTGGAGGCGGCCTCGCTGATCTGGATCGACGAGGGCAAGCAGCCGGAGGTGGGCGCGCTCCGGGACTGGCTGGTGGACCAGTTCATCGCCCTCCTCACGGCGACGGCGGCCACGGACCCGGAGACGGCCTCCGCCGCCCGCGCGGCGCTCGCGCTGGAGCCGGCGGACGGGCCGGTGGGGCTCCTCGCCCGGCGCGTGATGCCGGTGGTCTCCGGGGCTGCCCACCTGCTGTGACACTGGAGGGGTGAGAAGCGAACCGACCCCCTTCGAGGGCGGGCCGATGGACGGCCGCGTCCTCCCGATCCTCGTGGGCCCGACGGGACACCCGCCGAAGTGGTACGAGATCCCGGTCCCGTCGGCGGACGGCGGCCCCCCGACGGTCCTGCTGTACGAGCGCGTTCCGTCGGGGTACACGAAGCGGCTGGGGCTCCAGAAGGGGTGGAAGTACACCTTCTCCCCGACGGGCGAGAAGCCGAAGCTCCGCTGGCCGTGGACGAAGCCGCGCGGGGGAACCGAGCCCGGCGGGGTATGAGCCCGGCCGGGGGTGAGCGGGCGGGCGAGCGGGGTCCGCCCGGGCGGCGCCAAGGGGGAGCCCGCGGCCTCCCTGAGGCCGCCGCGGGGGCTCCCAGGGGGCTTCGTCGCCTCCTCCAAGCCGCTCCGGAGCCTGCCAGGGGAGCCCGTACCTCCCCGAGACCGCCCCGGGGGCTGCCACCGCCGCCCCGCCCCCTACCGGGGCGGCAGCGTCAGGACCGCCTCCGCGCCGCCGCCCGCCGCGCGGCGGAACTCCAGGCGGGCGCCGATCGCCTCCGCCTGGCCCACCGCGATCGTCAGGCCCAGCCCGTGTCCCCTGCCCCCGCTGCGGAACCGCTGCGGGCCGTCCGTCAGGAGGTACTCCGGGTACCCGTCCCCGTGGTCCCGCACCGACACCACCGGCCCGTCCACCGTGACCACCACCGGCCCCCGCCCGTGCTTGTGGGCGTTCACGACCAGGTTCCCCAGCACCCGCTCCAGCCGGCGCCGGTCCGTCTCCACGTGCGCGTCCCGGACGACGACCACCTCCGTCTCCAGCCCCGACGCCCGCACCACCCGCCGGGCCAGCCGTTCCAGCTGGTGGAGGTCGGTGTCCACCCGCTCGTTCCCCGAGTCCAGCCGGGAGATCTCCAGCAGGTCCTCCGTCAGCTGCCGCATCGTGCGGACCCGTTCCCGGACCAGTTCCGTCGGCCGTCCCTCCGGCAGCAGCTCCGACGCCGCCTGGAGGCCCGTCAGCGGCGTCCGCAGTTCGTGCGCCACGTCCGCCGTGAACCGCTGCTCGCTCTGCAGCTTCCGCTGGAGCGTCCCCGCCATCGTGTCCAGGGCGCCCGCCACCGTCGACACCTCGTCCTGGTGCCGTGAGGGGTCCTTCGTGCGCGGGTCGCCGACCCGCGCGTCCAGGTCGCCCTGCGTGATCCGCCGGGCCACCGCCGCCGTCTGGTGCAGCCGGCGCGTCACCCGGGTCACCGCGAAGGCCCCGAGCAGCAGGGTGCCGCCGAGGGCCAGCACCGAGGAGCCGATGATCGCGTTGTCGAGCCCCCGGATGGTGCCCGCGCTCTGTCCGTAGTCGATGAGGGTGGCCAGCACCCGCCCGTCCGCCGGTGCGGCCGCCCACATCACTGGCCGCCCGCCGAGGTCGCCGACGACCGTCCCTCGCCGGCCGCTCAGCGCGAGCGCCCGCAGCTCCGCCGGCAGCCCCGCCGGGTCGAGTCCCGACTGCGGCGGCATCGCCTCGCCCGCCTCGTACGCGTACGAGGCCTCGGTGAGCTTGGCCAGCGCCTTCTCCCGGGCCGCCGCCACGGTCTGCCGGGTCACCTCCACGTGCACGAGCACGCCCAGCACCGCCGCGAGCGAGCAGCACATCACCACGATGAAACAGGCGGACTTCCAGGTCAGCGTCGCCGTCCACGCGGGCAGCCGGGCCCTCACGGCGTACCCGACGGCGAGGCGCCCCGCGGGGACGGGCGCGGGGGCACCCGTACGATCTGCTCGCGCGTCGGCAGCATCGTGCGCTGCCGGCCGTCCCAGGACCAGGCGGTGATCAGCTCGTAGCCGGGGTTGCCGCTCGGGACGCGCAGGATGACGTCCTGCTCCGCCAGTTCCACGCTGATCACCGTCTCGGTGGTGGCCATGATCCGGTTGAGCCGCCCGTCCTGGTCCACCGTGTACACCCGTACGGACATCATCCGGTCGGGGAGTTCGATGCCGATCACCAGGTCGTCCTTGCCGTTCCCGGTGAGGTCCCGGTAGTACGGCTTGCGCACCGGGCAGGCCGCCGGGTCCTGTCCCGGCTTCCCGCAGGCGCGGATCGCGGCGGCGGTCTCCTCCGGCATGCCGTCCGGGCCGACGCTGATGTCGGGATGCGTGCGCAGCTCCGCCTGCACCAGGGCCACCGGGTCCACTTCGTGCACGTTCTGGCCGGTGACCTTCGGCAGGCCCTGTACGTACTCCGGCGGCGCGCCCCCCGGATCCGCGGGCGGCACCTCGGCCCTCCGGCGCTCGGGCCACAGGTGGACGGGGCCGCTCGCCGTCGGGGTCGGCCCGGCGGACGCGAGACCGCCGGTGTTCCCGCAGGCGGCGGTGAGCGGCAGCAGGGCGGCCGCCAGCAGCAGCGCGGGGGAGGGCGTTCGCACGTAAGGGGCCCTCCTCGTCGTGCGGGCGGTCGGCGACGGTCGACATCCAGCCAACCTTATGCGTAGTTCCACCCCATTTGCCGCCCCGTCCTCCCCGGGCGGCTCCCCGGCCCCGGACGCAGCCCCGGGGGCTCAGCCGTCCGTACGTCCGCGGCGCAGCATCGCGAAGCCCAGCCCGGCGGCGCCGATCGCCGCGATCCCGCCGCCCGCGGCGAGCAGCAGCACGCCCTCGCCCGGCCCGTCGGCCAGGGTGTTCAGCCGCAGCGCCTCGGCGGTCCCCGGGGCGCCGGAGTCCACCGCCGGGGTGTCCACCGACGCGGGCACGACCTGGCCGCCGCCCCCGCCGTGCCGCGTCCCGGTCTTGTGCCCGTCGCCGGCCACCGCGTGGGAGCCGTCGCCGGGGACGGTCTCGCCGACCCAGGAGGACAGCCGCCCGTCGGGCCGCAGCGCGGCGTGCAGCTCGCCGGCGGCGCCGACCCCGGTGGAGCCGTCGCGGCTGGTCAGCGTGGCCACCTTGGCGCCGGCGCGCAGGATCTCGGCCTGGTACGCGTCCTTCGCGATCCGGTACACCTTCGCGGTCGACCGGCCGTCGGCGAGGGAGATGCTGCTGACGAGGGTCCGCTGGGTTCCGGAGGCGGCCGGCGCCTCGTCGGCGAGCGCGGCGGCGGTCGGCAGGGCCAGCAGTGCGCCGGCGCATGCGGTCACGGCGGTGGCGCGAACGATGGTGCGGCGGCGGGCGGTGTCCACGGGATTCCCTCGGTACTGGTCAGGGCCTGGTGCTTCCAGACGGCACAAAAGTAGGCCCCGGCCGTTGCGGTAGAGCGATGACCTTGTAACAGGAAGGCAGCAGGGACCCGACGGAGCTGTTACACAACCGAGGGATTGCCCGCCGCCCCGCCGCCTGCTCCCATGGACGGCGGGGGTGAGGCCGATGCGCGGACTCAAGGTCCTTCCGAGCGGCCGGCCCGGCCGCGGCCGGCTCTACGTCAACCGGCCCGACGGCCGGGCGGTGGCCTGGTACGACCGGCACAGCAACCGGATCAGCGTCCTGGCGGACGACCAGCGCGAGGCCGTACTGGAGGCCCTGCGCCCGTACCTGACCCGCGACTGGACGATCGGCCCGCCGCCCGTGCCCACCGCGGCCGAGCTGCGCGGCCTGAGCCTGCCGCCCGACCGGGACCTGGCCCCGAACCGGCCGGGGGAGAGCCTGCTGGGCGAGCTGGCGTACGGCTCGCCGGGCAGCCGGGCCCGGCACCGGATGCGGCAGGAGCTCCACGCGCGGCAGCGCACGGGCGCGGAGCTGGACCTGCTGGAGGCCACGGACTGGCGGGCCCTGCACGACGTCCCCCTGCCGGGGCTGGGGCTGCTGGACCACCTGCTGATCGGCCCACCGGGCGTGCTCGCCGTCCGTACGGTCCCGGGCCGCCGCCAGCGCGCCCAGGTCGGGGACCTGCTGCTGACGGTGGGCCGGTCCGAGCCGCGTCCCGACCCCCGCTGGATCCGCCGCGCGGCGGCCCGTGCCGCGCGGGTGCTGGCCGCGCCGGTCACTCCGGCGCTGGCCCTGGCGGACGCCTCCCGGGTGGAGGTGGCTCCGACGCAGCGGGACGTCCTCGTCCTCCAGCCGCCGACGCTGACCGCGGTCCTGCGGGCGAACCCCACGACCCTCAAGCTCCCGGAGATCGACGCCCTGTTCGCCCTGGCCCGCGCCCGCCCGGCGTGGGCCTGAGCCGCGCGCTCAGGCCGAACTCCGTTTGCGCGGCGCCGCCTTCTTCGCCGCGGCCGTCTTCTTCGCGGTGCCGGAAGCCGACTTGGCTGTGCCGGAGCCCGACTTGGCGGCGGAGGCCTTCGAGGCGGACGACGCCGGCTTGGCGGCGGACGAGGTGGACTTCGCGGCCCGCGCCGCGCTCGAAGCCGACTTCGCCGTCGCCGAAGTCGACTTCTTGCCGTCCGGCTTGGCGGAGGCCGCCGTCGAAGTGGACTTGGTGGTGCGCCCCTTGCCCGCCGCGGCCGTCTTGCGGGCGCCCGACGCCGTCGACTTCTTCCCGCCCACCGCCTTCGGCGCGGCCGACGCCGCCCCGCGCCGGATCGGGGTCACCTCCGCGTCCCTGCCCTCGCCCTCCTCCGGGCCCGCGCCGCCGCCCCGTGAGGCCTTGGCGGCCCGGACGCTGCTCTCCAGCGCGGCCATCAGGTCGATCACCTGCCCGCCGGCCGGCTCCACCACCGCCTCCGCCGGTTCGAACGCGCCGCCCGCCTTCGCCGCGATCATCGCCTCCACGGCCTCGCGGTAGTCGTCGTGCAGGGAGGACATCTCCACCTCCCCGAGCGTGGCCATCAGCGCGTCGGCCAGGTCGAGTTCGGCCTCCCGCACGGACACCGAGGCCTCCGGGGCCACCCCCTCCGGCACCCGGATCTCGTCCGGCCACAGCAGCCCGTGCATGGCGATCACGTCGTCGACGACCCGCAGCATGCCCAGCCGCTCCCGCCCCCGCAGCGCGTACTTGGCGATCGCGACCCGGCGGCTGCGCTTGAGCGCCTCCCGCAGCAGCGTGTACGGCTTGGCGGCCGTGGCCCCGTTCGCCGCGAGGTAGTACGCGGCGTCCATCTGGAGCGGATCGATCTCGTCGGCGGGCACGAACGACACGATCTCGATCGTCTTCGCCGTGGCGATCGGCAGCCGCGCCAGGTCCTCCTCCGTGATCGGGATGATCGACCCGTCCGCCTCCTCGTACCCCTTGCCGATCTCGTCGGAGGACACCTCCTCCCCGTCGAGCTCGCACACCTTGCGGTAGCGGACGCGGCCACCGTCGGTCACGTGGATCTGACGGAAGGAGATCGAGTGGCTCTCGGTGGCGTTCACGAGCTTGATCGGGATGCTGACCAGGCCGAAGGAGATCGCCCCGTTCCAAATGGATCGCACGGTTCCTCCTGATTCGTGGCAATCTCATCGTATGACGCCGATCACGATGGTGGAGGGGCGTCGCATCGCGCTCAGCAACCTGGAGAAGGTCCTCTACCCGAGGAACGGCTTCACCAAGGGCGAGGTGCTGCACTACTACGCCACCGTCGCGGACGCCCTCCTCGCGCACATCAAGGACCGCCCCCTCTCCTTCCTGCGCTACCCCGACGGCCCGGACGGGCAGCTGTTCTTCACCAAGAACCCGCCGCCCGGCACGCCCGCATGGGTGAAGACCACCCCCGTGCCCCGTTCGGAGGACGAACGGGCCGAACAAGTGGTCGTATCCGGCCTGGCGTCCCTGATGTGGGCGGCCAACCTGGTCGTCGAGTTCCACACCCCCCAGTGGCGGGCCGGCGCCCCCGCCGTCGCCGACCGGCTCGTCCTCGACCTCGACCCCGGCCCGCCCGCCACCGTCGTCGAGTGCTGCGCCGCCGCCCTGTGGCTGCGCGAGCGGCTCGCCGCCGACGGCCTGACCGCCTACGCCAAGACCTCCGGCTCCAAGGGCCTCCACCTCGCCGTGGCGCTCGAACCCGTCCCCTCCGCGCACGTCTCCGCGTACGCGAAGGCCCTCGCCCAGGAGGCCGAGACCGAGCTCCCCGACCTCGTCGTGCACCGGATGGCCAAGGCCCTGCGCCCCGGCAAGGTCTTCGTCGACCACAGCCAGAACGCCGCGGCCAAGACCACCGCCGCCCCCTACACCCTGCGCGCCCGGCCCCTGCCGACCGTCTCCGCACCCGTCACCTGGGAGGAGGTCGAGGCCTGCGCGGACCCCTTCGACCTGGAGTTCCTCGCCGACGACATCCCGCCCCGGCTCGAACGCGACGGCGACCTCCTCGCCCCGCTCACCGACCCCGCGCGCGCCGGGAGACTGCCGTGACCGCGCGCGTCCAGGTCGCCCTGGCCACCGCCGTACGGACCCTGCCGCGCGCCGCAGGCCTGGCGTACGAGCCGAAGTTCGACGGGCACCGGCTGGTCGTGCTGCGCACCGGGGAGGACGTGGTGCTCCAGGCCCGCTCCGGGCGGATCGTCACCAGCGCCTTCCCCGATCTCGCGGCCGCGGCCAGGCAGTTGCCCGCCGGGACCGTCCTGGACGGGGAGGTCGTCGTCTGGCACGCCGGCCGTACGGACTTCGCGCTGGTCCAGCGCCGTGCGGCCGCCACCGCTGCCCGGGCCGCCGTGCTCGCGCAGAGCCTGCCGGCCTCGTACGCGGCCTTCGACGTGCTGGAACTGGCCGGGGTGGACGTGCGCGGCCGCCCGTACGAACGGCGCCGGGCCCTGCTGGTCGACCTGCTGCTGCCGCTCGGCCCGCCGCTCCAGCCGGTGCCGATGACGACGGACCCGGAGCTGGCCGAGACCTGGTACGAGACCCTGCCGGCCAGCGGTATCGAGGGCCTGGTCGTGAAGCGGCTGGACCAGCCCTACCCGGCCGGGCGGCGCGCCTGGCGCAAGCTCCGGCACACGAACGTGCGGGACGCGGCGGTGATCGGCTACACCGGCACCCCGCGCCGCCCGCTCGCGCTGGTGCTGCTCCTGCCGGGGGAGGAGGACGAGGCGCCGCTGGTGTCGAGCCCGCTCTCGGCGGCGCTGCGCACCGAGCTGGCGGCGGCCGTCGCCGAGCGCGGGCGGGCCGCCCCGGGCGGGGCCACGGTCACCGCGATCGGGTTCGGAGAGGTGCCGTACCGCCCGCTGGACCCGCCGCTGGCCGCCGAGGTCCGGCACAGCTCGGCCCGGCACCCGCCGCCGGAGGTGCTGCGACTGCGGACGGACCTGTAGCCGGACCGGGGGCGGGGACGCGTACGTAACCGGCCTCCGGCCCGCGCGGGAGGCGGGGCCGGAGGCCGGTTGCGTTCCGGGTGGCGTGGCGGCGTGGGCCGGCGGCACGGCGGTGGCGGCCGGGCGCGATGCGGCGGTGGCGCCGGCCAGGCGTGCGCTGCGGCGGTCAGGCGCGCGCGGCGGCGGGTGTTGGGCGTGCGCTGCGGCGGGGGTCAGGCGTGCGCGCCCCGTCCCGCGTCGGGCGGTGCCCCGGGCTGCGGGTGCGGACCGGGCCCCTCGGGCTTCTTGTAGCCGGACTCGCGTTCGGCCCGTACCTCGTCGGCATGGCTGGAGGTGGTGGACCCGAAGTTCCCGTACCCCTGCATCTCGTGCGGCCGCAGGCCGCCCTCGGGGATCTCCACCGGGTCCCGCTCCTCGCGGACCTCGTGGACCGCCCCGCCCTCGGGCAGGCGCGGCTGGCTCTCGGGGGCGGGCGGCGGCGGTTCCTTCGCCCGGACCCGCTGGCCCAGCTTGAAGCCCGCGAGGATGACGCCGGCGATGACGATGCCGACGACGAAGAACCACGCGATGTCGGTCAGGATCTTGTCCACGCTGAGGATCGTGTCCATAGAGCCCATTTTCCCGTTTTCGCCCTGTTTGCACGTGGGGGTACCGCAAAGAATCCCCGGAAAACGGCCGTCGGCCCCGCCTCGGGTGCGGGGCCGACGGCCGCACGGCGCGCACCGCCCCCTACGCCGAATGGATGACGGGGCCGCGCCTCATGAGCGACGGACGGTCCGGAAACGGCGACGCGTCAGCGCAGCGGGCCGTCAGAGTCCCGCAGCCCGCGCGTGTCCCGGCCCCCGAGCACGCCGAGGATCTCCGCGCAGATGGCCAGCGCCGTCTCCGCCGGGGTCTTGGCGCCCAGGTCCAGGCCGATCGGCCCGTGCACCCGCGCCAGGCCGGAAGCCCCCATACCGGCGGCCACCAGCCCGTCCTGGCGCCGGGCGGTCGTCCGCCGGGAGCCGAGCGCGCCGACGTACGGGATCTCCAGGGACAGGGCACTGAGCAGGGCCGGCACGTCGAAGTCCGGATCGTGGCTGAGCAGCACCAGGCAGGCGGAGTCCCGGTGCGCCGTCAGCACCTTCTCCGCGTCCGGCGCGTTCTCCACGGTGACCGACTCCCAGCCCAGCAGCGCCGCCTGCGCCCCGATGACCTCGGCCAGCTCCCCGGCCCCGCCGATCACCAGGTACGGGGCCGACGGGTACGCCTCCACCAGCACCAGCCCGGAGCCCCCGTACAGGGCGTCCCGGCCGGGGCGCCGGGTGCCCAGCAGCTCTCCGGCACGCCGCCCGGCGTCGTCGGCGGGCGCGTCGCCGGCCCGTACGACCTCGCTGACGGCCCGGTCCGCGCCCTCGCTGAGCCGGGTCACCAGCGCGACCCCGGCCCCGGTGCCGAGCAGCTCCCACCACTCGGCGGGGATCGCGGACAGCGGCTGCAGCAGCACCTCGGCCTGCCCGCCGCAGGTCAGCTTCGCCTCCGTGGCCTCACCGGTCCCCACCGACACCTCGCACACCCGTGCGGAGTTCCCGGCACCCTCCCCCATGGCCCCGGCCTCCGCGACGAGTTCGGCGTCGAACACCCCGCGGTACAGGGCCCCGACGCACTCCCCGCGGGCGTCCACGAGCACGGCCCCCGCGGGATCCCGGGGCCCGAAGCCCTGCTCGGTCACGGGACGGGCCAGGAAGGCCACCCGCCCCTCGGCCGCCCACTGCCGAGCCGTCTCCGCAAGCTCACGCATCCTCGTCGCCCCATCCTCTGTGCGCTCCCTCGCCGCAAAGCACCTGGTCAACGGGCACAAAGCGGCCTCGCGACCCACCCTACGCACGCCCCCGGCCGCCACCCACCCCCCAAACCCACCAACCCCGGCCCGTCGCCCTCGTACGGACCACCGGAAGCCTCGCCGAGTGGCCGGTCCCCCGTCACCACGGAGAATCGAGGGAACGGGGTGAAGGGAAACGACCGACCGTGCACACCCTGAAACGCGCCTTCGACTCCCTCTCCATCCGCAACTTCCGGCTCTTCTTCCTCGGCCAGCTCCTCTCGGTGACCTGCACCTGGATGATGGTGATCGCGCAGGACTGGCTGGTACTGGACCTGTCGGGGAACTCGGGCACGGCCCTGGGCGTGGTGACCGCCCTCCAGTTCACGCCCGTACTCCTGCTGACCCTGTACGGGGGCCGGCTCGCCGACCGCCACAGCAAACGCCGCATCCTGATCCTCGCCAACCTGGCGTCCGGAGCCCTGTCGCTGCTCCTGGGCGCGTGGATCCTGCTGGGCGAGGTCCGGCTGTGGCACATCTGGCTCTTCGCGCTCGCCCTCGGGACGGTCGGCGCGGTGGAGGTGCCCACCCGGATCGCCTTCACGGGGGAGATGGTGGGCGGCGAACTGCTGCCCAACGCCTCGGCGCTGAGCGGCGCGTACTTCAACGCCGCCCGGGTGGCGGGGCCCGCGGCAGCCGGCCTGCTCATCGCGCACCTCGGCGTCGGGCCGGTGGTCCTGATCAACGCGTGCAGCTACCTGGGGGCGGTGGCGGGGCTCGCGCTGATGCGCCCGTCGGAACTGCACGGCCCGCCCGCCCCCGCGTCCGACCCCCGGATCGCGGACGGCCTCCGCTACGTGGCCCGGCGCCCCGACCTGGTCCTCCCGCTGGCCCTGACCGGGGTCCTGGGCCTGGCCGGCTTCAACTTCCAGCTGACGCTGCCCCTGCTGGCCAAGACCGAGTTCCGCACGGGCTCGGCCGCGTTCGGACTGCTGAGCAGCTCCCTGGCGGTGGGCTCCCTGCTGGCCGCCTTCGCCGCCTCCGCCCGCCGCGCCCGCCCGGCGGCCGCGGTGGTCACCGGCTGGGCCCTGGCCTTCGGCGCCACGGAAGCCCTCACGGGCCTGGCCCCGACGTTGGCGACGGCCTGCCTCCTCCTGGCCCTGACGGGCTTCGCGATGATGTACTTCGCCCAGGCGGCGAATCACCGCATCCAGCTCGGCTCGGACCCGGCCTACCGCGGCCGCGTGATGGCCCTCTTCACCCTGATCTTCCTGGGTACGACCCCGGTGGGCGCCCTCCTGACGGGCTGGCTGGCCGACCACTGGGGCCCCCGCTGGTCCCTCTCGGCAGGCGGCCTCATCTCCCTGACGGCGACGGCGGCGACCCTGGCCCTGACCCCGGCCGCCCCCGAACCCGCCCGAACCCTGGACAACTCCCGCACCTGACAGACCACTTGCCCGCGCTCAGGCCCGGCCGGTTCCGGCGGGCGCGTAGCGGACCCGGTCCCGCGCGATGGCCGAGGCGATCGCGGACACGCCCCGCAGCACCGCGCGCGGCTCCCGGTCCAGGTCCAGGGCGTGCTGGGTCAGGACCGTCCCGGCCCCGCGGACGACGTGCCGGCGCCGGAGCTCGCTGCCCTTGGCATAGACGAGGTGACCGTGGGCGAGTCCGAGCACGGTGCAGTAGGCCAGCATCTGGTAGAGGTCCGAGCCGGGAAACCCTTCCCGTTTCTCCGCCTTGTACTTGGCGTCCGCGACCGCCAGGGGCCGTTCCCGGTCGTCGTACCAGACGAGATCGGGTCTCATGACGATCCCGGCGGCCTCGTCCAGGTGGTGGCGTGCCTGGGCGACCGAGCGGCCGCCGTGGGGGAGCAGGGCCCGTGACAGCGCCGCGCAGACGAAGTCCTCGAACACCTTGGCCGGATCGAGGACGAAGCCGTCCAGCCGGGTGCCCGTGCCGCCCTGCTCGGCCGAGCGGTCCGCCAGGACCAGTTCCGCCAGCCGCAGCGCGGGCTGGTGGCGCGTGTTCAGCCGGGACGCCCGCCACACCGGCAGCCGGTGTCCGGGCGGCAGGGGCGAGACCTCCGCGGCCAGCCGGCCTCGGATCCGGGTCAGGCCGAGGCGGACCGTCCGCGGCACACCGGGCAGCCGGAGCAGCCGGTCCGCCGCCGCGAGCAGCAGCCGGTTCTCGGCGATGTCCGCCGTGTACTCGTCGTAGGTGACCTCCACCGGCAGGGGCACACCGAAGCGGCGCCGTATCTGATCGCCTTCCCGGATCCGCCCGCGTACGACGGTCAGCGCGCTGTCGGTGGTCCGGTAGCCCTGGAGCAGCCCCTGGCGCAGGGCCCCCTCCGCCAGCCGCACGAAGGCGCCGGCGAGCGCGGGGAGCAGCTCGTGCTCGTCACCCACCTCCACCAGGTCGGGGTCGTCGTGCCAGTGCTTCGCCGGGTCCGCCGCGTAGCCGAGGAGGAAGAACAGCCGCCGTACGGGGAGCTTGGGGGCGATGTGCACCTCCACCCCGCCCAGCCGCACCACGCCGACCTTCCCCAGGCCGCGCACCTGCCACGCCGTTCCGGTGCGGCCGGCGTACGGGTCCGGCCGGGCGTCCACCACTCCGGACACGGCCAGGGCCCGGCCCGCCTCGGGTTCAAGGCGCACGTCGGTCCAGGGGCCGTGCTCCGCCACGTCGATCCGGAGCGCGGCCCGGGCGCCCGTCATGCGGACCCGGTGCCGTCCAGGACCGCCCGGCGGAGGGCCGGGAGCCCGTACCGGGCCTGGACGTCCACCCGGTCGTCGCCGTAGTGGTGCTCTTCGAGCAGGGGCAGCACGGCGGTCTTCCAGACCCGCTCCAGACCCCCGTCGGCGTAGGCGGAAGGACGCATCAGGTACGAGGGGCCGATCTTGAAGTCCTTGTCCTCGATCCGCCGGTTCAGCTCGCGGTGCAGCGCCGGTACGTCCTCGCCCGGGCTGATCTCTCCGGCTTCCTCCTTCTTCTCGACCCAGCGGGAGAGCAGGTCGCGCGTGGGCTCGTGGTCGGGATGCAGGGACAGGAAGGCGAAGCGCCGGCGCATGGCCGCGTCGACCAGTGCGATGGAGCGGTCGGCGGTGTTCATGGTGCCGATGACGAAGACGTTCTGCGGCAGCCGGAACTCTCCGGAGTACTGGAGGCTGACGGTCCGGTCGCGGTACTCCAGGACGAAGTACAGCTCACCGAAGACCTTGGCGAGATTGGCCCGGTTGATCTCGTCGATGATCAGGAAGTACGGCGTGTCCGGATCCTCGTCCGCGAGGTCGACGAGCTGGCGGAACGGGCCCGGCCGCAGCGCGAACGTCAGGGCGCCGGAGCCGCCGCCCTCCTGCACGGTGGGCCGGAACCCCTCGAAGAAGTCCTCGTAGGCGTAGGAGGGATGGAACTGCACCAGCTTGACCGCGCGCGGATCACCGGCGAGGTGCTCGGCGATGTGCTGGGCCAGGTAGGTCTTTCCGGTACCGGGAGGCCCGTAGAAGATCAACTGCTTCCGGTCCTGAAGCAGATCCCGCACCTCGCCCAGCCACTCGTGGTCGACCAGCAGCCTGGCCGCCAGCTCGGGAGCCGGCACGCGCAGGTCGGTGCCCGGGCGGGCGGCCTCGGCTCCCGTGACCGAAGGGATCAGGGCGGACTCGTCCTCGGGGACCCCGGGGGTGCGGCGCGTGCCGGAAAGCTCCCGGAGCAGGTCGATCACCCCGGTCAGGTCCACGACGTCGCGCTGGCTCGACAGCCGACCGCGCAGCTCCTCCGGCAGCTCGTCGAGGGCGATCTCCAGTCCGCTCCACTCGACCTCGCGGCGCAGATTGGACCGGTCGTCCGGACTCGCCACCCACTGCGGCCCACCGGTGATCCGCCCGAGGAAGAACGCCCCGCCGCCGGTCGCGCACACGAGGTCGTCGGCGTGCATCCGGTTCAGGAACAGGTCTAACTCGGCGGCGAGTTCCCCGCGCTTGTTGTAGGAGAGGTGGGCGTAGCGGTCCTCGACGCGCAGCCGCAGTTCCTCCCGGCTGATCGGCGTGGTCACGGAGCCGAGCCGGGAGGCGGGAAGGGAGCAGAAACCCTCCGCCCGCCACTGCGCCACGAGGTCCCTGCCCTGGGCGCTGGAGCCGTGCACCAGCCAGGCGCTGGCGGAATGCGGTCCGCGGGCGTCCTCGGAGACGAGGTGGGGCTGGAGACCGTCCACGCCGATACGCGGCTCCTGCCCGGGTGCACCGCCCCGCTCCTCCGCGACGGCCGCCAGCGCCGCCTCGGTCTCGGCCGGATCGGCCCGGACCTCGGGGGCGGGCCGGCCGTCGGAGTCCAGCACCCGGTGGGCACCGGACGGACGGACCCCCCAGAGCCAGCGGCTGAGCGCGTCGCGGCCGAGACCCGTGGCGGCGGACAGGTCGTCCAGCGCCAGCCACCGCCCGGAGGGAATCACGCCGACCAGCCGGAGCGCGTACTCGAAGCCGTGCTTGTTGCGGGTCCAGTAGGTGAGCGTCGCCCGGGCGGTGTCGTAGAAGCCGGCCGGCTCGGGATGCTCGCGCAGAGCCTCCCGCCCCAGGTTGGTGATCTGCCACAGTCCGTTGTTCTTGCGCAGCCAGCCCGCCATGACGAGGTCGGAGGTCTGCCACCGCCAGGCGTTCTCGCCCTTCTCCTGTCCGTTGGCGTACGTCTCCGCGTCCTCGGGCGCCAGCGGCAGTTCGTCCTTCACCCGCTTCCACAGCTCCGCGAGATGCATCTCCGCGTCCTGCTCGGCCAGGATCTCCATGGACCGGCGGGTACGGGGAGTGGTGCGGGCCTGACGGGTCGACATGGGGCGGACTCCGAGGGGCGGTCGGGCGGGGCCCGCCCAGCATAGGCACCCCCGCCGGGGCCCGGCGGGGAACGCGAAGAGACCCTCCAGACAACTCGGACCGGCCGGTGGCGGCCGATCCGGTCACTACGAGGTCACCCAGGGCCGCAATGGGAGGCGTGGATTGCTCGGCCTGGACCCCTGCGTCTGCTGCCGCCCCACCCGTCAGTGGCCCTGCACCAGCCTGCTCGTGAAGCCGCGTCGGCACAGCCGTTCACAGCGCCCGCTCCTGGTAGTGGACGGCCTCACCGCGGGGCATTCGCTCGCGCGTCGTCGGGCTGGTGGCGCCGGTGAACAGGAGGAGCGGAGCCAGGCCTCGGCGGTACAGACCGACCGCGGTGCCGGCCACCCCCAGGTCGTGGCTGCCCCACCCGATGGCGACCGAGCACGGCCCGGGCGCGTGGCCCATCCGGTGGTCGTCCCACAAGCGCCGAGTGTCTGACCAGTCCTGTGCCGAGATCACGCCTGACCTTCCCGACTGGCCGGGGCCGGCCTGGGCCGATGGACCGAGATCCTGTCCGTGAACAGTCCGCGGCCGCTGACATACGCGTGCATCCGGCGGCACTTGGCCGCACATACGCGAAGACCCCGGCTTCAGCGTTACCGCTGATGGCGGGGTCTTTGGGCACTTCCTGCGAAGTGCCCCCGGCAGGATTCGAACCTGCGCACACGGCTCCGGAGGCCGTTGCTCTATCCCCTGAGCTACGGGGGCGTGTCGTTCGCGTTGCGGCGACGGGTTGAACACTACCAGCTTCCACGGGGTGATCAGGAACCGATTTGAGCGGGAGGAGGAGGTCGGTCGCCCGGAGGGGGTGGAAGTGGCAAAAACCCGGACGCGGGGGCTTAGGGCGACCTACCCTCAAGTTGTGCCAGGCGCCTCGGGCCGGGTGCTTGTTGTCGACGACAACAAGGTCATCCGGCAGCTGATCAAGGTCAATCTCGAGCTGGAGGGCTTCGAGGTCGTGACCGCGAACGATGGTGCCGAGTGCCTGGACGTGGTGCACCGGGTGTGTCCGGACGCGATCACCCTTGATGTGGTCATGCCCCGCCTCGACGGGTTCGGGACCGCCGCGCAGCTGCGGGCCGATCCGCGGACCCGGCACCTGCCCGTCGCCATCGTCAGCGCCTGCACGCAGCACGAGGTCGAGGCCGGGATCGCCGCCGGGGTGGACGCGTTCGTCGCCAAGCCGTTCGAGCCCGCCGAGCTGGTCCGGGTCGTGCGCCGGCTCGTCGAGCGGAAGGGTGCCCCCGCCGGGAAGGCCGGGCGAGGTGCCTGAAGGGGCCTGAGCCCGCCCTCCTGTTCACATGGCGAAACCCGATGCATGGCTGGTCGGCTTCTCGCCTAGGCTGGGTTCCGTGATCCCCGCCGACCTCTCTCGTGCCGTCGTACAGGCCGTACGCCGCGCCGTCGAGGGCGGGGAGATCGCCGCCGGGAGCGTGCCCGCGCGGGTCGTCGTCGAACGGACCCGCCCCGGGGGAGTGGGGGAGTACGCCTCCCCCGTCGCCCTCCAGGTGGCGAAGAGCGCCCGGCTCGACCCCCGTGAGGTCGCCCGGGTGCTCGCGGGGCGGCTCCTCGCCGACGAGCCCGGGATCCAGGGTGTGGAGATCACCGGGCCGGGGTTCCTGAACTTCAGCCTGGCGCCCCTTTCCGCCGCCGTGCTCGTGCGCGAGGTGCGGTCGCGGGGGACCCGGTACGGCCACCTGCCCGGCGCGGAGCCGCGGGGGAGCGTCGTACGGGCCGCCGTGCGGCGGATCCAGGAGAGCCAGGGCGTCCCCGACGGGCCCGTGCCGCGCGTCGCGCCCGTAGCCCGCCGCGACGGGGACGTCGTCGCCGCCTACGGGGCGGACGCCGCCGCCTGGGCCATGCTCTGCGTACCGGCCCGCGAGACCCCCGCCTTCACCCCCGCGCTGCTCGTCCAGGACGAGTCCAGCGAGTTCTTCCGCGTGCGGTACGCCCATGCGCGGGCGAAGGCGCTCGGTGCCAACGCCGGCGCTCTCGGGTTCCGCGGTGAGCCCGGCGACGACGCGCACGGCCGCGAGCTGCTGCGGCTGCTCGGCGAGTACCCGCTCGTGCTGGAGGCCGCCGCGCACCACCAGGCCCCCGAGCGGCTCACCCGGCACCTCGTCGCCGTCGCCGACGCGCTCCTCGACTTCCAGCACCAGGTCCTGCCCCAGGGGGACGAGAAACCCTCGGCCGCCCACCGCGCCCGGCTGGCACTCGCCGAAGCCGCCGGGACGGTGCTGGCAGGCGGCCTCGCCCTCCTCGGCATAGACGCCCCCGACTTCCTGTGACCCGCGAAGAGAGATTCCGATGAGCCGTTCCGCGCACCCCGCCGGGCCCCGCCACGCCGACGTCCTGCCCGAGGGCCACTACGCCCCCCCGCCGGCCGACCTGAACGCCCTCGACGAGAAGGTGTGGTCCCGGACCGTGACGAGGAACGACGACGGCGTCGTGACCGTCGGCGGCATCGAAGTGACGCGGCTCGCCGAGGAGTTCGGCACCCCCGCCTACTTCCTCGACGAAGAGGACTTCCGGGCCCGCTGCCGCGCCTGGGCGCACGCCTTCGGCAAGGACGCCGACGTGTTCTACGCCGGGAAGGCGTTCCTCTCCAAGGCCGTCGTGAAGTGGCTGAAGGAGGAGGGGCTCAATCTTGATGTGTGCTCCGGCGGGGAGCTGGCCACCGCCCTCGCCGCCGAGATGCCCGCCGAGCGGATCGCCTTCCACGGCAACAACAAGTCCGAGTCCGAGATCCGGCGGGCCATCGGCGCCGGCGTCGGGCGGATCGTGCTCGACTCCTTCCAGGAGATCGCCCGCGTCGCGCACATCGCCCGCGAGCTGGGCGTACGCCAGCCCGTGCAGATCCGCGTCACCGTCGGCGTCGAGGCGCACACCCACGAGTTCATCGCCACCGCCCACGAGGACCAGAAGTTCGGGATCGCGGTCGCCGACGGCTCCGCCGCCGAGGCCGTGCGCCGGGCGCTCGGGCACGACTCCCTGGAGCTGCTCGGCGTCCACTCCCACATCGGCTCCCAGATCTTCGACATGGCCGGCTTCGAGGTGTCCGCCAAGCGGGTGGTCCGCCTGCTGGCCGCCGTACGCGACGAGCACGGCGTCGAGCTCCCCGAGATCGACCTCGGCGGCGGCCTGGGCATCGCCTACACCTCGGCCGACGACCCGCGCGAGCCGCACGAGATCGCCAAGGCGCTCACCGAGATCGTCGCGCGGGAGTGCGAGAGCGCCGGGCTCAAGGCACCCCGGATCTCCGTCGAGCCCGGTCGCGCCATCGTCGGCCCCACCGCCTTCACCCTCTACGAGGTCGGCACCATCAAGCCGCTGGAGGGCCTGCGCACGTACGTGTCCGTCGACGGCGGCATGTCCGACAACATCCGAACGGCCCTGTACGACGCCGAGTACGCCGTCACGCTCGTCTCCCGCGTCTCCGACGCCGAGCCGATGCTCGTCCGCGTCGTCGGCAAGCACTGCGAGAGCGGTGACATCGTCGTGAAGGACGCCTTCCTGCCGGCCGACCTGGCGCCCGGCGACCTGCTCGCCGTGCCCGCCACCGGGGCGTACTGCCGCTCCATGGCCAGCAACTACAACCACGCGCTGCGCCCGCCCGTCGTCGCCGTGCGCGACGGGCAGGCGCGGGTGATCGTCCGCCGCGAGACGGAAGAAGATCTCCTGTCCCTCGACCTCGGATGACCCCCATGTTCCGGGGGGAAGGGTCCTGACCCCCAAAATAGACGTCCAGGTACATCCCGTACACGTCTCACTCAATGGACCGGAGATGGAAACTCCTGTCCATTGAGTGAGACTGGTTCCTACCTGGCGCGCAAAACCGCGCGCCGGGAGCGAAGAAAGATCGAAAGGCGTAGGTCAATGATGCGTACGCGTCCGCTGAAGGTGGCGCTGCTGGGCTGTGGAGTAGTCGGCTCAGAGGTGGCGCGCATCATGACGACGCACGCCGACGATCTGACAGCCAGGATCGGCGCGCCCGTCGAACTCGCCGGCGTGGCTGTGCGCCGTCCCTCCAAGGTGCGCGAGGGCATCGACCCCTCGCTGGTCACCACCGACGCGACCGCCCTCCTCAAACGGGGCGACATCGACGTGGCCATCGAGGTCATCGGCGGGATCGAGCCCGCCCGCACCCTGATCACCACCGCCTTCGACCACGGCATCTCCGTCGTCTCGGCGAACAAGGCGCTCCTCGCCCAGGACGGCGCGGCCCTGCACGCCGCCGCCGACCGGGCCGGGCTCGACCTCTACTACGAGGCCGCCGTCGCCGGCGCCATCCCGCTGGTCCGCCCGATGCGCGAGTCCCTCGCCGGCGACAAGATCAACCGGGTGATGGGCATCGTCAACGGCACCACGAACTTCATCCTCGACAAGATGGACTCGACCGGTGCCGGCTACCAGGAGGCGCTCGACGAGGCCACCGCCCTCGGCTACGCCGAGGCCGACCCCACCGCCGACGTCGAGGGCTACGACGCCGCCGCCAAGGCCGCGATCCTGGCCGGCATCGCCTTCCACACCCGCGTCCGCCTCGACGACGTCTACCGCGAGGGCATGACCGAGGTCAGCGCCGCGGACTTCGCCTCCGCCAAGCGGATGGGCTGCACCATCAAGCTCCTCGCCATCCTGGAGCGCGCCGCCGACGGCGAGTCCGTCACCGCCCGCGTACACCCGGCGATGATCCCGCTCAGCCACCCGCTCGCCTCCGTCCGCGAGGCCTACAACGCCGTCTTCGTCGAGGCCGAGGCCGCCGGACGGCTGATGTTCTACGGGCCCGGCGCGGGCGGCTCTCCGACCGCCTCCGCGGTCCTCGGCGACCTCGTCGCCGTCTGCCGCAACAAGCTCGCCGAGGCAACGGGGCCCGGCGAGTCGGCGTACACCCAGCTGCCGGTCAGCCCCATGGGGGAAGTCGTCACCCGCTACCACATCAGCCTCGATGTGGCGGACAAGCCGGGTGTCCTCGCCCAGGTGGCGACCACCTTCGCGGAGCACGGTGTCTCCATCGACACCGTCCGGCAGCAGGGCAAGGACGGCGAGGCCTCCCTCGTCGTCGTCACCCACCGCGCGCCCGACGCCGCCCTCTCCGGGACCGTCGAGGCACTGCGGAAGCTGGACACCGTGCGCGGTGTGGCCAGCATCATGCGTGTTGAAGGGGAGTAAGGACCCATGAGCAGCAATCGCACCCACCAGTGGCGCGGCATCATCGAGGAGTACCGTGACCGGCTGCCGGTGACGGACACGACGCCCGTCGTCACCCTCCGCGAGGGCGGCACTCCCCTGGTCCCCGCCCAGGTGCTGTCCGAGCGCACCGGCTGTGAGGTGCACCTCAAGGTCGAGGGCGCGAACCCCACCGGGTCCTTCAAGGACCGCGGCATGACCATGGCCATCACCAAGGCCAAGGAGGACGGCGCCAAGGCCGTCATCTGCGCCTCCACGGGCAACACCTCGGCCTCCGCCGCCGCCTACGCGGTGCGCGCCGGCATGGTGTCCGCGGTGCTCGTGCCCCGGGGCAAGATCGCCCTCGGCAAGATGGGTCAGGCGCTCGTGCACGGCGCGAAGATCCTGCAGGTTGACGGCAACTTCGACGACTGCCTGGACCTGGCCCGCGCGCTGTCCGACAACTACCCGGTGGCGCTGGTCAATTCCGTCAACCCGGTGCGCATCGAGGGCCAGAAGACGGCCGCGTTCGAGATCGTCGACGCGCTCGGCGACGCCCCCGACATCCACGTGCTGCCCGTCGGCAACGCCGGCAACATCACCGCGTACTGGAAGGGCTTCAAGGAGTACAAGGCCGACGGCCTGGCCTCCCTCACGCCCCGCGTGTGGGGCTTCCAGGCCTCCGGTTCCGCGCCGATCGTGCGCGGCGAGGTCGTCAAGGAGCCGCACACCATCGCCACGGCGATCCGCATCGGCAACCCGGCCTCCTGGGACTACGCGCTCGCCGCGAAGGAGGAGTCGGGCGGCTTCATCGACGAGGTGACGGACCGCCAGATCCTGGCCGCCTACCGCCTGTTGGCCTCCCAGGAGGGCGTCTTCGTCGAGCCCGCCTCGGCCGCGTCGGTCGCCGGTCTGCTGAAGGCCGCCGAGGCCGGCCTGGTCGACCCGGGCCAGAAGATCGTGTGCACCGTCACCGGCAACGGCCTGAAGGACCCCGACTGGGCCGTCGCCGGCGCTCCGCAGCCGGTCACCGTCCCGGTGGACGCCGAGGCCGCGGCCGTCCGTCTCGGCCTGGTCTGACCCCCCGGCCCCCGTTCCGGGGGCCCCGCCCCGTTGCCGGATTCCGGAAGCCTCCGGAATCCGGCGACCCGGGCCGTACGGCACCGGATCCCGAGGCCGGTCCAGCGGTATCCGGCGGAAGCCGCCGACACGCATCGTGCGCCTCCTGTGCGCCCTATGTCGCGGGAGAACCTTCCTTCGATACGCTGTACTTACATCCGCCACCGCGCATATGACCGCGGTGCTGCCCCAAGGGCCTTCGGGTGTCGTACGTTCTCCAGTACATTCGCAGCGAAGATCCCGCACAGCAGCCGGATCCCGCACAGTCACAAGGAGTGTCATCGACCGATGGCAGGTCCAGCGTTCCGCGCCGCCGCCGTACGGGTGCGCGTCCCCGCCAGCAGCGCCAACCTCGGCCCCG
This sequence comes from Streptomyces sp. NPDC043896, assembly GCF_056435605.1. Taxonomy (NCBI): domain Bacteria; kingdom Bacillati; phylum Actinomycetota; class Actinomycetes; order Kitasatosporales; family Streptomycetaceae; genus Streptomyces; species Streptomyces sp. NPDC043896. The sequence goes on from NZ_JBWKEE010000009.1 coordinate 101,585, forward strand.
GCTTCGACGCCCTCGGCCTGGCCCTGGGGCTCTACGACGACGTCGTCGTCCGCGTAGCCGACTCCGGCCTGGACATCGACATCGCGGGTGAGGGCGCCGACACCCTCCCCCGGGACGAGAGCCACCTCCTCGTACGCTCCATGCGCACCGCCTTCGACCTGCTGGGCGGCCAGCCGCGCGGCCTGGAGGTCGTCTGCGCCAACCGCATCCCGCACGGCCGGGGCCTCGGCTCCTCCTCCGCGGCGATCTGCGCCGGCATCGTCGCCGCCCGCGCCGTGACCATAGGCGGAGAGGCCAAGCTCGACGACGCGGCGCTGCTGGAGCTGGCCACCGAGATCGAGGGCCACCCCGACAACGTCGCCGCCTGTCTGCTCGGCGGCTTCACCCTGGCGTGGATGGACGGGGGCAGCGCCAAGGCGATCCGGATGGACCCTGCGGATTCCATCGTTCCGGTGGTCTTCGTCCCCTCGAAGCCGGTCCTGACCGAGACCGCCCGGGGACTGCTGCCGCGTACCGTCCCGCACGGGGACGCGGCCGCCAACGCCGGCCGCGCGGGCCTGCTCGTGGAGGCCATGACCAGGCGTCCCGAGTTCCTGCTGCCCGCCACCGAGGACCGGCTGCACCAGGAGTACCGGGCCCCGGCGATGCCGGAGAGCGTGGCACTCGTCAACCGGCTGCGGGCGGACGGCATCCCCGCGGTCATCTCCGGCGCGGGCCCCACGGTCCTCGCGCTGGTCGACAACGGCGCGGCCGACAAGGTCGCGCAGCTCGCGGGCGAGGGGTGGGCGGCCAACCGGCTCGCCCTCGACGCCGCGGGCGCGAGCGTCCTTCCGCTGGGCGCCCCGGGCGGTCAGCCCGGGTCGTAGCACGAGCCTTCGGGCTGGGCCCGCGGGGCGGGCGGCCGGGCAGGCCGTCCGCCCCGGGCAGGGCGATTGCCGGTGATTGAGAGGGGGAATGTCTGTTGGATCCGGTAGTGTTAACCTCAAGTGCGCATCCGAAGCCGCCATGGCTCGGTGCTCAGTGTCCCCATCCGGGACCACATTTCTTCCGGGAGCCTCCCCGACTGCTTTGATCGCTGCCAGCAGTTTCGAGCACGCTCCGGAATCGGCGTGACATTCCCACGCTTCCAGCTCGGGGGCTTCTCGCCGGAACCACCATGCACGTTTCTCTCCGCCGTAACTCTTACCGGCGGACCACCGCCCCGGCACGGTCCACACACCTAGGACTGTTGTCGGACAGCACAACCGGTCGCCGAGCCAGACAGGCCGACGTCCGCTCCAGGGAAGGACCCTTCGTGAGCGACACCACCGATCTGATGGGCGCTGCCGACACCAACGTCGACACCAGCGCCCCCGCCGCGGGCGCCGCCCCCAAGCGCCGCCGCTCCGGCACCGGCCTCGAGGGCATGGTCCTGGCCGAGCTGCAGCAGGTCGCGTCGGGCCTCGGTATCAGGGGCACCGCGCGGATGCGCAAGAGCCAGCTGATCGAGGTCATCAAGGAGGCGCAGGGCGGCAGCGCCCCCAAGGCCGCCGCCGCGGCCCCCGCCGCCGACGCCGCCGAGGCCAAGCCGAAGCGCCGTGCCACCAGCAAGGCCCGCACGGGCGAGGCCGCCGCCGCGGCCCCCGCCGAGAAGCCCGCCGCACAGGCGCAGATCGAGATCCCGGGCCAGCCGGCCAGCGAGGACGCCCCCATCGGCGAGCGCCGCCGCCGCCGGGCCACCGCTCCCTCCGGCAGCCCCGAGTCCTCGGCCCCCGCCGTCGTGCAGGTCGAGCAGAAGACCGAGACGGCTCCGGCCGCGCAGCCCGAGGCCAAGGCCGAACCCGCGACCGCCGTCGCCGCCCAGCCCCAGGGCCAGGTACAGGAGGCCGGCGAGGCCCGTACCCGCCGCGACCGCCGTGACCGCGGCGAGCGCGGCGAGCGCGGCGAGCGTGGCGAGCGCGGTGAGCGTCAGCAGGGCCGCCGCGAGCGCGGTGCCAAGGCCGACGAGCAGGGCCAGCAGCAGGGCGGCCAGGGTGGCCAGGGCGGCCAGGGCCAGCAGCAGGGCGGCGGCCGTCAGGACCGCGCCGACCGCCAGCAGCAGGGCGGCCGCGGCCAGGGCCGGCAGGACCGTCAGGACAACGGCCCGCAGGACGACTTCGACGGCGAGGACGGCCGTCGTGGCCGTCGCGGCCGCTACCGCGACCGCCGCGGCCGTCGTGGCCGTGACGAGTTCGCGCCGAACGAGCCGCAGGTCGCCGACGACGACGTGCTGATCCCCGTCGCGGGCATCCTCGACATCCTCGACAACTACGCGTTCATCCGGACCTCCGGCTACCTGCCGGGCCCGAACGACGTGTACGTCTCCCTCGCCCAGGTCCGCAAGGCCGGCCTGCGCAAGGGCGACCACACCACCGGTGCGGTCCGCCAGCCCAAGGACGGCGAGCGCCGCGAGAAGTTCAACGCGCTCGTGCGTCTGGACTCCGTCAACGGCATGTCGCCCGAATCGGGCCGCGGCCGACCGGAGTTCCAGAAGCTGACCCCGCTCTACCCGCAGGACCGGCTCCGCCTGGAGACCGATCCGGGCGTGCTGACCACCCGCATCATCGACCTCGTGTCGCCGATCGGCAAGGGCCAGCGCGGTCTGATCGTGGCTCCGCCGAAGACCGGCAAGACCATGATCATGCAGGCGATCGCCAACGCGATCACCACCAACAACCCCGAGTGCCACCTGATGGTCGTCCTGGTCGACGAGCGTCCGGAAGAGGTCACCGACATGCAGCGGTCGGTCAAGGGCGAGGTCATCTCCTCGACCTTCGACCGCCCGGCCGAGGACCACACCACCGTCGCCGAGCTGGCCATCGAGCGCGCCAAGCGCCTCGTCGAGCTGGGTCACGACGTGGTCGTCCTGCTGGACTCCATCACCCGTCTGGGCCGCGCGTACAACCTCGCGGCGCCCGCCTCCGGCCGCATCCTGTCCGGTGGTGTCGACTCGACCGCGCTGTACCCGCCGAAGCGCTTCTTCGGTGCCGCGCGCAACATCGAGGACGGCGGCTCGCTGACCATCCTGGCCACCGCGCTGGTCGACACCGGCTCGCGCATGGACGAGGTGATCTTCGAGGAGTTCAAGGGCACCGGCAACATGGAGCTCAAGCTCGACCGCAAGCTCGCCGACAAGCGCATCTTCCCGGCCGTCGACGTCGACCCGTCGGGCACCCGCAAGGAGGAGATCCTCCTCAACAGCGAGGAGCTCGCCATCGTCTGGAAGCTGCGCCGGGTGCTGCACGCGCTCGACTCGCAGCAGGCGATCGAGCTGCTGCTCGACAAGATGAAGCAGACGAAGTCGAACGCCGAGTTCCTGATGCAGATCGCCAAGACGACCCCGGCCGGCAAGAACGACGACTGACCGGGCCGTCAGAGCGCGAACCGCCCCCGCCGCACCCGCGGCGGGGGCGGTTCCGTTTGTGCGACCTTCGCCACACGCCTGCGCCCGCGAGGCCCTGTAAGAGACCCTTGAACCCCCCGGATCGCAACCCTACGTAAGCGTCCGGTCCGGTCCGGTCACGGGGTGTGCTCGTACGGGAGGGGGCGTGCGGAGTGATCCGCACGCCGTGGAACCCTGGAATGCGCTAGTCCGTCTGTGTGAGTGAGCAGCGGGCAACGGAGCCAGGACCGAGGAGAGCATGAGCGAGGACAGCAGGGGCAGCGGTCGCAGGGCACGGGTGCGCGGGCGCCGGGCGCAGCCGCGCCGCCGCAAGGGCCTCAGAATCGCCGCCTGGACCGCCGCCGGGGTGGTCCTGCTGGGCGGGGGGTCCCTCGGCTGGTTCTACTTCAAGCTCAACGGCAACCTGCACAGCGTCGACATCGACCAGGCCCTCGGCAAGGACCGTCCGCCGAACGTCGACAACGGCTCGATGGACATCCTCGTCCTCGGCTCCGACTCCCGCGACGGGGCGAACAGCGAGTACGGCGCGGACGACGGCGGCTCGGCCCGCTCGGACACCGCGATGATCGTGCACCTCTACGAGGGCCACAAGCAGGCCAGCGTCGTGTCCATTCCGCGCGACACGATGCTCCCGCGGCCCGCCTGCCCCACCGGCAAGGGCAAGACCAGCGCGCCCAGGCAGCGCGCGCAGTTCAACGAGGCCTTCACCATCGGCGGGGCCGCCTGCGCGGTCAAGACCGTCGAGGCGATGTCGGGGATCCGCATGGACCACTACATCGAGGTCGACTTCACCGGCTTCAAGAAGATCATCGACAACCTCGGCGGGGTCGAGCTCACGACCACCAAGCCGATCAAGGACGACTACAGCCACCTGGACCTGCCGCCCGGCCCGCACAAGCTGAACGGCGAGCAGTCCCTGGGCCTCGTCCGCACGCGCAAGAGCGTCGGCGACGGCGGCGACCTGGGCCGAATACAGCTCCAGCAGGCCTTCATCAAGGCACTGATCAAGCAGGTCAAGGGCATCGGGGTGTTCGACAACCCCAAGAAGCTGTTCGGCCTCGCCGACTCCGCCACCAAGGCGATCACCACGGACAAGGCGCTCGGCGACGTGAAGTCCCTCGCGAGCTTCGCCCAGGGGCTCCAGAGCATCGGCGCCGAAAACATGCACATGATCACCCTGCCCGTGGGCCCGGACCCGGCCGACCGCGACCGCGTGGTCCCGCTCACCAAGGAGTCCAAGATGGTCTGGGACTCCCTGCTGGCCGACCGGCCGATCCCCGCACAGGCCACCGAGAAGTCCGCCGGCGACAAGAGCAGCGCGGGCTCGATCGTCCAGTAGGCGCCCCTGCCGGGACCCGGCAGGACGGGGGAGGAATAGACGGCGGCCCCCGCCCGTTGAGGGGAGCGTTCCCGGAATTTTGACAGGCGGCCCGGTCCTGGCAGACTGGTCTGTCGGCCCCGGTTCACGCAGTGCGCAATTCGGCTCCTGCGACCCGGCGCCCTCCCGAATCTAGGAGACACCTTGAAGCGCGATGTTCACCCCGAGTACGTCGAGACCCAGGTCAGCTGCACCTGTGGCGCGTCGTTCACCACCCGCAGCACCCTGACCGAGGGCACCATCCGTGCCGAGGTCTGCTCCGAGTGCCACCCGTTCTACACGGGCAAGCAGAAGATCCTCGACACCGGTGGCCGCGTGGCCCGCTTCGAGGCCCGCTTCGGCAAGGGTGCGGCCAAGAAGTAGCGCGACCCAGGCGCCGGTCACCGGCCGCCCCCTGACCACGCGGGGGCGGCCGGACCGGCGCCTTTGTCGTCGTTCAGCCAGCCCAGCCCACTTTTGACTTTTTCACCCCAGGAGCATCCGATGTTCGAAGCGGTCGAGGAACTGGTCGGCGAGCACGCCGACCTTGAGACGAAGCTCGCCGACCCTTCGGTCCACTCCGATCAGGCGAACGCCCGCAAGCTGAACAAGCGCTACGCGGAGCTCACCCCGATCGTCGCGACCTTCCGTGCCTGGAAGCAGTCGGCCGAGGACATCGAGACGGCCAAGGAGCTGGCGGCCGACGACCCCGACTTCGCCGCCGAGGTCAAGGAACTGAGCGCCCAGCGCGAAGAGCTCACCGAGAAGCTCCGCCTGCTGCTCGTCCCGCGCGACCCCAGCGACGACAAGGACGTGCTCCTGGAGATCAAGGCGGGCGCCGGCGGTGACGAGTCCGCCCTGTTCGCAGGCGACCTGCTGCGCATGTACCTGCGCTACGCCGAGCGCGTGGGCTGGAAGACCGAGATCATCGACTCCACCGAGTCCGAGCTCGGCGGCTACAAGGACGTCCAGGTCTCCGTCCGCACCAAGGGCGGCAACGGCGCCACCGAGCCCGGCCAGGGCGTGTGGGCCCGGATGAAGTACGAGGGCGGCGTGCACCGCGTCCAGCGCGTGCCGGCCACCGAGTCCCAGGGCCGCATCCACACCTCCGCCGCCGGCGTGCTCGTCACCCCGGAGGCCGAGGAGGTCGAGGTCGAGATCAACATGAACGACCTCCGCATCGACGTGTACCGCTCCTCGGGCCCCGGCGGCCAGTCCGTCAACACCACCGACTCGGCCGTGCGCATCACGCACATCCCGACCGGTGTGGTCGCCTCCTGCCAGAACGAGAAGAGCCAGCTCCAGAACAAGGAGCAGGCCATGCGCATCCTGCGTTCGCGCCTGCTGGCCGCCGCCCAGGAAGCCGCCGAGCAGGAGGCCTCCGACCAGCGCCGCAGCCAGGTGCGCAGCGTGGACCGCTCCGAGAAGATCCGTACGTACAACTTCCCGGAAAACCGGATCTCGGACCACCGGACCGGTTTCAAGGCGTACAACTTGGACCAGGTGCTCGACGGCGACCTGGACTCGGTCATCCAGGCCTGCGTGGACACCGACTCCGCGGCGAAGCTCGCGGCCGCGCACTGACCTTCGCACCACCCCCCCGTACGACAGCAGCCCGGAGGACCAGCGTGAACTTGCTGCTTGCCGAGGTGGCCCAGGCCACCCAGCGGCTGGCCGCCGCCGGCGTGCCCTCACCGCGTTTCGACGCCGAGGAGCTCGCGGCCTTCGTGCACGGCGTCAAGCGGGGGGAACTGCACCACGTCAAGGACGCGGACTTCGACGCCCGCTACTGGGAGGCCGTCGCCCGCCGCGAGGCGCGCGAGCCGCTCCAGCACATCACCGGCCGCGCCTTCTTCCGGTACCTGGAGCTCCAGGTCGGCCCCGGGGTGTTCGTGCCCCGGCCCGAGACCGAGTCGGTCGTGGACTGGGCCATACACGCCGTCCGGGCCATGGACGTGGTCGAGCCGCTGATCGTGGACCTGTGCACCGGGTCCGGCGCCATCGCGCTCGCCATGGCCCAGGAGGTGCCGCGCTCGCGCGTGCACGCGGTGGAGCTGTCCGAGGACGCGCTGCGGTGGACCCGCAAGAACGCCGAGGGCTCCCGGGTCACCGTCCACCAGGGCGACGCGCTCACCGCGCTGCCCGAGCTCGACGGACAGGTCGACCTGGTCATCTCCAACCCGCCGTACATCCCGCTCACCGAGTGGGAGTACGTCGCCCCCGAGGCCCGCGACCACGACCCCGAGATGGCCCTCTTCTCCGGCGAGGACGGCCTCGACACCATCCGGGGCATCGAGCGCACCGCCCACCGGCTGCTGCGGCCCGGCGGCATCGTCGTGATCGAGCACGCGGACACCCAGGGCGGCCAGGTGCCGTGGATCTTCGCCGACGAGCGGGGATGGGCCGACGCCGCCGACCACCCCGACCTGAACAACCGCCCACGCTTCGCGACCGCCCGCAAGGCCATGCCGTGACCGTCGCGACCGCTTCCCCCGCCACCCCCACGCTGCACGAGGAGACCCGCTGATGGCCCGGCGATACGACTGCAACGACGCGACGGACCGCAAGACGGGTCTGCGCGAAGCGGCTTCCGCCGTGCGCCGCGGAGAGCTCGTCGTGCTGCCCACCGACACCCTGTACGGGATCGGCGCGGACGCCTTCAGCCCGGAGGCCGTCGGCGACCTGCTCGCCGCCAAGGGACGCGGCCGCAACATGCCCACCCCGGTCCTCATCGGTTCCCCGAACACCCTCCACGGCCTCGTCACGGACTTCTCCGAGCAGGCGTGGGAGCTCGTGGACGCCTTCTGGCCGGGCGGGCTGACGCTCGTCGCCAAGCACCAGCCGTCGCTGGCCTGGGACCTGGGGGAGACCCGCGGGACCGTGGCCGTGCGGATGCCGCTGCACCCCGTCGCGATCGAGCTGCTGACCGAGGTCGGCCCGATGGCCGTGTCCTCGGCGAACCTGTCCGGCCACCCGGCGCCGGCGGACTGCGACGTGGCGCGCGAGATGCTGGGCGACTCCGTCTCCGTCTACCTGGACGGCGGCCCCACGCCGAGCACCGAGCCGTCCTCGATCGTCGACGTCACCGGGAAGGTCCCCGTACTGCTGCGTGAGGGGGCGCTGACCGCCGCGCAGCTGCGGGAGGTCGTACCCGACCTCGAGGTGGCTCCGTGAGCCCTGAGGGGCGTGGCATAGCGAGTCAGTCGTTCCGCATACTCCACGTCAGCACCGGCAATGTGTGCCGCTCGCCCATCACCGAGCGGCTGACGCGGCACGCGCTGGCCCACCGCCTCGGCGCGCTGGGCCTGCCGGCCGGGGACCTGATCGTCGAGAGCGCCGGCACCTGGGGCCACGAGGGCGCCCCGATGGAGGCCAACGCCGCCGCCGTCCTCGCCGACTTCGGCGCCGACGCGTCCGGGTTCACCGGGCGGGAACTGCTGGACGAGCACGTCATACGCGCCGATCTGGTGCTCACCGCCACCCGGGACCACCGGGCGCAGGTCATCTCCATGGGCCACTCGGCGGGGCTGCGCACCTTCACCCTGAAGGAGTTCACCCGGCTCGTACGGGCGATAGACCCGGCCACGCTGCCGCCGCTGGACGACGGCATGGCCGAGCGGGCGCGGGCGCTGGTACGGGCCGCCGCGGCGCTGCGCGGGTGGCTGCTGGCGCCGTCCGTCGACGCGGACGAGGTGTACGACCCGTACGGGGCGCCGATCACCTTCTTCCGGTCGATCGGCGACGAGATCAACCAGGCGCTGGACCCGGTGGTCACGGCCCTGACGGGCGTCCACGCGCAGCGCTGACCTTCCCCCGGGGCGCGCCGGCGGCCGTCCCGGAAGCGGGCGGGGGCGCGGAGGGCGGGCCGGGCCTACAGTGGCTGGTACCGGTACCCCACTGTGCGGGAGTCGCGCCATGAGCGTCATGACCCAGCCCACGGACGTCCTGCGGCAGCAGGACCCGCAGATGGCCGACATCCTCGAAGGGGAGCGGCAGCGGCAGGCGACCACGCTGCAGATGAGCGCCGCCGAGAACTTCACCTCTCCCGCCGTGCTCGCGGCGCTGGGCTCCGCGCTGTCCAACAAGTACGCGGAGGGCTATCCCGGCGCCCGGTACCACGGCGGGTGCGAGTACGCGGACCTCGCCGAGCGGACCGCCGTGGAGCGCGCCAGGGCCCTCTTCGGGGTGGAGCACGCCAATGTGCAGCCGCATTCCGGTTCCGCCGCCGTACTGGCCGCCTACGCGGCCCTGCTGCGGCCCGGGGACACGGTCCTGGCGATGGGGCTGGCGCACGGCGGGCACCTCACGCACGGCTCGCCCGCCAACTTCTCCGGCCGCTGGTTCGACTTCGTGGGGTACGGGGTCGACGCGGAGACCGGGCTCGTCGACTACGGGCAGGTGCAGCGGCTGGCCCGGACGCACCGCCCCAAGGCCATCGTGTGCGGCTCCATCTCCTACCCGCGGCACCTGGAGTACTCGGCGTTCCGGGAGATCGCCGACGAGGTCGGGGCCCATCTCATCGCCGACGTCGGCCATCCCATCGGGCTGGTCGCCGGAGGGGCCGCGCCGAGTCCGGTGCCGTACGCGGACCTGGTCTGCGCGACCACCCACAAGGTGCTGCGCGGGCCGCGTGGCGGGATGGTCCTGTGCGGCTCCGAGTTCGCCGAGCGCGTCGACCGGGCGGTGTTCCCGTTCACGCAGGGCGGCGCCCAGATGCACACCATCGCCGCGAAGGCGGTGGCGTTCGGGGAGGCGGCCGGCCCGGCGTTCAGCAGGTACGCCCACCGGGTCGTCGCCAACGCCCGCGCCCTGGCCGCCGCCCTGGAGCAGCGCGGGTTCGCGGTGACGACCGGCGGGACGGACACCCACCTGATCACCGCCGATCCGGCGGGGCTCGGTGTGGACGGGCCGACGGCGCGCGGCCGGCTGGCGGCCGCCGGGATCGTCCTCGACACCTGCGCGCTGCCGTACGGGGACCAGCGCGGGATCCGCCTGGGCACCGCGGCGGTGACCACGCAGGGGATGGGGGAGGCGGAGATGGCCCGGATCGCGGAGCTGTTCGCCGCCGCGCTGGGCGGGGAAGCGGCCCGGACCCGGACCCGGGTGGCCGAACTGACCGGTGGATTTCCCCTGTACGGGGCGTAACCGGGACGAGCATGGCGTAGTGCAACCGGAACGGGGCCTCCGCGCGTCCTCGTCCCTGGTGACATCGCGGCTAATGTGTGGGGCTGAGATGGCCGGCGATACATCTGGGGCAGCCCGTGCGTGAATATCTGCTGACGCTTTGCGTCACGGTCGCGGTGACCTACCTGCTGACCGGACCCGTGCGGAAGTTCGCGATCGCGGCCGGCGCCATGCCGGAGATCCGCGCGCGCGACGTGCACCGCGAGCCGACACCGCGGCTCGGGGGCATCGCCATGTTCGGCGGCATGTGCGCGGGGCTGCTGATCGCCGACCACCTGCAGAACCTCAACGGGGTCTTCGAGCGGTCCAACGAGCCCAGAGCACTGCTCTCGGGAGCCGCCCTGATCTGGCTGGTCGGTGTCCTGGACGACAAGTTCGAGCTCGACGCGCTGATCAAACTGGGCGCCCAGATGATCGCCGCCGGCGTGATGGTCATGCAGGGCCTGACCATCCTGTGGATTCCGGTTCCCGGTATCGGGACGGTGTCGCTGACCCAGTGGCAGGGCACCCTGCTGACCGTGGCGCTCGTGGTGATCACCATCAACGCGGTGAATTTCGTCGACGGGCTCGACGGCCTGGCGGCGGGCATGGTGTGCATCGCCACGTGCGCGTTCTTCCTCTACGCCTACCGGATCTGGTTCGGCTACGGCATCGAGTCCGCGGCTCCCGCCACCCTTTTCGCCGCGATCCTCATGGGCATGTGCCTGGGCTTCCTGCCGCACAACATGCACCCCGCCCGGATCTTCATGGGGGATTCCGGGTCGATGCTGATCGGCCTGGTGCTGGCCGCCTCGGCCATCTCGATCACGGGGCAGGTCGACCCCGACACGATGGCCATTTTCGTCGGCGGTGAGCGCAACGCGACGCACGCGATGCTCCCGGTCTTCATTCCGCTGCTGCTGCCCCTGACGATCATCGCCATTCCGATGGCCGATCTGGTCCTCGCGATCGTGCGGCGCACCTGGAACGGCCAGTCGCCCTTCGCGGCGGACCGCGGCCACCTGCACCACCGGCTCCTGGAGCTCGGACATTCCCACAGCCGCGCCGTACTCATCATGTATTTCTGGTCGGGCCTGATCGCATTCGGCACGGTGGCCTATTCCGTCCATTCGGCCTCGATGTGGATCGTCCTCGCCATCGCCGCGCTGAGCGCGCTGGGCCTCGTACTGCTCCTCATGCCGCGTTTCACCCCGCGGGCGCCGCGCTGGGCCGAGGGGCTGGTCCCGCCGCGCTACCGGCACGCCGAGCGGGCCGCGGAGGCGGCCGTACGGGACGACGCGGGCACGGAGCCGGAGCCCGCGCGGCCGATCGCGGCGGGCGTGTCGGGCGTCAACGGGGCGACCGCCGTAGGCCCCCGTTCGCGCCTCCCCGACCGGCGTAAGGCCGGATCGGCACGCTGACGGCGCGCGCGCATGTCGGACATGGGTGCCCTTTAGCAGACAATGGGGTGGCTTGTCCTGCACACACGGGCGCGTTAGCCCTCATGTGTGACAGTCAGCACACCCGACAGGTAAAGCTCTCATCAAATAGTTTGTGATACCGTTCACTAGACCCGGCGACAGAGCCGAAGGACCGTAGTGCGACGGTCCATTGGCCCGAGGCTCTCACTCGGACCGGGCTTACGCTCGTCCCCGTACGAGTTCCCGTACGAGTCCGTGCCCCCACCACCACGCGGAGCAAACCGCCATGCGGTCAGATGACGTCCGATCCCTCCTGCAAACCGCCGTACCCACCGTTGTCGCCGGCGCCATCGCGGCCCTGATCAGCGGTCTGGTCGTCGGGAGCAAGGGTGCCGTCGGGTCAGTCGTCGCGACCGTGGTCGTGATCCTTTTCATGGGCCTCGGCTTCATCGTTCTGCAGCGCACGGCCAAATCACTGCCGCATCTGTTCCAGGCCATGGGCCTCATGCTCTACGCCGCCCAGATCCTGCTGCTCTTCGTCTTTCTCGCCGTGTTCAAGAACACGACACTGTTCAACCCCCGGGCGTTCGCCATCACGCTCGTCGCCGCCACCCTCGTGTGGATCGGCGCGCAGACGCGTGCTCACATGAAGGCGAAGATCCTCTACGTCGAGCCGGACTCGACCAAGGGTGAAAAGCCCGAAAACCCGGGGTCCAAGTCGTGAGGGGTAGGGCCGGGATAAGTGTGCGTTCGAGATGCTGCTATCGTCCGGTTCCAACTGCGGCTCTGCGGGCGCGGGCATCTGAGCTGACGCCTGTTCCATCGCGAGGCTCGATGCCTGACTGCCGCCCCCACACCCGTTACACCAGTCCAGTGCCGAACCGCGGCTGCTCGCCGCGCCGACACAACGAGGTTGCCGTACCTATGCGCCACGCTGAAGGAGCCCGCGGTGAGTGCTGACCCGACGCAGGTCCTCGCCTTCGAGACCGACTGTCACATCTTCGACGGATGTGGCTTCCCCGGCCCGGGCCTGCACTCGTTCCTCTTCGAGCCGCTCTGGGGCGAAGTCGGCAGCAATGCCTACTTCAACAAGCCGATGCTGCTGGCCCTCCTGGGCTCCGTCAGCATCGTGGCCTTCTTCTGGGCCGCCTTCGGCAAGGCGAAGATCATCCCCGGCAAGCTCCAGATGATCGGCGAGGCCGGTTACGACTTCGTGCGCCGCGGCATCGTCTACGAGACGCTGGGCAAGAAGGAGGGCGAGAAGTACGTCCCCTTCATGGTCTCGCTGTTCTTCTTCGTCTGGATCCTGAACGTCTGGTCGATCGTCCCGGTGGCGCAGTTCCCCGTGACCTCGATCATCGCGTACCCGGCGGTCCTCGCCCTGATCGTGTACGTCATCTGGATGTCGGTCACCTTCAAGCGCCACGGCTTCGTCGGCGGCCTGAAGAACCTCACCGGTTACGACAAGAGCCTCGGCGGCGTCCTGCCGCTCATCATGATCATCGAGTTCTTCTCGAACGTCCTGGTGCGCCCGTTCACCCACGCGGTCCGACTCTTCGCGAACATGTTCGCCGGTCACACCCTGCTGCTGCTCTTCACGATCGCCAGCTGGTACCTGCTGAACGGCATCGGCATCGCCTACGCCGGCGTGTCGTTCGTGATGGTGATCGTGATGACCGCCTTCGAGCTCTTCATCCAGGCTGTCCAGGCGTACGTCTTCGTCCTCCTGGCCTGCAGCTTCATCCAGGGCGCGCTCGCCGAGCACCACTGAGCCAGGCCCGCCCCGCTCAGCCCCCCGTATTCGTCCGGTGGCCAACCCCCACCGGATCCGTGAAAGAGAAGGAAGAACTGGCATGTCCCAGACCCTTGCCGCCGTCACCGGCTCCCTCAGCTCCGTTGGTTACGGTCTCGCGGCCATCGGCCCCGGCGTCGGCGTCGGCATCATCTTCGGTAACGGCACCCAGGCCCTCGCCCGTCAGCCCGAGGCTGCCGGCCTGATCCGCGCCAACCAGATCCTCGGCTTCGCCTTCTGTGAGGCGCTCGCCCTGATCGGTCTGGTCATGCCGTTCGTCTACCCGAGCTCCTGATCCTCGGTCTCGACGAACAGCCCACTAGACGAAAGGCACTGATGTGAACCTCATGGTTCTCGCGGCTGAGATGGAAAACCCTCTCATCCCGCCGATCCCCGAGCTCGTCATCGGTCTGATCGCCTTCGTCATCGTCTTCGGCTTCCTCGCGAAGAAGCTCCTCCCGAACATCAACAAGGTTCTGGACGAGCGCCGCGAGCAGATCGAGGGCGGTATCGAGAAGGCCGAGGCCGCTCAGACCGAGGCCCAGAGCGTGCTGGAGCAGTACAAGGCCCAGCTCGCCGAGGCCCGGCACGAGGCCGCGCGCCTGCGCCAGGACGCGCTGGAGCAGGGCACTGCGCTCAAGGAAGAACTGCGCGCAGAGGGCCAGCGGCAGCGTGAGGAGATCATCGCTGCCGGTCACGCCCAGATCGCGGCAGACCGCAAGGCCGCCGCTCAGGCGCTGCGTCAGGACGTGGGCAAGCTCGCCACCGACCTGGCCGGCAAGCTCGTCGGCGAGTCCCTCGAGGACGTCGCCCGTCAGAGCCGCACCATCGACCGCTTCCTCAGCGAGCTTGAGGAGAAGGCCGAGGCGGCCCGATGAACGGAGCGAGCCGCGAGGCGCTGGCCTCCGCGCGCGAGCGCCTCGACGCACTGACGGACAACACGTCCGTCGACGCGGCGAAGCTCGCCGGTGAGCTGGCAGCCGTCACCGCGCTGCTCGACCGTGAGGTCTCGCTGCGTCGGGTCATCACGGACCCGGCGCAGTCCGGCGAGGCCAAGGCCGAGCTGGTCGGCCGGCTGCTGTCCGGCCAGGTGGGCGGGGAGACCCTCGACCTGGTGTCCGGCATGGCGCGCTCCCGCTGGTCGCAGTCCCGCGACCTGGTGGACGCGCTGGAGGAGCTGGCGGCCACCGCCGACCTCACGGCGGCCCAGCAGGGCGGCGCGCTCGACAACGTCGAGGACGAGGTCTTCCGCTTCGGCCGGATCGTCGCCTCGAACACCGAGCTGCGCTCCGCGCTGACCGACCGCGCCGCCACCGGCTCCGCCAAGAGCGAGCTGCTCCGCAGCCTGCTCGGCGGCAAGGTGAACGCCGTCACCGAGCGTCTGGTCATCCGTCTCGTCACGCACCCGCGTGGACGTAGCCTGGAAGCGGGACTCGAGTCCCTCTCCAAGCTCGCCGCCGAGCGCCGGGACCGCATGGTCGCCACCGTGACCAGCGCGATCCCGCTCAGCGACGTGCAGAAGCAGCGTCTCGGCGCGGTGCTGGCCAAGCTGTACGGCCGCCAGATGCACCTGAACCTCGACGTGGACCCCACGGTCCTCGGCGGGATCTCGGTGCGGGTCGGCGACGAGGTCATCGACGGCACCATCGCGGACCGCCTCGCCGAGGCGTCGCGCCGCATGGCCGGCTGACCAGCCGCCACCAACAGATACAAAGCATTCCTAGCGGCCCGGTTGGGCCGTGCAGAACTTGCAGAAGATTCCTGGGGGTCACCCCCAGACCCCTAAGAAGCTTCAGGCCCAACAAGGAGAGCAGGGAACCCAGATGGCGGAGCTCACGATCCGGCCGGAGGAGATCCGGGACGCACTGGAGACCTTTGTCCAGTCGTACCAGCCGGACGCGGCCTCGCGCGAGGAGGTCGGAACGGTCAGCGTTGCCGGCGACGGCATCGCGAAGGTGGAGGGCCTGCCCTCCGCCATGGCGAACGAGCTGCTGAAGTTCGAGGACGGCACCCTCGGTCTCGCCCTCAACCTCGAGGAGCGCGAGATCGGTGCGATCGTCCTCGGCGAGTTCAGCGGTATCGAGGAGGGTCAGCCGGTGCAGCGCACCGGTGAGGTCCTCTCCGTAGGCGTCGGCGAGGGCTACCTCGGCCGCGTTGTCGACCCGCTCGGCAACCCGATCGACGGCCTCGGCGAGATCGCGACCGAAGGCCGTCGCGCCCTCGAGCTGCAGGCCCCGGGCGTCATGGTCCGTAAGTCGGTGCACGAGCCCATGCAGACCGGCTACAAGGCCGTCGACGCGATGGTGCCGATCGGCCGTGGCCAGCGTCAGCTGATCATCGGCGACCGTCAGACCGGCAAGACCGCTCTGGCCGTCGACACGATCATCAACCAGCGTGACAACTGGCGCTCCGGCGACGTGAACAAGCAGGTCCGCTGCATCTACGTCGCCATCGGCCAGAAGGGCTCGACCATCGCGTCCGTTCGCGGCGCCCTGGAAGAGGCCGGCGCGCTCGAGTACACGACGATCGTCGCCGCCCCGGCGTCCGACCCGGCCGGCTTCAAGTACCTGGCGCCGTACACCGGTTCCGCCATCGGCCAGCACTGGATGTACGCCGGCAAGCACGTCCTGATCATCTTCGACGACCTGTCGAAGCAGGCCGACGCCTACCGCGCCGTGTCGCTGCTGCTGCGCCGCCCGCCGGGCCGCGAGGCCTACCCGGGTGACGTCTTCTACCTGCACTCCCGTCTGCTGGAGCGCTGCGCGAAGCTCTCCGACGACATGGGTGCCGGCTCGATGACCGGTCTGCCGATCGTCGAGACCAAGGCCAACGACGTCTCGGCGTTCATCCCGACCAACGTCATCTCCATCACCGACGGCCAGTGCTTCCTGGAGTCCGACCTGTTCAACGCGGGCCAGCGCCCGGCGCTGAACGTCGGTATCTCGGTCTCCCGCGTCGGTGGCTCCGCCCAGCACAAGGCCATGAAGCAGGTTTCCGGCCGTCTGCGCGTCGACCTGGCCCAGTACCGCGAGCTGGAGGCGTTCGCCGCCTTCGGTTCCGACCTGGACGCCGCGTCGAAGTCCTCGCTGGAGCGCGGCAAGCGCATGGTCGAGCTGCTGAAGCAGGGCCAGTACCAGCCGATGCCCGTCGAGGAGCAGGTCGTCTCCGTCTGGGCCGGCACCACCGGCAAGATGGACGACGTCCCGGTCGTCGACATCCGTCGCTTCGAGTCGGAGCTGCTGGAGCACCTGCGCCGCGAGCGCAAGGACCTCCTGACCTCCATCGCGGACGGCGGCAAGATGTCGGACGACACCCTGTCCTCCATCGCGGACGCCATCGCGGCCTTCAAGCGCCAGTTCGAGACCTCGGACGGCAAGCTCCTGGGCGAGGACGTGCCGGCCGTCAACGTCTCCAAGTGACGACGGAAGGGACCTGACTCATGGGAGCGCAGCTCCGGGTCTACAAGCGTCGCATCCGTGCCATCACGGCGACCAAGAAGATCACCAAGGCGATGGAGATGATCGCCGCCTCGCGCATCGTCAAGGCGCAGCGCAAGGTGGCGGCGTCGATGCCGTACGCGACCGAGCTCACCCGTGCGGTGACCGCGGTGGCGACCGGCTCGAACAACAAGCACGCCCTGACCACCGAGGTCGAGGCGCCGACCCGCGCCGCGGTCCTGCTCATCACGAGCGACCGCGGTCTGGCCGGCGGCTACTCCTCGAACGCCATCAAGCAGGCCGACCGGCTCACCGAGCGGCTCCGCGCGGAGGGCAAGGAGGTCGACAGCTACATCGTCGGCCGCAAGGGTGTCGCGTACTACGGCTTCCGTGAGCGCAAGGTCACGGACTCGTGGACCGGCTTCACCGACAGCCCGGAGTACGCCGACGCCAAGCGCGTCGCGGGTCCGCTGATCGAGGCCATCCAGAAGGAGACGGCCGAGGGCGGCGTCGACGAGCTGCACATCGTCTTCACGGAATTCGTGTCGATGATGACGCAGAGCCCGGTGGACGACCGGATGCTGCCGCTCAGCCTCGAGAAGGCTGCGGAGGAGGACGGTGCGAAGGGCGAGATCCTTCCGCTGTTCGAGTTCGAGCCGTCGGCGGAGGACGTCCTCGACGCCCTTCTGCCGCGCTACGTCGAGAGCCGCGTCTACAACGCGCTGCTGCAGGCCGCTGCTTCCGAGCACGCAGCCCGCCGCCGTGCGATGAAGTCGGCGACCGACAACGCCGGTGAGCTCATCAAGAGCCTCTCCCGGCTTGCCAACGCGGCCCGCCAGGCCGAAATCACCCAGGAAATCAGCGAGATCGTCGGTGGCGCGAGCGCCATGGCCGACGCGACCGCGGGGAGTGACAAGTAATGACGACCTCTGTTGAGACGGCCGCTGCCACGGGCCGCATCGCCCGGGTCATCGGCCCGGTCGTCGACGTGGAGTTCCCCGTCGACGCGATGCCCGACATCTACAACGCGCTGACCGTCCAGGTCGCCGACCCGGCCGAGGAGGGCGCGCTCAAGACGCTGACCCTCGAGGTCGCGCAGCACCTGGGTGACGGCATGGTCCGCACCATCTCGATGCAGCCCACCGACGGTCTGGTCCGCCAGGCCCCGGTGACCGACACGGGTTCGGGCATCACCGTTCCCGTCGGTGACTTCACCAAGGGCAAGGTGTTCAACACCCTCGGTGAGGTGCTGAACTACCCCGAGGCGAACGCCGAGGTCACCGAGCGCTGGGCGATCCACCGCAAGGCCCCGAACTTCGACGAGCTCGAGTCGAAGACCGAGATGTTCGAGACCGGCGTCAAGGTCATCGACCTCCTCACCCCGTACGTCAAGGGTGGAAAGATCGGTCTGTTCGGTGGTGCCGGTGTCGGCAAGACCGTTCTGATCCAGGAAATGATCTACCGCGTCGCCAACAACCACGACGGTGTGTCGGTGTTCGCGGGCGTCGGTGAGCGTACCCGTGAGGGCAACGACCTCATCGAGGAGATGTCGGACTCCGGCGTTCTGGACAAGACCGCGCTGGTCTTCGGCCAGATGGACGAGCCCCCGGGCACCCGTCTGCGCGTCGCCCTGGCCGGTCTGACCATGGCGGAGTACTTCCGCGATGTTCAGAAGCAGGACGTCCTGTTCTTCATCGACAACATCTTCCGGTACACCCAGGCCGGTTCCGAGGTGTCGACCCTGCTCGGCCGTATGCCCTCCGCGGTGGGTTACCAGCCGAACCTGGCCGACGAGATGGGTCTCCTCCAGGAGCGCATCACCTCGACCCGTGGTCACTCGATCACCTCCATGCAGGCGATCTACGTCCCCGCCGACGACCTCACCGACCCGGCGCCGGCGACCACCTTCGCCCACCTCGACGCGACGACGGTTCTCTCCCGTCCGATCTCCGAGAAGGGCATCTACCCGGCCGTGGACCCGCTGGACTCCACGTCCCGCATCCTGGACCCCCGCTACATCGCGGCGGACCACTACGCGGCCGCCATGCGCGTCAAGGGGATCCTTCAGAAGTACAAGGACCTCCAGGACATCATCGCGATTCTCGGTATCGACGAGCTGGGCGAGGAGGACAAGCTCGTTGTCCACCGTGCCCGCCGTGTCGAGCGCTTCCTGTCGCAGAACACCCACGTCGCCAAGCAGTTCACCGGCGTGGACGGTTCGGACGTTCCGCTCGACGAGTCGATCGCCGCGTTCAACGCGATCTGCGACGGTGAGTACGACCACTTCCCCGAGCAGGCGTTCTTCATGTGCGGTGGCATCGAGGACCTGAAGGCCAACGCCAAGGAGCTGGGCGTCTCCTGATCCGGCGCGCTCCGCGAGGAGCGCATCCGGTTCGCAGGTTTCACGTCAAGGAGAGGGGCGGGTGCGTCCCGTCCCTCTCCCCACGCCCATTAGAATTTGACCCAACACCCGGCTGACCCGCCGGGTGGTGACCCGAGGAGCCACCTTGGCTGCTGAGCTGCACGTCGAGCTGGTCGCGGCGGACCGCAATGTCTGGTCCGGCGAGGCCACCCTGGTCGTCGCCCGCACCACGTCCGGCGACATCGGCGTCATGCCCGGTCACCAGCCGCTTCTCGGTGTGCTGGAATCGGGCCCGGTGACCATCCGTACCAGCGAGGGCGGCACTGTCGTCGCCGCGGTGCACGGCGGATTCATCTCGTTCGCGGACAACAAGCTGTCCCTGCTGGCCGAGATCGCCGAGCTCGCGGACGAGATTGACGTCCAGCGTGCGGAGCGGGCACTGGAGCGCGCGAAGTCGGAGGCCGACGCGGCCGCCGAACGTCGCGCCGATGTCCGGCTGCGCGCGGTCGCGGGGCACTGAGCCCCGTACCGAACAGTTTGATACCTCAGCCGCGGTCAGGTCTGGAATTTTCCGGACCGGGTCGCGGCTGAGGCGATGTACGTACTTTTTGTTTGTGCGGTTTTCGATGAGCGAGGAGGTCGGTGAAGATGCTCCTCGCTCTGCTTGTGAGCGGCCTGGTCGTAGCCCTGGTGGTGATCGGGCTGTTCGTGTTCGGGCTGCGCCGCAGACTCATCCAGCGTTCCGGCGGGACCTTCGACTGCAGCCTGCGCTGGGGCGTGGCCGAGGAGCCCGACCTCTCCGGCAAGGGGTGGGTCTACGGGGTCGCCCGCTACAGCGGTGACCGCATCGAGTGGTTCCGGGTGTTCTCGTACTCCCCGCGCCCGCGCCGGCTGCTGGAGCGTTCCTCCATCGAGGTGCTCGCCCGGCGCGCGCCGCAGGGCGAGGAGGAGCTGGCCCTGCTGTCCGACGCCGTCGTGCTCGGCTGTTCCCACCAGGGGACGCGCCTGGAGCTGGCGATGAGCGAGGACGCGCTGACCGGGTTCCTGGCCTGGCTGGAGGCCGCGCCGCCCGGCCAGCGGGTGAATGTGGCCTGACTTCCTTGCCCGCTGGATGGGGGTCCCCCCCCGGACGAAGTCCGGGGGAGGGTGAACGTGGCCTGATGCGGGCCGGTGGTACGCACGTGAGGAAGCCGGGGAGGCGGGGGACGGTCCCGCCTCCCCGGCTTCGTCGTGTCACCGGGGACGTGCAGTGCGTGGGGGTTACTGCAGCCCGGTGTGGATCGCGCCGGCCAGTTCGCCGTTCGCGGTGTCGCCGCTGAATTCCCAGAAGAAGGCGCCCTTGAGGCCCTGGTTCTTCAGCCAGGTCATCTTCCCGGCGATGGTGGCGGGGGTGTCGTAGCTCCACCAGTTGCTGCCGCACTTGGCGTAGGCGGTGCCGGCGACGGTGCCGGTCGCCGGGCAGCTGCTCTTGAGGACCTTGTAGTCCTCGATGCCCTGCTCGTAGGTGCCCGGGGCGGGCCCGGTGGCGGTGCCGCCGGGGGCGTCCTGGGTGACGCCGGTCCAGCCGCGGCCGTAGAAGCCGATGCCGAGGTTGAGCTTGGATCCGGGGATGCCCTTGCCCTTGAGCTTGGTGATGGCGGCCTCGGAGTTGAAGCCGGCGATCGGGATGCCGGCGTAGGAGGTCAGCGGGGAGTGCGGGGCGGTCGGGCCCTTGGCGTCCCACGCGCCGAAGAAGTCGTACGTCATGACGTTGTAGAAGTCGACGTGCTGGGCCGCCCCCGCGTAGTCGGCGAGGTCGAGCTTGCCGCCGTTGGAGCCGTCGGCGGAGATCGCGGCGGTGACCAGGTAGTTCGAGCCGAACTTGGCGCGCAGGGCCGACATCAGGTTCTTGAAGGAGGCGGCGCCGCTGGTGTCGCACGTCAGACCGCAGGCGTTGGGGTACTCCCAGTCGATGTCGATGCCGTCGAAGACGTCCGCCCAGCGGGGGTCCTCGACCAGGGCGTGGCAGGAGTCGGCGAAGGCGGCCGGGTTCTGGGCGGCCTGGCCGAAGCCGCCGGACCAGGTCCAGCCGCCGAAGGAGTAGAGGATCTTGATGTGCGGGTACTTGGCCTTCAGCTTGCGCAGCTGGTTGAAGTTGCCGCGCAGGGGCTGGTCCCAGGTGTCGGCGACGCCGTCGACGCTCTGGTCGGCGGTGTAGGCCTTGTCGTAGTCGGCGTAGCCGTCGCCGATGGTGCACTTGCCGCCCTGGACGTTTCCGAAGGCGTAGTTGATGTGGGTGATCTTCGAGGCGCTGCCGGAGGTCACCAGGTTCTTCACGTGGTAGTTGCGGCCGTAGACGCCCCAGTTCGTGAAGTAGCCGAGCTTGACCTTGGCGCCCGGGTCCGGGGGCTCGGTGCCGCCGCCCGGGGTGGTCACCGAGAGCTCGCCGGAAGAGGGGCCGGTCTGGCCGGCGGTGTCACGCGCGGTGACCGCGTACGTGTACGTGGTGCCCTTGGTCAGGCCGCTGTCGCCGAAGGTGGTGCCGGTGACGGTGGTGAGGCGGGAGCCGTTGCGGTAGACGTCGTAGTTCTTGACGCCCTTGTCGTCGGTGGCCGCCGTCCAGGACAGGGTCAGGCCGGTCTCGGTGACGGCGGAGGCGGTGGGAGTGCCGGGGGCCGAGGGCGGGTTGTCGGCGGGGTCGGTGCCGCCGTCGCAGGAGCTGCCGTTGATCTTGCAGCCGCCGGGGGCGCCGGTGCCGGTGCCGTTGAAGCCGAAGGTGACGGTGGCGCCCGGGGCCAGGGTGCCGTTCCAGCCGACGTTCTTGGCGGTCCAGTGGTTGCCCGAGCTGGTGACGGTGGCGTCCCAGGCGGAGGTCACCCGGGTGCCGGCCGGGTAGTCCCACTCCACGGTCCAGCTGCTGAGGGTGGTGGTGCCGGTGTTCTTCACCGTCCACTTGCCCTCGAAGCCGGAGCCCCAGTCGGAGACCTTGGTGTAGGTCGCGGTCGCGGACGCGGCCGCCTGCGCCGGGCCGGCCAGGCCGACGAGGCCGGCGACGGGCAGGGCGAGGGCCGCCACGACGGCGGCCAGTCTCCTGAACAGACGATTGGGTCGTGGGGGTGCTGTGCTCAAGGGTGCTCCTCGGTAGGTCCGTACCGGTCGTGGGGCCGACCGGTACATGGGGGTGGGACCTGCGCCGCCCGTGAGCACGCCCGATGTCGCTCTTTGTCATGGCACGCTCACCACAGTGATGCGGTGAGACTAGAAAGGTCTGGACCAAGCGTCAAGAGGTCCAGACCTCAGCTCCAGAGGCCGTCTAGATCCCCAACTCCTGTGCCAATACGGCCGCTTGGACCCGGCTCCGCAGCTCCAGCTTCCCCAGCAGCCTGCTGACGTGCGTCTTCACCGTGGCCTCCGCCATGTCCAGCCGTACGGCGATCTCGGCGTTCGACAGCCCCTCGCCCAGCGCCCCCAGCACCTCCCGCTCGCGCCGCGTCAGCGACTCCACCGCCGCTGCCGCCCCCGGCCGCACGGCCGCCCGTACCGCCTTCGGAGCCGCGAACTCCGCGATCAGCCGACGCGTCACCGCCGGGGCGATCAGCCCCTCGCCGCGCGCCACCGTACGCACCGCCTCGATCAGCTCCGAGGCGTCCGCGTCCTTCAGCAGGAAACCCGACGCGCCCGCCCGCAGCGCCCCGAAGACGTACTCGTCCAGGTCGAAGGTGGTCAGCACCAGGACGTCCGCCAGTCCCCGCTCCACCACCTGCCGGGTGGCCGACACCCCGTCGAGCCTCGGCATCTGCACGTCCATGAGGACCAGGTCCGGCCGCAGCTCCTCGGCCAGCCGCACCGCCTCCTCGCCGTCGGCGGCCTCGCCCACCACCTCGACGTCACCCGCACTGCCCAGGATCAGCACCAGGCCGGCCCGTACCGCCCGCTGGTCCTCCGCCACGACGACCCTGATGGTCATGACCGCACCGCCCCTTCCTCCGCGGGCAGCGCCGCCCGCACCTGCCACACCCTGCCCGACGCACCCGCCGTGAACGTCCCGCCCAGCAGCTCCGTGCGCTCCCGCATGCCGATCAGCCCGGCCCCGGAACCCGGGGCGCGCGGCTGCGGACGCTCCCCGTACGGCGAGTCGACCGCCACCGTCAGCAGCCCCGCGCCGTGCGCCACGCGGACCCGGACCGTGCCGGGGACCGCGTGCTTGATGGCGTTCGTCAGCGACTCCTGGACGATCCGGTACGCCGCCAGCTCCACGGGCGCCGGCAGCGGCGGCCCCGCGGGCCGCTCGTCCGCCAGGACGAAGTCCAGGCCGCTCGCCGACCCATTGGTACGGGCCTGCCCCAGCAGGGCGTCCAGCCCGTCCAGGGAGGGCACCGCGACGGCTTCCTGCTCCGCCCCGGCGTCCCGCAGCAGCCCGATCAGCCGGCGCATCTCCGACAGCCCCTGCACGCTGTTCTCCCGGATCACCCCGAGGGCCTCGCGGCTGGTGGCGGGGGAGTCGATGGACAGCGCGGCGGTGGAGTGGATCGCGATCGCCGAGAGGTGGTTGGCCACCATGTCGTGCAGCTCCCGCGCCATCCTCGCCCGCTCGGCGACCACGGCCTGCGTACGGTCCATCTCGGCCAGCAGCGCCGTCTGCTCGGCGCGCAGCCGGGCGGCCTCCGCCGCCTCGCGGTGGTTGCGCAGCGTGGCGCCCGTGAGGGCCGGGGCGAAGCTGACGATGCCGGTGATCACGCCGATCAGCAGGGCCTGCGGGGTGCGCAGCCAGACCAGGGAGCCGATCGTGACGGCGACGGTGATCAGGCCGGTGCTGACCGGGAGCCGGCGGGCCATCGCCGGCTTGCCGTACACCACGGCCGCGTACATCAGGTCGGTGAAGATGATGACGCTGGCGATGTTGCCCAGCGTGAACTGGTCCGCCACCAGGGCGACGGTGCCGACCGTCAGGGTGACCTGCGGCGCGGAGCGGCGCAGCAGCTCCATGGCCCCGAGCGCCGCCAGGGGGACGAGCACCGCCCAGTCGGGCAGGAGGTGCCGGCTGGGAGTGCTGTGCACGCCGAGCGCCCACAGCAGCAGGCCGGCGGACACGCTGACGGCCGCGAGGAGGACGTCGTCGCGGTGCGGGCGGGGGATCTTCGGGAGCACGCCCCCATCCAACACGGTCCCGTCCGGCGCGGCCTCGGTACCCGGGCTGAGAAGCCGCTACATCGAAAGGTGCAGCGGGCTTTCGTCACTGGCGACGACGCGCCGGGGCACGGCGGCCGGAACCCTTGGAGGAGAACGGGGAACCCCGGGACCCGGGGACCCGGGAGATCCGAGCGAGGAGAGGAGAGCCGTCATGCTCGTCGGGCTGATCATCGCCTGTGAGGTCGGCTTCTGGGTGCTGCTGGCGGGCGGACTGGCGCTCCGCTACCTGGCCGGAATGCCGCGGCTGGGGGCCGCGCTGCTGCTGTGCGAGCCGCTGCTGGAGCTGGTGCTGCTGGTGGCCTCCTTCATCGACCTGAAGAACGGCGGCGAGCCGAGCCTGCGCCACGGGGTCGCGGCCCTCTACATCGGCTACACCGTCGGCTACGGCCACTACACCGTGAAGTGGATCGACGGGCACGCCGCCCACCGGTTCGCCGGGGGCCCGAAGCCGCCGGGGACCAAGTACGGCAAGGCCCGCGCGGTCCACGAGTGGCAGCTGTGGGCGCGGACCCTGGCCGGCGCCGCCGTCGCGTACGGACTGCTCCAGGCAGGCATCTGGTACGTCGGCGACGCCGCCGACACCGGCATCCTCCAGGCGTGCCAGGGCGGCGCGCTGAAGATCGTCGGCATCCAGGCCGTGATCGCCGCGAGCTACACGATCTGGCCCCGGAAGGCCCCGGCGGGCGCGGACGCCGACGCGGGCCGGGACCCCGAACTGGCCGGAACCAAGCGCCAGGGCCCGCTGTGACGACACCCCCTAGCGCTCCCCGCCCGGGACCCAGAGCACGTCGCCGACCTCCTTGTTCGCCGTCCTCGCCAGGATGAACAGGAGGTCGGAGAGGCGGTTCAGGTAGGTGGCCGTCAGCGGGTTCATCACCTCGCCGTACTCCTCCAGCGCCGCCCACGTCGAGCGCTCCGCCCGCCGCACCACCGTGCACGCCTGGTGCAGCAGGGCCGCGCCGGGGGTGCCGCCGGGGAGGATGAAGCTGCGCAGCTTCTCCAGCCGCTCGTTGAAGACGTCGCAGTCCGCCTCCAGCCGGTCCACGTAGAACTGCTCCACCCGCAGCGGCGGGTACTCGGGGTCCTCGACAACCGGGGTGCACAGGTCGGCACCGACGTCGAACAGGTCGTTCTGCACCCGGACCAGGACCTTCACGAGCTCCTCCGGCAGCCCGCCCAGCGCGATCGCCGTCCCGATCGCCGCGTTGGCCTCGTTGGCGTCGGCGTACGCGGAGATCCGCAGGTCCGTCTTCCGGGTCCGGCTCATGTCCCCCAGGGCGGTCGTGCCCTTGTCGCCGGTACGGGTGTAGATGCGCGTCAGGTTCACCATGGCGCCAGCGTAGACGGGGCCGCAGGCCGCGTACCGTCGTGCCGGGGCCGCGGTGGCCCTGGGAGCGGGGGAGCGGCGCCTTGGACGACACGTACGACATCTGGCGGCGGGCCGACGCGGCCCTGGAGATCGATGCCCTGGCGGGCTTCCTCGCCTCGCGCCGGCCCGGCGACGGGTGGGGCCACCCCGACCGGGACGAAGCCGCCCGCCGCGCCGAATCGGGCCGCGCGGCCGTCGCCGCCGGGGACCTCGGCCTCGCCCTCGACCGCTGCCTCGACCTGCGCGGCCTGGCCCACCCCTGGACCGGCCACCCCCACCACCCCGACGCGGTCCGCCCCGCCGAGCGGGACGCCCGGGCCTGGGACTACGCCAAGGACCTGGCGCGCACCGAGCGCGCCCCGGGGAAGCCGCTGCTCCACGAGGCCGGCACGCTCCGGGACCGGGTGGCGCGGGCCGTCCGGCGGCTCGACGACCACCCCGGAGCGGACGCGCACACGCGCGAGGACGCCCAGTACCTCGCCGGCCGCGCCGCGATGGCCCTGGACCTCGGCCACCTCCCGGCCGCCCGGTGGGAACTGGGCCGCATCGATGAGCTGGTGGCCCGCTGCGGCGGTGGCGAAATCTGAACTGTGAGGCGGCGCACGCCTGGTGGGCCGTCCCGGTGTGATGTCCGTCATCTGAGACGTGACGCGTGTTACTTCACGGTCACTGGGCCCCTCACGGGCGCTAGTCTCCGCCGGAGAGGCTACGAGGCCGGGTCGTACTGAGAACAACGAGGGGTGTGCAGTGGCTGGGAAGCTCGCCGTCATCGGCGCGGGACTGATGGGTTCCGGGATCGCTCAGGTCTCCGCTCAGGCGGGTTGGGACGTCGTCCTGCGGGACGTCACCGACGCCGCGCTGACCCGGGGCACCGACGGCATCAAGGCCTCGTACGACAAGTTCGTCTCCAAGGGCAAGATGACCGCCGAGGACGCCGAGGCGGCCCTGGCCCGGATCACCACGACCACCGACCTCGACGCGGTCGCCGACGTGGACATCGTCGTCGAGGCCGTCTTCGAGAAGCTCGAGGTCAAGCACGACATCTTCCGCACCCTCGACAAGATCGTGCGCGAGGACGCCGTCCTGGCCTCCAACACCTCCGCCATCCCGATCACCAAGATCGCGGCCGTCACGGAGCGCCCGGAGCGGGTCGTCGGCGCGCACTTCTTCTCGCCCGTCCCGATGATGCAGCTCTGCGAGCTGGTCCGCGGCTACAAGACGAGCGACGAAACCCTCGCCACCACCCGCGCGTTCGCCGAGTCGGTCGGCAAGACCTGCATCGTCGTCAACCGCGACGTCGCCGGCTTCGTGACCACCCGTCTGATCTCCGCGCTGGTCGTCGAGGCCGCGAAGCTCTACGAATCGGGCGTCGCCACCGCCGAGGACATCGACATCGCCTGCAAGCTGGGCTTCGGGCACGCCATGGGCCCGCTCGCCACCGCCGACCTCACCGGCGTCGACATCCTGCTGCACGCCACCAGCAACATCTACACCGAGTGCCAGGACGAGAAGTTCGCCCCGCCGGAGCTGATGCGCCGCATGGTCGACGCGGGCGACATCGGCCGCAAGAGCGGCCAGGGCTTCTACAAGCACTGAGCACGGGCGTTCGAGTCCCCGCACCCTACGGGGTGAATTAGGTATCGGTTCGCTCACGGTCGGCAACTTCACCGCCCGCACGGCAGTCAGTTGCAGTGAGAGTTGCCGACCACGGACCCGTCGGACCACACGTACGCAGTAAAGCCGGGGAGCACACATGCACATCAGGGGCGACCACGCCGAACTCGCAGTCGGGGGCCGCCTCGACGTGCGCAGCGCGGCTGACGCCCGTACGGTCCTCCACACCGCCCTCGACGACGGCCACGGCGACCTCGTGCTCGACCTGACCGGACTCGACTCCTGGGACGCGACCGGACTCGGCGTCATCATGGGTGCGCACCGGCGGGCCGGCCGGACCGGGCGGCGCCTGGTCCTGCGCGGCGTCCCCGACCGGATGCAGCGGCTGCTCGTCGCGACCCGGCTGCACCGCATCCTCGCGATCGAGGGCGGGCTGGAAGCGGAGAGCCTGCCCCGGGTCTGACCGGGGCGGGCGGGGCCGGGCCGGGCGCGCGCGGGGCGGGCCCTCCGGGCCGGAAAAAGGGGCTGCGGCCCCGGGGCGGCCTCCGCTTACATGGGCCCATGGTGTCCACCGACCGACTGCTGGCCTTCGTGGCCATGTCCCTCGTGCTGATCGTGATCCCCGGCCCCAGCGTGCTCTTCGTCGTCGGACGGGCGCTCGCCCAGGGCCGCCGGGCCGCGCTGACCACGGTGGCCGGGAACACGCTCGGCGCGTACGTGCTCGTCGTGGCCGTGGCGCTCGGCGTCGGAGCCGTCGTCGAGCGCTCCGTCCTCGTCTTCACCCTCCTGAAGCTGGCCGGCGCCGCCTACCTCGTCCACCTCGGCGTCAAGGCGATCCGCAGCCGCGGCTCCCTGAGCGACGCCGTCGCCGAGGCGGCCCCGCCCGCCCGGGCCGGCACCCTGCGGACCCTCGGCGAGGGCTTCGCGGTCGGCGTGGCCAACCCCAAGACCATCGTCTTCTTCGCCGCCGTGCTGCCCCAGTTCGTCGACCGCGAGCAGGGCCACGTCATGCTCCAGATGCTCCTGCTCGGCCTGGTCTTCAACCTGATCGCGATCGTCTTCGACAGCCTCTGGGGACTCGCCGCCGCCACCACCCGCGACTGGTTCGCCGGATCACCGCGCCGCCTGTCCGCGATCGGCGGGGCCGGCGGGCTCGCGATGATCGGCCTCGGCGTCACCGTGGCCGTGACCGGCCGCAAGGATTAGGGTCGGGCGGGGGATCCGCAGGAATCGTAACGGTCCGGTGGTGAAGGCACCCCTGCGGTGACGGCCGCCCCGGCCACGGTCTAGGGTCGGGCGAAAACCGGACCGGTGGCGACAAGACGTGAGCGGGCGCCGGGCACGACGAAGACGGCGAGACGGCGCGGCGCGCGACGCGATCGGGGGACTGGGGCATGGACCGAACACAGGGGCAGCCCGGCCAGGACGAGAAGACCCCGGCCCGGCCGGCCGGCGCCCCGGCGGCCCAGCCCGCGGCCCCCGCGCCGCAGACCCTGGCACCCGCCCGGGTCGTCACCCTGACCACCGGCGAGTTCACCCTCACCGTCAACCCCGTCGACGGCAGCGAGATCGAACCCCTGCGGCCCGGAGCCCGCGAGGCGGCGGCACGCCGCCCCGCCAAGCGCGGCGCCGCGGCCCGCGCCGACCGCGACGCCGCCGCGCGCCCGCCCGTACTGCCCGGGCCGCCCCCGCCCGCCCTGCCGCTCCTGGACCGCTCCGAGGAACGGGAACGCCTGGTACGGCTCCTCGGGCGCGGCCGCTCCGTACGGCTGACCGGACCCGCCGGATCCGGCCGTTCCGTCCTGCTCGACGCCGTCGCCGACGACTGCGCCGACCTCGCGCCCGACGGGGTCGTCCGGCTCAGCGGCCACGGCCAGCAGCAGCCCGGCGAACTGCTCCACACCCTCTACGCCACCGTGTACGACACCCGGGGCGAGCGCCCCGACCGCGCCCGGCTCCTCGAAGGAGTGGCCGAGATCGGCGCGATCGTCCTCCTCGACGACCTGGAGCTGGGCGGCGCCGCCCTCGACGAGCTGCTGCGCGCCACCCCCGAATGCGCCTACCTGCTGGCCGCCACCCCCGACACCAAAGCCCCCTCCGACGACTCGCACCTGGAGGAGGTCGTCCTCGGCGGCCTCGGCCGCACCGACTGCGCACTCCTGCTGGAGGCCGCCACCGGCAGGACGCTCACCGACGAGGAGACGGCCTGGGCGGAGGACCTGCGCTTCGCCTCCGAAGGCCTGCCGCTGCGCTTCGTCCAGGCCGCCGCGCTGCTGCGCCGGCGCGACGAGCTCAACCGCACCGCCCCCGACGACGAGGACGAGGAACCCGGGGTCTTCGAGAAGCGCCCCCGCGACCACGGCCACGTGCCGCTGCCCACCCTGGCGCAGGCCGCGGCCCCCGCCGAACTGCTGGCCTCCCGGGTCAGCGAATCGGCCCGGGCCGCCCTGCGCATCGCCTGCGCGCTGGGCGGGGAGCTCCCGCACCACGCCCACCTGCCCGCGCTGGTCGGGGACACGCACGCCGACGCCGCCGTCGCGGAGCTGCTGGCCTGCGGGCTGATCACCCCCGTCGGCCCGCGCCACCGGCTCGCGGAGGGGGTCGCTCGGCAGCTGGAGGAGGCCGGGTACGGGGAGACCGCCGCCGAGGAGGCGCGTACCGCCGCCCGGCACTACGCCTGGTGGACCGGGCACGCCTCGGTGACGCCGGAGCGGGTCGCGGCGGAAGCCGGGGCGGTCCTGGCCGCGCTGGCCGGGGCCGACGTGGTGGCCGCCGTACTGCTGGCCCGCACGGCGGCCCCGGCCCTCGCGGCGGCGCCGTACTGGGAGGCCTGGGAGCGGGTGCTGCGCTCGGGCGCGGAGGCCGCGCGGAAGGCGGGGGAGGTCGCCGAGCAGGCGTACTTCCACCACGAGCTGGGCGTGCTCGCGCTGTGCGAGGGACGGCTGGACCGGGCGCGGGCGGAGCTGGAGGCCTCGATCGGGCTGCGCGGGGCGCTCGCGGACAAGCGGGGGACCGTCTCCGGGCGGCGGGCGCTGGCGCTGGTCACCGACCGGGAGGCGCTGAAGGACAAGGCCTCGCCGCCGCTGCGGCTGGAGGCCCCGCCGCTGCTGCCCGCGCTGCCGCCGGGCCCGGCGGCTCCGGCGGGCCCGGCGGGCGGGCCGAAGCCGGCCGGGGCCGAGGCGGTCACCCAGGTGACGCGGGTGATCGGCCCGCCGGGCGGTGCCCCCGCGACCCTGTCCCAGGTCTACGCGGACGCGTTCGCCCCGGCTCCCGGGGGTCCGGCACCCGCGCCGGCCCCGTTCGTACGCCGACCCGCGCCCGGGCCGCTCCAGCGGCACAAGGCGGTGCTGCTGGCCGCCGCCGGGGCGCTCACGGTGGCGGCGCTCGGCACGGTCGTCGGCCTGGCGCTGACGGCGGGGGACGAGACGGAACAGCCGGCCGAGCCGGTCGTCTCCTCGACCCCGGACGCCCCGGCGGTGGCCCCGCCGCAGGTGCCGGGGAACAGCGGGAACGATTCGCCGCCGGAGCCGGGCACTGCCGCCGACCCGACCCGGGGCGGGGGCACCACCGGGGCGACGGCCCCGCCGCCGGCCCACACCCCGGGGCCGCAGCAGCCCGACCCGGCCCCGCCGGCCACGACGCCCCCGCCGGCGACGACGCCGCCCCCGGCGACCACCCCGCCGCCGGCCACCACGCCGCCGCCGACGACGCCCCCGCCGCCCGCCACGCCGACGGCCCCGACCCCGCCGACGCCGCCCACGACCTCGACGGAGGCGCAGTCCCCGACGGCGTCGGAGTCCCCGACGACGACCATCTGACCGAGCCGGGCCGGGCCGGGCCCCCGCGCAGCGGCCCCGCACGACAACGGCCCCCCGAGCCGGAGGGGCTCGGAGGGCCGAGGGGAACGACGGCTCACACGTCGGGAAGGGGGCGGCGCGCCGGGAAGGTCAGAACAGGCGGAGCTTGTCGTCCTCGATGCCGCGGAGGGCGTCGTAGTCGAGGACGACGCAATCCATCCCCCGGTCATTGGCCAGAACCCGCGCCTGCGGCTTGATCTCCTGCGCCGCGAACACGCCACGCACCGGCGCCAGGTGCGGGTCGCGGTTCAGCAGCTCCAGGTACCGGGTCAGCTGCTCGACGCCGTCGATCTCCCCGCGCCGCTTGATCTCCACCGCCACGGTCGCGCCCGACGCGTCCCGGCACAGGATGTCCACCGGGCCGATCGCCGTCATGTACTCGCGCCGGATCAGCGAGTAGCCCTCGCCCAGCGTGTCGATGCGGTCGGCGAGCAGCTCCTGGAGGTGCGCCTCGACGCCGTCCTTGATGAGGCCCGGGTCGGTGCCCAGTTCGTGGGAGGAGTCGTGGAGGACTTCCTCCATGGTGATGATGAGCTTCTCGCCCGCCTTGTTGACGACGGTCCAGACGTTCGCCTCGTCCCCGCTCCCCTCCTTGAGGGTGCACGGAGGCGACATCCAGTTGAGCGGTTTGTACGCCCGGTCGTCCGCGTGGATCGAGACACTGCCGTCGGCCTTCACGAGGATCAGACGGGGTGCCGAGGGCAGATGGGCGGTGAGCCGGCCCGCGTAGTCGACGGAGCAGCGGGCAATGACGAGACGCATGGTCGGCAACGCTACTCGACCGACGGGCCTCCACGCGATTCGCCCCTGAAAGCCCCGTTCGCCGATGGCGCGTTGTATGCGCATTCTCCTGGTGCGGCACCCGGTGGGCGCCTACCGTGGTGAGCGGGAGGTTGTCGCGCGTGCACACTGCGTCGCGGTCGCGGCCTCCTTCCCTGCCCGTAGGACTCCGGCAGCCCAGACTGCCTGGGTCACGAGAGGAGAACCCATGTCGCTCGACGTCTCACCGGCCCTACTCGAACAGGCCGAGCGAGGCGAGGTCGACGAAGCCGCCTTCGTCGACTGCGTCCGGACCTCCCTGCCTTACGCATGGGAGATGATCAGCTCGTTGGTGGCCCAGCTGGAGGTTGAGGGCGGAGAGTTCGCCGACAACCAGACGCCGCCGCCGGACGAGCAGGCGCGCGGGCAGCTGCTGCGCGCGCTCGCGAGTGACGCGATACGGGGTGCGCTGCAGCGGCACTTCGGGGTGCGCCTGGCATTCCAGAACTGCCACCGGGTCGCGGTGTTCCCGCTGGATTCCTCGGTGGACGACCGGCTGGCCAAGTTCACCTCGATCCGCGGCCAGCTGCTCAACCAGTCTCCGGAGCTTCGGGACTGCTAGCAGGACCGGTACTCCGCTGCCGCTCCGTGTCGCGGGAGGTGCGACTGGCACAGGAGCGGCAGCCCCAGGCTCCGTACGGGGTCACACCAGCAGGGGGAGGACCTCCGAGCCGAGGCGCCGGACGT
Source organism: Streptomyces sp. NPDC043896 (assembly GCF_056435605.1). Taxonomy (NCBI): domain Bacteria; kingdom Bacillati; phylum Actinomycetota; class Actinomycetes; order Kitasatosporales; family Streptomycetaceae; genus Streptomyces; species Streptomyces sp. NPDC043896. The sequence continues at coordinate 134,053 of NZ_JBWKEE010000009.1, forward strand.
TGTCCTCCGTCGCGGCGAGATCGCCCGAGCCCTCCGTCAGCAGGGCGAAGCGGGTGATGCCCGTCCGCTCGGAGGTCTGCGCCAGCCGGTCCGCCGCCAGGGTGGGGCTGCCGACGGGGTGCAGCGAGCACAGCAGTTCCGTGTACGCGTGCGGGTCCCGCATCGCACGCTGCCGGGCGTCCACCGTCACATGGGCGTCCAGTCCCTGCCGGAACCACCCCGGCATCGCCTTCATCAGCGTCTCGCGGGCGTCGGCCGTGCGGTCGGCCAGCTGACAGACCCCGGCCGACACGTGCCCGGCCGCCCGTACGGCCTCCGGCGCGTGGCCGTGCGCCAGCGCGGTACGCCGCCACAGCGCGACCTGCTCGGCCTTCTCCTCGTCCCCGCAGTGCATGCCCAGCAGCATCGGCAGACCGCGCTCCGCGGCCAGCCGTACCGACGCCGGGGAGGTGCAGGCGACGATCACTTCCGGACCCGTCCCGTCGCCGTCCAGCGCGTCGGCCGGCCGCGGCACCACCGCCACCTCGCGGAAGGCGTGCCGCTCGCCGGCCGCCCCCACCCGGGACTCCGACAGCCAGCGCCGCAGCAGGTCCAGGTCCTCCGGGAAGCCCGACTCGTACGCCTCCAGACCGGCCCCGAACACCTCCAGGTCCACCCACGGCCCACCGCGCCCCACCCCGAGGACGAACCGGCCGCCCGAGGTGACGTGCAGCAGGGCCGCCTGCTCCCCGAGGGCCACCGGGTGGGTGTTCGGCAGTACGGTGACGGCGGTGCCCACCCGCAGCCGCCGGGTCCGGCCCAGCAGCAGCGCGGCCAGGGTCACCGCCGACGGGCAGACCCCGTACGGCACGAAGTGGTGCTCGGCGAGCCACACCGAGTCAAGCCCGGACTCCTCCGCGACCTCGGCGGTCCGCACCGCCCGGTGCAGTGCCTCGCCCTGTCCCTGGCCCGGGAACTGGGCCGCCAGTACAAACGCTCCTACGCGCATCATCGCCCTTAGCCTCCTCGCGGCTGACGCGGCCTCCCCCAGGCGGACCGACTCGTTGACGGCATCAACGTCTACTGGCAACAACGTCTGACACGTGCCAAAGGCACGGCCTGACAGGAAAGTTATTGAGATTGTCGGGCCAGCTCCCTCCGGAAGCCCTGCCTCCACCAGCCACCCTGCGGGTACCCCGGCTCGCTGCGCGTAGTCTGGGAGAAAGTCACTGCCGGCCGCCCCTTCGTGAGGTATACGTGTCACCGCGCCACAACCGCCCCCGCGGCGGCCAGACTCCGGACGAACGACCCGGCGCCGGCCTCGACCGGTTCGGGCTGGAGAGCACCGAGGAGTACCTGGGCGAGGAGTGGAAGGTCCGGCACGTCGCGGGGGCCGGCGCGGCCGGCAAGCGCTACCGCTGCCCGGGCTGCGACCAGGAGATCCCCTCGGGCACCCCGCACCTGGTGGCCTGGCCCGAGTACGGCGGCGTCGACGACCGGCGGCACTGGCACAAGGCCTGCTGGAACGCGAAGGACCGCCGCACCTCGAAGGTGCAGCGGTCCCGCAACGCGCCGCGCTACTGAGGGGTGCCGGCGGCCGTCAGACGTCGCGGCGGCCGACCACCGCGTACGAGGCGGCGACGGCGCTCGCCGTCACCACGACCAGCAGCATCAGCTGGACCACGTCGCTGGGGGCGGAGCGGCCCTCCATGTCGACGCCCTGGAGCCCGAACAGCTGGACCAGGCCCACCGGGGCGTTGTAGCGGAGCACCAGCCCCCCGAGCCCCGAGGTGGCGGGCCAGGACGTCAGTATCGCGCCGAGCACCGGGGGCATGGTGACCACCCCGAGCATGACCGCGATCCCGCCCGCGGAGTGCCGTACGAGTGCCCCGATCGCGAGTGCGAGGACACCCAGCAGGGTCACGTAGAAGGAACCGGCCACGGCGCCCGTCCAGTCGCTGAGGCCGTGCACCCCGGCGCCGGGGCCGTTGTGCAGGATCGCGGCCCAGAGGCCGACGAACAGCACCGAGGCCAGCGTGACGGCGAACGCGACGGAGCCGAACACCAGGTACTTCGCGGTGAGCACCCGCAGCCGCTCGGGGGCGGCCGTGAAGGTGGTCCGGATCAGGCCGGTGCCGTACTCCGAGGAGATCGTCAGCACGCCGAGCACGATCACCGACACCTGCCCGGCCATCAGCCCGAAGAGGGCGGGGCCGGTGAAGGGCAGGTACTCGTAGTCGGCGGGCGAGGTCTGGAGCACGGCGACCATGCCGACGCCGACGACCAGCGCCACGAGGGAGCCGAGCGTCCAGAGGGTGGAGCGCACGGAGGTCAGCTTGGTCCACTCCGAGGCCACGGCGTGCCCCAGGTGCGGCCGCGGCGTGGGCAGGGGCGAGCTGTACGTCCCCGGCTGCTCCGCGCTCGCCGCGGGCCCGCCGGCGGGGGTGGTGGTCATCGGGGGTCCTCGGAGGTGTTCTTGGCGGAGCCGGCGAGATCGGCGGCGCTGCCCGGCATCAGGAAGGGGCGCCCGGATCCGGGCGGCGGGGGAGCGAAGAAGCTCGCCGCGGTCTCGGCCGGGACGGCCGCCTCCTCCTCCCACTCCGGGACGGTCAGCGGCTCGGGCTCCCACAGCTCGGCCCGGGGGTCGTCGGTGGAGGTGTACTCGACGGAGGACTGGGTCATCCGCATGTAGGCCTCCTCCAGCGAGGCCCGGTGCGGGGACAGCTCCCACAGCCGTACGCCGGCCTCGTGCGCGAGGTCGCTGATGCGGGGCAGCTCCAGCCCGGTGACCCGCAGGGCCCCGTCGGGCTCCTGGAGGACCCGGCCGCCCGCCTTCGTCAGCGCGGTGCCCAGGGCCGTCCGGCCGTCGGTGCCGCCGGCCGTGGAGCCGGCGGCGGCACGGACCCGCGCGAATCCGGCCGAGTTGTGCGTGATGAAGTCCTGGGTGCTCATGTCGGCCAGCAGCCGGCCCCGGCCGATCACGATCAGGTGGTCGGCGGTCAGGGCCATCTCGCTCATCAGGTGGGAGGAGACGAAGACCGTCCGCCCCTCGGCGGCCAGCTGCCGCATCAGGTTGCGGACCCAGAGGATGCCCTCGGGGTCGAGGCCGTTGACCGGCTCGTCGAAGAGCAGCACCTGGGGGTCGCCGAGCAGGGCGGCCGCGATGCCGAGGCGCTGGCCCATGCCGAGGGAGAAGCCCTTGGTGCGCTGGCGGGCCGCGTCCTTGAGGCCGACGACGCCGAGGACCTCGTCCACCCGCTTCTCGGGGATCCCGGAGAGCTGGGCGATGGCCAGCAGGTGCGTGCGGGCCCGGCGGCCGCCGTGCATGGCCTTGGCGTCGAGCAGGGCGCCGACGTGCCGCTGGGCGTTCGGCAGCTCCCTGAATGGGAGGCCGTTGATGGTGACGCGGCCCGAGGTGGGCCGGTCCAGCCCGAGGACCATGCGCATGGTGGTGGACTTGCCGGAGCCGTTGGGCCCCAGGAAGCCGGTCACGTGCCCCGGCCTGACCTGGAAGGACAACTCGTCGACGGCCGTCTTCGCGCCGAAGCGCTTGGTCAGCCCGACTGCCTCGATCATCCTTCTGCCCCTTGCCGGCCGGGACGGCTTTCGTCCGCGTACGCCTTAAGAGGATATCGGGGCGCCCGTGGTTCCCGCCCGGGCCGGATCCCTGAGCTCCCCCTGAGCTCTCCCTGAGATCAGACCCGGGGATGTCCCGTAGTACGCGGGACGTCCGTCGTGAGACGGACACCCCGCGTCACCGCGTACCGGTCAGGCGTCCCGCTTCGCGAGGGTGAGGTACCCGCCGATCACGGCGGCCAGCGCCCACAGCGCCATGATCCCGAGCCCGCCCCAGGGGCCGTAGGGCGCGTCCGGGGCGGTGGCGGAGGCGGTCTCCATGATCGCGGTCCCGGCCGGGCTGGGCAGGTAGTCGGCGACCTTGCGGGTGGTGTCGGCCACCGCGAGGACGATGGGCAGGATCAGGACGAACATGATCAGGACCGAGATCGAGGCGGCGGAGTTCCGCAGGATCATGGACACGCCGATCGCGAACGCGGCGAGCAGCGCCAGGTACAGGCCGACGCCGATCACGGCGCGCAGGACGTTCTCCCCGCCCAGCCCGGTGCCGCGGTCGCCGAGGATGGCCTGTCCGAGGAAGAAGGACAGGAAACCGGTGGCGAGGCCGACGACCAGGGCCAGGCCGGTCGCCACGGTGACCTTGCCCAGCAGCAGGGTGCTGCGCCGGGGCACGGCCGCGAGGGAGGTGCGGATCATGCCCGTCCCGTACTCGCTGCCGACCACCATCGCGCCGAAGACCAGCATCGCCACCTGGCCGAGGAGCATCCCGGAGAAGCTCGTCTGCGTGGGGTCGAAGGCGGCCTGCGTGCTCTTGGGCATGTCGTCGAGGGTCGCGTTGAACACGGCGCACAGTCCGGCGCCGACGGCGACGGTGACCAGCAGTGTGGTGGCCAGGGTCCAGCTGGTGGAGGCGACGGTACGGATCTTGGTCCACTCGGACCGGAGGACGGCGGAGTAGGCCACGGTCACTCACCGCCCTTGCGGGCGGTCTCGAAGCCGGTGCCCCACGCGGGGCCGGCGGGCGCGGGTACGGGGGCGCCCGGCGCGTGGGCGTGGTATTCGACGGAATCCGCCGTCATGCGCATGAACGCTTCCTCAAGTGAAGCCCGTTGCGGGCTGAGTTCGTGCAGCACGATCTGGTGCTGGGCGGCCAGTTCGCCGAGCCGCTCGGACGTGACGCCGTCGATCTCCAGGGTGCCGGTGGCGGGCACGCTGACCGCGCTGACGCCGGCCTCGTGCAGGACGTCCTTGAGCCGTTCCTGCTGAGGTGAGCGCACGCGTACGTAACTGCGGGAGTTCTGCTGGATGAAATCGGACATCGGCAAGTCGGCGAGGAGCTTTCCCTGTCCGATGACGATCAAATGATCTGCGGTCAGGGCCATTTCACTCATCAAGTGGGAGGAGACGAAGATCGTCCTTCCTTCCGAAGCCAGCCCCTTCATAAGATTGCGGATCCAGAGAATTCCCTCGGGGTCAAGCCCGTTGACGGGCTCGTCGAACATCAAGATCTCCGGATCTCCCAGCAGGGCGGCGGCGATTCCCAGCCGTTGGCCCATTCCGAGCGAAAATCCTTTCGACTTCTTCTTGGCCACGGCCGTCAGGCCGACCAGGTCCAGCACTTCGGCCACCCGGCGCTCCGGGATCCGGTTCGCCTGGGCCAGGCACAGGAGGTTGTTGTACGCGCTGCGGCCGCCGTGCATGGCCTTCGCGTCCAGCAGTGCCCCGATGTGCTTCAGCGGTTCCGGCAGGTCCCGGTAGTGCTTCCCGTCGATCCGGACCGTACCGCCGGTCGGGCGGTCGAGGTCGAGCATCATGCGCATGGTCGTGGACTTGCCCGCCCCGTTGGGGCCGAGGAAGCCGGTCACCACCCCCGGTCTGACCTGGAAGCTGAGGTTGTCCACGGCGGTCTTCGCGCCGAATCGTTTCGTAAGGCCCTCAAGCTCGATCATGCGGCCACGCTAGAACGGCCAGGGGCCGTACGCCACCTCAAGAAGGTGACATACGGCCCCTGATGTGCCGGTTTGGCTACCGGCGAGTAGACGGCCGGTGTACGCGCGGGGCGTACACGGCGGTCCGCTAGCGGCTCTGCTGCGCCGGAACGCCGCGCGTGACCGGCTCGTCGTCGATCGGGGAGCCGGCGGCGGCCACGGCCGCGCCCGTCAGCGTCGCCAGCATCTCGCGGACGTTCGTCAGCTGGGCGTTGATGGAGTCGCGGCGGTTGGTCAGCGCCGCCAGCTCGCGCTCGGACTCGCTGCGGATGCGGTCGGCCTTGGCGTTGGCGTCGGCCACGATGTCCTCGGCCTGGCGCTGCGCGGTCTCCACCGTCTGGCGGGCCCGGCGCTCGGCGTCCGTACGCAGCTTCTCGGCCTCCAGGCGCAGCTGCTCGGCGCGGTGCTCGATCTCCGCAAGGCGCTTTTCGGCCTTCTGCTGACGCGAGGCCAGGTCGCGCTCCGACTGCTCGCGGCGCTTGGCCAGGTTGGTCTCGAAGTCCGCGGCGGCCTGGGCGGCCTTGGCGCGCGTCTCCTCGAACAGCGCGTCGGCCTCCTCGCGCTTGGAGGCCGCGTCCTTCTGGGCCTCGGCGCGCAGGGTGGCCGCGTCCCCCTTGGCCTTCTCGACGATGCGGACGCCCTCGTCCTCCGCCTTCGACTTCCGGTCCGCCGCGAACGACTCGGCGTCGTTGCGCACCTGCTGGGCCGCCGACTCGGCCAGCTCACGGTGCTGCTCGGCCGCGCGACGGGCCTCCTCGCGCAGGTCCTTCGCCTCCTCCTCGGCCAGGCGCAGGATCTTCTCGACCCGGGCGCCGAGACCGGCGTACGACGGCTCGGCGTCGCTCACCTGGGCCTGGGCGTTCTGCGTCTCGAGGTGCAGCTCCTCGATCCGCTTTTCCAGAGAGTTGATACGTCCTAGGGCGCTGTCGCGGTCGGAGACCAGCTTGGTAATGCGGTCGTCCACCTGACCGCGGTCGTAACCACGCCGCACGAGCTCGAAGCCGAAGGGGGAGGAAGTGTCGCTCATGGGGTTCCTGTCGAATGAGACCGATGAGGTGCTACGTGAGGTGTTAAGGGGAATCCTAGGCGCCAGGGCGGCGTGTCATCGAGTCAATCCGGGTTTGCCCTGGACAATGACACCCCTTTTGAGTGGCAAGGCGACGGAATGATTGTCACTCCTTCGACTGAACCTCCCTCAGAAGCACACATCCTGTCTTCTGACTACCCCTCTGACGCCTTGCCACTCGAACGAGTGGAACCCGCTGATGCGCCGGCCTTCACGCCCCCCGCGCCCTGACCGCCCAATGCGGGCTTTCCGCCACCCGAAGGTGCCTCGAATGATTCCAACGCCTCAAGAACGTCCTGGACACGGGAGATCTCCGCCTGAATGTCCTCGCGCCTGCGCACCAGGACCTCCAGCTCGCGACGGCCCTCGTCGACCAGCCGCTCCGCCTCCGCCGTCGCCTCCGCGAGCACCTTCTCGGCCTGCCGCGACAGCTCCGCCTTCTTCGTCTCGGCCTCCTTGAGCAGCGCCTCGGCCTTGCGCACGGCCGCGATGCGGACCTTGCTCGCCTCGCTGCTCGCGTCCGACACCAGCTCCTTGGCCTTCGCCTCCGCCTCGGCGCTCTGCTCGGTCGCCGCGCGGACCAGCTTGTCCACGCGCTCGCCGGCCGACTTCATCTGCTCCGCCGACTCCCGGCGGGCACGCTCGTGCAGCTCCTCGACCTCGGACTCCACGCGCGAACGCAGCTCCTCCGCCCGCTCCCTTATGGCGGCCGCGTCCGTACGCGCCCCCACCAGCAGCTCGTCCGCGTCCGTCCGGGCCTTCTCCACCGTGGAGTTGCCCTCGACGGTCGCCTCCGACGTGATGCGCGCCGCCTCCTTGCGGGCGGCGTCGACCATCGCGTCGGCCTGCTCCTCGGCCGCCGTGGTGGCGGCCAGCGCCTGCCGGCCCGCGTCCGCCGTCAGCTTGTCGGCCTCCGCCACCGCCTCCGTGATGAGCCGGTCCACCTGCTCCGCGGCCTCGGTACGCCGCTTGTTGGCCTCCTCGCGGGCCTCGTCGAGCAGCCGCTCGGACTCCTCGCGGGCCTCCGTACGGGTGCGCTCCGCGTCGGTCGCCGCCTCCGCCTTCACCCGCTCCGCCTCGGACCGGGTGCGCGTCGCGTGCTCCTGCGCCGAGGCCAGCGCCTCCGCCGCCTCCGCACGCAGCCGCTCCGCCTCCGCGGCCGCCTCGCCCACCGTGCGCTCGTTGTCCTTGCGGGTCTGCTCCGTGAGCTTGTCCGCCTCCGACGCCGCCTCGGTGATGAGCCGGTCCGCCTGCTCCGCGGCGTCGCTGCGCAGCCGGTTGCCCTCGGCGCGAGCCTCGTCCAGCGTCTGCTCGGCGTCCCGCTCCGCGGCCGCCCGGGTCTCCTCGGCCGCGGCCGTGACGCGCTCCGCCTCCGCGGTCGCCTCGCCGATGATCCGGCCGCCCTCGGTACGGGCCTCCTCCAGGGTGCGCGCCGCCTCCGCGACGAGCCGGCCGGCCTCGGCCGCGGCCTCGGCGACCGTGCGCTCGTTGGCCGCGCGGGTTTCCTCGACGAGCCGGTCGCCCTCCGCGCGCGACTCCACCAGGATCCGCGCCGAGTCCCGCTCGGCGGCGGCCAGCGTGTCGGCCGCCTGCGTCTTCAGGGCCTCCGCCCGCGCCTCGCCCTCCTCCAGGACCCGCGCGGCCCGGGCCGTCAGGCGCTCGGCCTCGGCCGCCGCCTCGCCGACCGTGGCGGCGTTCGCCGCACGCGTCTCCTCGGTGAGGCGCTCCGCCTCGGACGCCGCCTCGGTGATGAGCCGGTCCGCCTGCTCCGCGGCCTCGCTGCGCAGCCGGTTCGCCTCCGCGCGCGCCTCGTCCAGGGTCCCCGCGGCCTCGGTGCGGGTGGCGTCCGCCGCCTCCGCCGCCTCGGCCGTGAGCCGCTCGGCCTCCGCCCGGGCGTCGGCCACGGTCGCCGCGTTCGCCGCGAGGGTCTCCTCGGTGAGGCGCTCCGCCTCCGCCTCGGCCTCGGCCACGAGCCGGGCACCCTCGGTGCGCGAGGCCTCCAGGGACTCCGCCGCCTCGCCGCGGATCCGGTTCGCGTCGTCACGGGCGTCCGCCCGGGTACGCGCCGCGTCCCGCTCGGACGCCGCAAGGGCGTCCGTCGCCTCCGTACGCACCCGCTGCGCGTACTCCGCCGTGTCCGCCCGCAGCTGCTCGGCCTCGGCGATCGCGTCGCCGACCGTCCGCGCCGCCAGCTCCTTCGCCGCGTCCGTCTCGATCCGGGCCTCGCTGCGCACCCGCGCCGCGTCCTCGCCCGCGCGCTCGCGCTCCGCGTGGGCGTCGGCGCGGACCCGGTCCGCCTCCTCCTCCGCCTCGGTGCGCGTACGCTCCGCCGCGTGCTCGGCCGCGCTGCGCAGCCCGGCGATCTCCTCCTCGGCCTGCTCGTGCAGCCCGGCCACGGAGTCCCGTACCTGCTGGGCGGTGGCCTCGGCCGCCGCGACCAGCTCCGCCGCGCGGCGCTCCGCCTCCTCGGTCAGGCGGGCCGCCTCGGCCTGCGCCTCCTCCGAGCGCTTGCGGGCCTGCGCCAGCAGCTCCTCGTTCTGCTCACGGGCCTGCGCCCGCTCGTTCCCCGCGTCCGTACGGGCCGCCGACAGGGTCTCCTCGGCCTCCCGGCGGCGCCGCGCGGCCTCCTCCTGGGCGGCGGCCAGTGCCTCCGCGGCCTCCTCGGCGACCCGCTCGGCCGCCGCCTTCGCCTCGGCGCGCAGCCGGTCCGCGGTCTCCTGCGCCTCGGTGCGCACCCGCTCCGACTCGGCCTCCGCCTCGGCGCGCAGCCGTACGGAGACCAGCTCGGCCTCCGCGCGGACCCGGCCGGCGTCCTGCGCCGCCTCGGAACGCAGCTGCTCGGTCTCGGCCTCCGCCTGGGCCTGGAGCGTACGGATCCGCTCCGCCGCCTCGGCGCGCAGCCGGTCGTTCTCCTCGGTGGTCTCCCTGCGGATGTTCTCCGCCGCCAGCCGGGACTCGCGCAGCGTCTGCTCGGCCGACGTCAGCCGTGCCTCGGCGTCCGTCTGCAGCCGGGCCAGCTCCGCGTCGGCCTCCGCCCGCTTCGCCGCCAGGGCCTGCTCGGTCTCCTCGCGGCGCGCCCGTACCGCGGCGTCCGTCTCTGCGGCCAGGGCCTCGGCCCGCTCCTCGGCCTCCGCGCGCAGCCGCTCGGCCTCCGCGCGGGTGCGCTCCAGGGTCTCCTCCGCCTGCCGGCGCAGGGTGGTGGCCCGCTCCACGGCCTCGGCGCGGACCCGCTCGCTCTCGGCGGCGGCCCCGCCGCGCAGCTCGTCCGCGTCGGACTTGGCCTTGCCGAGCAGCTCCTCGGCGGTCCGGGCCGCCTCCTCGATCTGCTGCACCGCCTCGCGGCGTGCCTCGCCGCGGATGCGCTCGCCCTCGGCGACGGCCTCCGCGCGCAGCTGCTCGGCCTCGCCGCGCAGCCGCCGCGCCTCCTCCTGGAGTTCGACGGTGCGGGCCCGGTACTCCTCGGTGTCGTCCTTCGCGGCGCCCTTGAGCTCGTCGGCCGTGGCCGCCGCCTGGGCGCGCAGCCGCTCCGCCTCGGCCTCCGCCTCGCGGCGGATCCGCTCGGCCTCCTCGGAGGCGGCGCGGGTCGTCGCCCGCGCGTCCTCCGAGGCCTTGTTCAGTACGTCCTCGGCGGTGCGGGCCGCCTTCGCCAGCTGTGCCGCCGTGTCCTCGGCGGCGGCCGTACGGGCCTGCTCGCCGGCCTCGGTGCGCAGCCGCTCCGCCTCCGCGCGGGCGTCCGCCAGCGCGTGCTCGGCCTCGGCCTTGAGGGCCTCGGCCTCCTTGGTGGCCTCGCCGACCAGCCGGGCGACCTGCTCCTTCGCGGTGCGGGTGCGCTGGTCGTTGACGGACTCCGCCGAGGCGAGCTGCCGGGCGGCGCTCTCCTTGGCCTCCGCGAGGAGCTTCTCCGCCTCGGCCCGGGCCGCGCGCAGCGCCCCGTCGGCCTCCTGGACGCGGGCCTCGGCGACCCGGCCCAGGTCCATGGTCTGCTGCCGGGTCTGCTCGGCCTCGGCGGTGGTGGTGGTGCGCAGCCGCTCCGCGTGCTCGGTGGCCTCCTGGGCCTGCGCGGAGGCGGCGGCCAGCAGCCGCTCGGCCTCCTTGCGGGCGCGCAGCAGCGCCTGCTCGGCCTCGGTGCGCGCGGCCTCCGCGTCGGCGGCGAGCCGACGGCGGGCCTCCTCGGCGGTCCGGGCGGCCTCGGCGCGGGCGGCGTTCAGCGCCTGCTCGGCCTCGGCGCGGGACTCCTCCATGAGCCGGCGGGCCTGGGCCTCCGTACGGGCGCGCAGCTGCTCGGCCCAGGCGACGTTCTCGTTGACGTGCGCCTCGACGGTCTGGCGGCGCTCGTTGAGCTCCTGGTCCAGGCGCTGGCGCCGGTTGACGGCCTCGGCGTGCAGCTCGGCCTGGAGGCGCGCCTGGTGCTCGGCGTGCTCCTGAAGGATCCGCTGGGTCTGCGCCCGGGCGTCGCGCAGTTCGCGCTCGGCGTCCGAACGCATCTGGTCGGCCTGCACCTGGGCGTTGCGCAGCAGCTGCTCCGCCTGGTAGCCCATGTCCGCGCCGTCGTAGGCAGGGCGGGACGCGAGCGCGCGACGCACCTCATGCAGCTTGGCGCGCAGCACCTCGACCTGGTACCCGAGGTCCTCGGCGTGCTGGACGGCCTTCCCGCGCTCCTTCTTCAGCCGCTCCATCTCGGCTTCGAAGCGCGAGAGATGGTCGGCTTCGGCCTGATGGCTCTCCTGGCTTTCGTAGCCCCGCACAGCGCGGTCCCATCCGTCCCCTGGTCGCAAGCTCACTCCCAATTGAGCATCGCTCGCCCGCTGAACGACGCCCCCGGGGAAATGGTGTCAGATGTCGGGGCAGGGCTTGCAGGCCCCGACCCCGTTCCGCACCGAACCCCGGCCGAGCCATGGCCACTCTACCGGCCGGGGAATGGGGACATCAGTGCTCAGGGTTGGAGGTGACCAGTTCGGTGAGGACTCCGTGGCAGTCCTTGGGGTGCAGGAAGGTGATCCGGGAGCCCATGGAGCCGGTGCGGGGCTCGTCGTAGAGGACGCGGACGCCCTTGCCGCGGATGGCCTCCGCCTCGCCGTCGACGTCGGCCGTGCCGAAGGCGATGTGGTGGACGCCCTCGCCGTTCTTGGCCAGCCACTTGGCCACCGTGGAGTCCTCGCGGGTGGGTTCCAGGAGCTGGAGGTAGGAGGCCCCGCCGTCGGAGGTCTCGTTGATCTTGAGCATGGCCTCGCGGACGCCCTGCTCCTCGTTGACCTCGGTGTGGAACACCTCGAACCCGTACGTGGCACGGTAGAACTCGACGGTCTTGTCCAGGTCGAAGCAGGCGATTCCGATGTGGTCGATTCTTGTCAGCATGGGACCAGTGCACCGCTGAGGAGGGGCGTCACGCAACGTGCCAGCGATCACACCGAATGCCCGGTGACTGCGCGGGTACCGCTCAGTACATTCGGGTAAACCCTCGTTCACTCCTCATCCTCAAGGGGCTGTGCCTCATGTCCGGAACGAACAACACCACCTCAGTGATCGTCGCCGGGGCCCGCACGCCCATGGGGCGGCTGCTCGGCTCGCTGAAGTCCTTCTCGGGCGCCGACCTCGGCGGCTTCGCCATCAAGTCCGCGCTGGAGCGGGCCGGGATCTCCGGTGACCAGGTCCAGTACGTGATCATGGGCCAGGTGCTCCAGGCGGGCGCGGGCCAGATCCCCGCCCGTCAGGCCGCCGTCAAGGCCGGCATCCCCATGAACGTCCCGGCGCTCACCGTCAACAAGGTGTGCCTGTCGGGTCTCGACGCCATCGCGCTGGCCGACCAGCTCATCCGCGCCGGGGAGTTCGACATCGTGGTCGCGGGCGGCCAGGAGTCGATGACCAACGCCCCGCACCTGCTGCCGAAGACCCGCGAGGGCTACAAGTACGGCGCCGTCGAGATGCTCGACGCGATGGCCTACGACGGCCTCACCGACGCCTTCGAGGGCATCGCGATGGGCGAGTCCACGGAGAAGCACAACACCCGCCTGGGCATCGAGCGCGCCCCGCAGGACGAGTTCGCCGCCGCCTCCCACCAGCGGGCCGCCGCCGCGCAGAAGAACGGCGTCTTCGAGGCCGAGATCACCCCGGTCGAGATCCCGCAGCGCAAGGGCGAGCCGGTGATCTTCGCCGCGGACGAGGGCATCCGTCCCGAGACCACGGTGGAGTCCCTGGGCAAGCTGCGTCCGGCGTTCGCCAAGGACGGCACGATCACCGCCGGCACCTCCTCGCAGATCTCCGACGGCGCCGCCGCCGTGGTCGTGATGAGCAAGGCGAAGGCGGAGGAGCTGGGCCTGGAGTGGCTCGCCGAGATCGGCGCCCACGGCAACGTGGCCGGTCCGGACAACTCGCTCCAGTCGCAGCCCTCGAACGCGATCCTGCACGCCCTGAAGAAGGACGGCCTCACGGTCTCCGACCTGGACCTCATCGAGATCAACGAGGCCTTCGCGGCGGTCGCCGTGCAGTCAATGAAGGACCTCGGCGTGACCCCGGAAAAGGTGAACGTCAACGGCGGCGCCATTGCCCTGGGCCACCCGATCGGCATGTCCGGTGCCCGTGTCGTGCTGCACCTGGCGCTGGAGCTCAAGCGCCGCGGCGGCGGGACCGGCGCGGCCGCCCTCTGCGGCGGTGGCGGCCAGGGCGACGCCCTCGTGATCCGCGTCCCGAAGGCGTAGGGGCGAGCGCATGGCGACGGTGGACGTCCCCACGCTGGTGGCGCAGGCCCGTGAGGGCCGGCCGCGGGCCGTGGCCCGGCTGATCTCACTGGTCGAGGGGGCGTCCCCGCAACTGCGCGAGGTGATGGCCGCCCTGGCCCCGCTGACCGGCGGCGCGTACGTGGTCGGGCTGACCGGCTCCCCGGGTGTCGGGAAGTCGACCTCGACCTCGGCGCTGGTATCGGCCTACCGCGCGGCCGGCAAGCGGGTCGGCGTGCTCGCGGTCGACCCGTCCTCGCCCTTCTCGGGCGGGGCGCTGCTCGGCGACCGGGTGCGGATGTCGGACCACGCGTCCGACCCGGGGGTCTACATCCGCTCCATGGCCACGCGCGGGCACCTGGGCGGTCTCGCCTGGGCGGCTCCGCAGGCGATCCGGGTGCTGGACGCGGCCGGCTGCGACGTGGTCCTCGTCGAGACGGTCGGGGTGGGGCAGTCCGAGGTGGAGATCGCCTCGCAGGCCGACACCTCGGTGGTGCTGCTGGCGCCGGGCATGGGCGACGGGATCCAGGCCGCGAAGGCGGGCATCCTGGAGATCGGCGACGTGTACGTGGTGAACAAGGCCGACCGGGACGGGGCGGACGCCACCGCCCGGGAGCTGAACCACATGCTGGGCCTGGGCGAGACCCGGGGCCCGGGCGACTGGCGGCCGCCGATCGTCAAGACGGTCGCCGCGCGCGGGCAGGGCATCGACGAGCTGGTCGAGGCGCTGGAGAAGCACCGGGCGTGGATGGACGAGCGCGGGGTGCTGGCCGAGCGCCGGGCGGCGCGGGCCGCCCGTGAGGTGGAGACCATCGCGATCACCGCGCTGCGGGGGCGGCTGGCGGACCTCCGCGGGGACGCGCACCTGGGCGCGCTGGCGGCCCGGGTGGCGGCCGGCGAGCTGGACCCGTACGCGGCCGCGGACGCGCTGCTGGACAGCCTGACCGAGGGCTGAGGCGGGCGGACGGAGGGAAGGGCGGGGAGCCGAGGCTCCCCGCCCTTTCCCGTGCCGTGCCGCGCGGGTCCGTCAGATCTTGCCGCGGTTGCCGCGCAGGTGCTCCGCGACGGGCCGCAGCGACTCGCGCAGCGCCTGGAGGGCCTCCGGCGGGAGCAGGTCGATGAAGTGCTCGCGGACGGACGCCACGTGGTGCGGGGCGACCTTGCGCATGGTCTCCATGCCCTCGTCGGTGAGGACCGCGTACAGGCCGCGGCGGTCGGACTCGCAGTTCACCCGGCGGACCAGGCCCGCGGTCTCCATGCGGGTGATCTGGTGGGAGAGCCGGCTCTTGGACTGCAGCGTGGCGGTGGCCAGGTCGCTCATGCGCATGCGCAGGCCTTCCGACTCCGAGAGGTTCACCAGGATCTCGTAGTCGTTGTTGGTGAGTCCGAAGGGCTGGAGATCCTTTTCCAGCTGGTGCATCAGCAGTCTGCTGACGTCCAGGTGGGTGCGCCAGGCGCACTGTTCGGCGTCGGTCAGCCAGCGGGTGGCCGTCTCGGTCTCCATCGTCTCCATGAAAGAACTCTACCTAAGAAGTTGAATTACGTACAAAAATAGGAAGATCGGATTCTGCCGGCCCGGGCCGCGGGCCTCACAGCCCGAAGCGCCGCTGGAGGTCGCCCAGCTGCCCCGGCATCCGGGGTACGCCGAGCTGCCCCAGCGGACCCTGGCCGGCCCCCGGAACGCCCTGGGCGTTGCCCGTGGCCGCCCCGGCGCCCACCGCGCCCACCGAGTGCTCCGCCATCAGCAGCTCGGTCGACTGCAGCAGGACCGTACCCGCGCCGACGAACTCGAACTGGTGCTCCTCGCCCGAGGTGCCGCCGATGCCGGTCAGCGAGCGCAGTCCGCCCATCACGCCCGACATGTAGCCGTGGTCGTAGTGGTGGCAGGGGGAGGGGCAGTCCGCCCACCCCACCAGCGCCTGCGGGTCCACGCGCAGCGGCGGCTCCATGAAGACCACCGGTCCGTTGGACGCCGCCACGAACTTCCCGGTTCCGATCAGGGTCAGGAATCCCGGGACGATCGACTGCTTCAGGGCCAGCGAGGGCTGGTACGCCAGCAGGTTCCCCGACCGGATGGTCAGGTTGCCGTCCTCCAGGTCGTACGAGTTCACGTCGAAGGCGCGGTCGGCCAGCAGCATCTTGCCCTGGCCCTCGGCCACCACCCAGTCACTGGCGTGCAGCGGCGAGTGGAAGCTGGTGCGCAGCAGCCGCTCGAAGCGGCCGTTGCCGATCCCGTTGAACTCGATGCGCCCGTAGTAGGCGATCATCTTGCCCTTCTGCAGGAACCACTGGCTCCCCTTGAGCTCCACGCAGAAGGTGTACGCGTTCACGTTGTCGTCGGAGGGCAGGCTGTGCGGGTCGAACACCGTCGGGCCGCCGGGGCCCGGGTTCACGGGGCCAAAGTTCACAGCTTCTCCTCGGAGGCCTGTACGTAGACGGCGCCCTGGCCGGAGAGCTCCAGCTGGAACGCCTCGCCCGAGCCGCGCCCCACCATGTCCCGCCAGCCGAGCGCGGTGGAGAGCTTGTTCCTGACGTCCCCGTGGTGGGCCACGTACGCCTGCGGGTCGACGTGGACCGGCCGGTTCGGGGTGATGGGGAGCTCGATGACTCCGCCGTGGGCCATCACGGCGACCGCGCCGTGGCCCTTGAGGGTGGTGGTGAACAGGCCCTGTCCGGTCACCTGGCCGCGCACCATGCCCATGACCCCGCCCTGCGAGCCCATGAACATCGTGCCCTGCTGGAGGGTGCCGTCGAAGGCGAGCAGCCGGTCGGCCTCGACGTACAGGGTCTCGCCCTGGAGGCTGATCACCTGGATGTGGTGGCCGCCGTGGCCGAACATCACGGTGCCGCTGCCCTCGACCGTCATCAGCGGGGTCTGCTCGTTCGCCACCCGGCGCCCGATCATGCCCATGACGCCGCCCTGGCCGCCGGTGATGCTCGGGGTGAAGGAGACCTCGCCCCGGTAGGCGAGCATCGCCCCGCGCTGGCTGTACATCTTCTGGCCGGGGACCACCTGGGCCTCGACCATCTTCGAGTTGATCTCGCGGAACGGCATCAGACGTCACCCCCCACGGTGTTGCGCTCGCTGGGCTGGACGTACACCAGGCCCTCGCCCTCGAAGCGGATCTGGAACGCCTCGCCCGAACCCTCGCCGATCAGGGTGCGGAAGTTGACCCCCGACTGGAAGGACTGCTGGAGGTTGCCGGTGTGCGCGATGTAGGCGCCCGGGTCGACCGAGAGCGGGTACTGCGCGCTGACGCGCAGCACCACCGCCGGGCCGTCGGACATGATCGCCGCCTGGCCGGACCCCTCGACGGTCGTCGTGAAGAGCCCGTTGCCCGTCGTGGCGCCGCGCAGACCGGTGAAGGTCGTGCCGGTGCGCAGCCCGGCGTCGGTGCACAGCAGGTTGCTGGACTCGACGTAGAGCTTCTCGCCGCGCAGGTTCACGAGGTTGATCTCGCTCGCCCGGTCGGCGAAGTAGCACGTGCCGTGCCCCTGGACCTCCATCACCGTCATCTGTTCGCCGGTCAGCCGGCGGGTCACCATTCCGCGGAGGCCTTCGCCTCCGCCGGTCATCTTCTTGAAGGCCATCTGGCCGTCGTACGCGACCATCGCGCCGTTCTTCGCTTTCACGGCGTCACCGGTCAGGTCGACGGCGAGCACCTTGCTGCCTTGCAGTCTGAACTGAGCCACGGGGATGAAGGTATCGGCAGCGGGCGGGGGCGAACAGGGCCCGCAGGACGATATCCGCCACAATCGCCGGGCTTCGGGGGATCCGGGGCCCCGAGGGAAGATCGCGGAGGGCGGCTGAGACACTGGAACGGACCCTTTCGCCCCGGACCCCGTCCGGGGCGACCCCAGGTACCCGGCCCCGAAGGTTCCACGTGGACATCAAGACCGCTTCCGCCCTGCACCGGCTGCGCCTCATCTCCGTCCCGGAGGCGCTGTCGTTCCCGGCCCTGCTGATCTTCGGCTCGCTGCTGAGCCGGGTATCGGACATCGACTTCCTCATGATGCCGCTGGGCATCCTGCACGGGATCCTCTTCGTCATCTACGCGATCTTCCTGCTGGACGTCTGGAACAAGGCGAAGTGGCCGGTCAAGAAGGTCGCCCTGTTCTTCGTCCTCGCGCTGCTGCCCTTCGGCGGCCTCTACGGCGACAAGCTCCTCAAGCGCGACGAGGCCGACAGCGTCGTCGCGGCCCGCGCGCGCCAGGCGGCCCAGGCGTGATCGTCGCGTTCTCGGTGACCCCGCTGGGGGTCGGCGAAGAGGTCGGCGAGTACGTGGCCGACGCGGTCCGCGTCGTACGCGAGTCCGGGCTGCCGAACCGCACGGACGCCATGTTCACCACCGTCGAGGGTGAGTGGGACGAGGTCATGGACGTGGTGCGCCGCGCCGTGGCCGCCGTCGAGGAGCGGGCACCCCGCGTCTCCTTCATCCTCAAGGCCGACATCCGGCCCGGCGTCACCGACGGCATCACCTCCAAGGTCGAGACGGTGGAACGGCACCTCGCCGAGAGCTGACCCGCCCGCCGCGGTCTTTCCCGAAAGCGCCCCCCGCCCTCCGGCAGGGGGCGCTTTCGCGTGCCGCGACGCACTCCGTGTGACCCGTCTCACCGTTGAGCGGTCGCTCAAAACGGGCTACCGTCCCGTTTGAGCGACCGCTCAAAAAGAGGAACGGGGTGGGACGTGGGCCTGTACGTCGAGACGGTGATCCGCACCGGCATGGACGAGCTCTGGGAGCGCAGCCAGGACCCGGCCCAGCACCAGCGCTGGGACCTGCGGTTCACCTCCATCGACCACCTGCCGCGCGCCGAGGGCGAGCCCCAGCGCTTCCGCTACGCGACCCGCGTCCTGCCCTTCCTCTCCGTCGCCGGCACCGGGATCTCCGCCGGCGAACGCCACCGGCCCGACGGCACCCGGGTCTCGGCCCTGCGCTTCGCCTCGGACCACCCGCTGTCCCTGCTGGCCGAGGGCAGCGGCTACTGGCGCTACGTCCCCGGCCCCGACGGGATCCGCTTCCTCACCGGCTACGACTACCGGCCGCGCTGGGGCCGCTTCGGAGCCCTCGCCGACCGGCTGGTGTTCCGTCCGCTCATGGGCTGGGGCACCGCCTGGTCCTTCGACCGGCTGCGCCTGTGGTGCGAACGCGGGACCCCGCCCGGCCGCGCGCTCGCCCGGGCCCTCGGGGAGACCGCCCTGCGGGCCCTGCTCTGCGCGGCCGTCCTCGCGTACGCGCCGCTCGCCGCCGCCCTGCCCGTCCTCGCCGCCGCGCTGCTGCTGCCGCCGCTGCCCGGCACCCCGGCCGCCCGCCGCTGCCTGCGCACCCCGCCCGGCCGCACCGCCGCCCCCGCCCCCCGCCTGCTGACCACCCTGGAGCCGTCGTGACCTCCATCTTCCGCGCCCACATGGGCGCCGAGTTCGACCGGCTGCACCCGCAGATCCAGCGCCGCTTCTCCGTCGGACTGGCGAGCGGGGAGGGCTGCGTCGGCCGGGGCACCATGGACCGGATATGGCACGGGCGCAGCTTCGTGAAGCCCTTCCTCCGGCTCGGCGGAACCCGCAACATCCTGGTGCCGCGCGAGGGGCGCGACGTCCCCTTCGTCATCGAGAACCTCCCCTACCTCGACTCCTTCGGCCGGGAGACCGTCACCTTCGTCCGCACCTTCCGGCTGCCCGACGGGCCGCGCCGCTTCGACGCCACGATGGTCCACAGCCCCGAACGCGACTGCGTCCTCGACTACCTGGGCACCCACCAGCACCTCGCCAGCGACCTGCACATGAGCGCCGAGCCCGACGGCTCCCTGCTCATCCGCTCCGGCGAGCACCGCTTCCGCGAGGGCCCCGTCGACGTCCGGGTGCCCGGACTGATCGGCGGTGACGCCGAGGTGCGCGAGTCCTTCGACGACGCCACCGGGCGGTTCCGGATCCGGGTGCGGGTGGTCAACCGACGCTTCGGGCCCCTCTTCGGGTACGAGGGCTCCTTCACCGCCGAGTACGTCGACGCCGGCACGTACGGGGTCCGCGGCGACCTGCGGCCCGTCCGCGAGGAGGTCCGGGCGTGAGCGCGGCGACGAAGCAGAAGCTCCTCGAAGGGGCCCTGCGCACCCTCGTCGAGCAGGGCATCGCCAAGGCCTCCGCCCGGACGATCGCGGCCACCGCCGGGGTGGGGCAGGGGCTGATCTTCTACCACTTCGGCTCCGTGGACGAACTGCTCGCCGCCGCCTGCCGGTACGGCGCCGCACAGCGGGTCGAACGCCACCGCGACCGGCTCGGCGGGGTCGCCAGCCTCACCGAGCTGCTGGAGTTCGCCCGCGAGATGCACGCCGAGGAGCGGGCCGCCGGGTACGTGGCCATGCTCGGGCAGCTGCTGGCGGCAGGTCAGAGCTCACCGGCGCTGGCGGAGGCGACGGCGGCCGGGCTCGGCCTGTGGATCGAGGAGCTGGAGGCGGTGCTGACGCGGCTGCTGGCGGCGACCCCGCTGGCCGGCTTCGCCGACCCGGCGGGGCTGGCGCGGGCCACGGCCGCGTCGTTCGTCGGCATCGAGCTGTACGAGGGGGTGGACCCGCAGGGCGCCGGGCGGGCGCTCGACGCCCTGGAGCAGCTGGCCGCGCTGGCCGGAGTCCTGGAGGGGCTCGGGCCGCTCACGCAGCGGGCCGTCCGCCACGGCCTCCGGCGGGGCACGCGGGGCTGACGGCCGCCCGGCGGGGCGGGGGCCGCTGCGCGGAGCCGCTCCCCGTCCCGCCTTCCCGTGCCGGCCGGGCCGGCGACACGGTGCTGCCGCGCCCGCACCCCGGCCCCGGGGATCAGCCGGCGGAGCCCGAGGCCAGGGCGATGCCCAGCGGGGTGCGTTCGTACAGGACCTGGTGGCCCCGGCGGAAGGGGAGCAGGAGTCCCGCCGCCCGCAGGGCCTTCAGGTGCGCGGACACCGTAGAGGGCGCCAGGCCCAGCCGGTGCGCGAGCGCCGTCGTCGAGGCGGGCTCGTGCAGCGCGCACAGCACCTCCGCCCGGGCCCGCCCCAGCAGCCCCGCCAGCGCCCGCGGTGCCGGCCCGGCCGCGGCCGTCCACAGCGCGCCGACGCCCCGGGCCGGGTACACCAGCGCCGGCTGCCACGGCGGGTCGAAGCCGCCCACCACCTCAGGCCAGACGAACGCGCTCGGCATCAGCAGCAGCCCCTGCCCGCCGAGTTCGCGGTCGTGGTGGGCCGGGCGCTCGATGGTCAGGGTCTGCTCCTCCCCGTACCAGCGCAGGTCCGGGTGGAGCCCGTCGAGGAGCGCCTGGAGCCCGCCCGCCGCCAGCCGGCGGGAGTGGAACAGCACGTCCGCCTCCAGCAGGGCCCGCAGCCGGGTCCAGTGCGGGGCGATCAGCAGCTCCCAGGCCCGCTCGTACAGATCGGCCAGCTCCCCGACCGCCCGCGCGGGGTCCGCCAGCATCCGCCGCCCGATGTCGCCGTCCACCGCCCCCGGGGTGCAGACCAGCGCCCGTCGCAGGTCCGCGCGCGCGGCCTCCGGGTCACCGGCCGCCGCCCGCACCCGGGCCAGCTCCTCCCCGAAGGTGACGTCCGGGCCGGCCGGCGGCGGGCTCAGCAGGTCCGGGTTGTGCCCCTTCCTCGGCATCAGCAGCCACAGCGGGCGCAGGTCCAG
Organism: Streptomyces sp. NPDC043896; assembly: GCF_056435605.1. Classification (NCBI taxonomy): domain Bacteria; kingdom Bacillati; phylum Actinomycetota; class Actinomycetes; order Kitasatosporales; family Streptomycetaceae; genus Streptomyces; species Streptomyces sp. NPDC043896. Next base: position 155,016 of record NZ_JBWKEE010000009.1, read on the forward strand.
GCCGGCCGCGGCGGACCGGACCCGGGTCAGCCAGGGCAGGTGGTACGCCTGCCGGTGCGGGCGCAGCAGGACCCGTACGGCCTCCTGGGTCTCCCAGAGCGGGGAGATCGCGAACCGGCACCGGAGCAGGTCGGCCGGCCCGAACCGGTAGTGGAACCCCACGCGGCCCCCGTTCCCCGGAAGATTCGGACAGGGACGAATCCCTGGGGCCGCCAGCCTAGTCACGCCAGGGTTCGGGCCGTGTCCACCGATGAAGAAACGACCACCACCCCCCGGACCGGCTACCGCCCCGTGTTCCGCGTGCGCGAGTTCCGCGCCGTCTTCGCCGCGCACCTGCTGTCCCTGCTCGGTGTCGTCGTCGCCGAGATCTCCCTCACCGTCCTCGTCTACCGCGCCACCGGCTCCCCGCTGATGAGCGCCCTCACCTTCGCCCTCGGCTTCCTCCCGTACGCCCTCGGCGGCACCCTCCTCGCCCCGCTCGCCGACCGGTACCCCGCCCGCCGGGTGCTCGTCGGGTGCGACCTGCTCTGCGCCGGCTGCGCCGCCGCCATGGTCTGGCCGGGGACGCCCGTCGCCGGGATCCTCGTACTGCGCTGCGCCATGGCCTTCGTCGCCCCCCTCTTCCAGGGTGCCCGCAGCGCCTCCCTCGCCGACCTCCTCGGCACCGGGGAGGCCTTCGTGCTCGGCCGGTCGCTGCTGCGCATGGTCGCGCAGAGCGCGCAGCTCACCGGCTTCGGCCTCGGCGGCCTGCTGCTGGCCGCCGTCTCCCCGCGCGCGGCGCTCGCGCTGACCGCCGCCGGGTTCCTCTCCTCCGCGCTGCTGCTGCGCCTGGGCACCCGGGCCCGGCCCGCCGGGGGCGCCTCCGCCGTACGGGCGTCCCCGCTCGGCGGGCTGCGCGCCGTACTCGGCGGGCGCCGGCTGCGGGCGCTGACCCTGCTGTGCTGGCTGCCGCCGGCCTTCGCCGTCGTGCCGGAGGCACTGCTGGCCCCGTACACGGAGGGGATCGGCGCCGGGACCGTCACCCTCGGGGTGCTGATGTGCGCGCTGCCCGTCGGCACCGTGGCGGGGGAACTCTGGGCCGGGTCCGCGCTCACCGCCCGAACGCGTTCGCGGATCACGGCCCCGCTCGCCGCCGCCGCCCTGCTTCCGCTGCTGCTGTTCGCGTTCCGGCCCGGGCCGGCCGTGGCCCTGGCGGCGCTGCTCGCGGCCGGGCTGGCGCACGCCTACACGCTCGGGCTCGACCGGATGTACCTCGACGCCCTCCCCGAGGAGCTGCGCGGACGGGCGATGACCCTGCTCAGTACCGGTCTGATGACCTTCCAGGGCATCGGCATGGCCCTCGCCGGAGCGGCCGCCGAGTTCCTCCCGGCGCACGTCGTGGTCACCGGCGCCGGAGTGCTCGGCACGATGGTGGTCCTGCTGCTCCTCGCCGAGGTCCGGCGGTCGAGGAATGAGACGGGGCTCGCCGTCAAATGACCGCCCGGTAGGGTCTGGTGGATGCCCAAGCCGCTCAGCCTTCCCTTCGACCCCATCGCCCGCGCCGACGAGCTCTGGCGGCAGCGCTGGGGGCCCGTGCCGTCCATGGCGGCGATCACCTCGATCATGCGCGCGCACCAGATCCTGCTCGCCGAGGTCGACGCGGTGGTGAAGCCGTACGGGCTGACCTTCGCGCGGTACGAGGCGCTCGTGCTGCTCACCTTCTCCCAGGCCGGCGAACTGCCGATGTCGAAGATCGGCGAGCGCCTGATGGTCCACCCGACCTCGGTGACGAACACCGTCGACCGGCTGGTGAAGTCCGGGCTGGTCGACAAGCGCCCCAACCCGCAGGACGGCCGAGGCACCCTCGCCTCGATCACGGCGAAGGGCCGCGAGGTCGTCGAGGCGGCGACGAAGGACCTGATGGCGGTCGACTTCGGCCTCGGCGTGTACGACGCCGAGGAGTGCGGGGAGATCTTCGCGCTGCTCCGCCCGCTGCGCGTGGCCGCCGCCGACTTCGAGGAGAACTGACGGCGGCCCCGGAGCCGGGGCCGCGTCAAGATCGAGCAAAACGGACGGTTAGGCTCGTCGGCATGAAACGAAGCGTGCTGACCCGCTACCGCGTCATGGCCTACGTGACCGCGGTCATGCTCCTGATCCTCTGCGCCTGCATGGTGGCGAAGTACGGCTTCGACACCGGCGCCGGCCTGACCTTCGCGGTCTCGCAGGCCCACGGCGTGCTCTTCATGATCTACCTGGTCTTCGCCTTCGACCTGGGCTCCAAGGCCAAGTGGTCCTTCGGCAAACTGCTGTGGGTGCTGGTGTCGGGGACCATCCCGCTGGCCGCCTTCTTCGTCGAGCGCGGCATCCGCGCCGAGGTCGAGCCGCTGATCAGCGACGGTCTGGCGACCGCGAAGGCCTGAGCGGGCCTCGCGCCCGGCCGGAGCCGGACACCCCCGGGAGACTCCCCGGGGGTTTGCCATCGACATTTACTAGGACGTCCTAGTAAATTCGTGGGTATGGACGCTGACGCCATCGAGGAGGGCCGCCGCCGCTGGCAGGCCCGGTATGACAAGGCCCGCAAGCGCGAGGCCGATTTCACGACGCTCTCCGGAGATGACGTCGACCCCGTCTACGGGCCCCGCCCCGGCGACGCCTACGAGGGGTTCGAGCGCATCGGCTGGCCGGGGGAGTACCCCTTCACCCGCGGCCTGCACGCCACCGGCTACCGGGGCCGCACCTGGACCATCCGCCAGTTCGCCGGCTTCGGCAACGCCGAGCAGACCAACGAGCGCTACAAGATGATCCTGGCCGCCGGCGGCGGCGGGCTCTCCGTCGCCTTCGACATGCCGACCCTGATGGGCCGCGACTCCGACGACCCGCGCTCGCTCGGCGAGGTCGGCCACTGCGGCGTCGCCATCGACTCCGCCGCCGACATGGAGGTCCTCTTCAAGGACATCCCGCTCGGCGACGTCACCACGTCGATGACCATCAGCGGCCCCGCCGTCCCCGCCTTCTGCATGTACCTGGTCGCCGCCGAGCGCCAGGGCGTCGACCCGGCCGTGCTCAACGGCACGCTCCAGACCGACATCTTCAAGGAGTACATCGCCCAGAAGGAGTGGCTCTTCGAACCCGAGCCGCACCTGCGCCTCATCGGCGACCTCATGGAGTACTGCGCGAACGGCATCCCCGCCTACAAGCCGCTCTCCGTCTCCGGCTACCACATCCGCGAGGCCGGGGCGACGGCCGCGCAGGAGCTCGCCTACACCCTGGCCGACGGCTTCGGCTACGTGGAACTCGGCCTCTCCCGCGGCCTGGACGTCGACCACTTCGCCTCCGGCCTCTCCTTCTTCTTCGACGCGCACCTCGACTTCTTCGAGGAGATCGCCAAGTTCCGCGCCGCCCGCCGCATCTGGGCCCGCTGGATGAAGGAGGTCTACGGGGCGAAGTCCGACAAGGCCATGTGGCTGCGCTTCCACACCCAGACCGCCGGCGTCTCCCTCACCGCGCAGCAGCCGTACAACAACGTCGTGCGCACCGCCGTCGAGGCCCTCGCGGCCGTCCTCGGCGGCACCAACTCCCTGCACACCAACGCCCTCGACGAGACCCTCGCCCTGCCCAGCGAGCAGGCCGCGGAGATCGCGCTGCGCACGCAGCAGGTGCTGATGGAGGAGACCGGCGTCGCCAACGTGGCCGACCCGCTGGGCGGCTCCTGGTACGTCGAGCAGCTCACCGACCGCATCGAGGCCGACGCCGAGAAGATCTTCGAGCAGATCAAGGAGCGCGGCCTGCGCGCCCACCCGGACGGCCGCCACCCCATCGGCCCGATCACCTCCGGCATCCTGCGCGGCATCGAGGACGGCTGGTTCACCGGCGAGATCGCCGAGTCGGCCTTCCAGTACCAGCGCTCCCTGGAGAAGGGCGACAAGCGGGTCGTCGGCGTCAACGTCCACCACGGCTCCGTCACCGGCGACCTGGAGATCCTCCGGGTCAGCCACGAGGTGGAGCGCGAGCAGGTCCGCGTCCTCGCCGCGCGCAAGGAGCGCCGCGACGACGCCAAGGTGACGGCCTCGCTCAAGGCGATGCTGGACGCCGCCCGCGACGGCTCGAACATGATCCCCGCCATGCTGGACGCGGTGCGCGCCGAGGCCACGCTCGGCGAGATCTGCAACGTCCTGCGCGACGAGTGGGGCGTCTACACGGAGCCGGCCGGCTTCTGACCCGGGCGCGCGCACGTGGAACGGCCGGCCGCGCCGCCCTCGCGGCGGCGCGGCCGGCCGTCCCGTTCCCGTCCGCGGGGCCGGCTCAGGGGCGGGCCGCGCCCTGGAGGCCGTGCATCAGGAGGGCGGTGAAGGACGCCGCCCACAGCTCGTCCACCGGCTCGCAGCTCACCAGTGCCCGGTGCACCACGGTGCCGGCGATCACGTCGAAGATCAGGTCCGTGGTGCGGGCGGCCTGGGACACGTCCTCCTCGGCCGGGAGTTCGCCCCGGGCCTGGGCCCGTTCGCGGCCCAGTACGACGAGACGTTTCTGCCGGTCCACGATCGCCGACCGGATCCGCTCCCGCAGCGCCTCGTCCCGGGTGGACTCCGCGACCACCGCCATCAGGGCCGTATGGGCCTCCGGGCGCCGCAGCAGCCGGGCGAACTGGAGCACCACGTCCTCGACGTCGGCCTCCAGCGAACCGCGGTCCGGGAGCTCCAGCTCGTCGAACAGCTCCGCGACGGCGTCCACGACCAGCTCGTTCTTGCCCGCCCAGCGCCGGTAGAGGGTGGTCTTCGCGACCCCGGCGCGTGCCGAGACGTCCCCCATGGTCAGCTTCGACCAGCCCAGCTCCACCAGCGCGTCCCGGGTCGCCGCCAGGATCGCGGCGTCCGCGGCCGCGCTGCGGGGGCGGCCGGTGCGGCCGTGGCGAGAGCTGGCGCCGGGGCTCGGGTTGCGCATGGCCGAGACCATACCCGCCGGTAGCGGAACCGGCGGGAGGCCCTCCGCTGTGGTTCAGATCACGGGGCGCGCGGGCTCCGGGGGAGTTACGCTACGGCTCGTAGCGTAAGAGCGACAACCACGCCGAGCTACTGGCGCCAGGTGGGGACCCGGCGCCGGACAACGCACAACGCAGGACGATCTTTCGGGATCCTTTTCGCCGGCGCGCGCACAGGGGGGAGGATGTACGCATGCAGCCCAGAAACATGTCCATGAGCGGCGTCGTCGACCTCGCCGCTGTGAAGGCGGCCGGCGAGGCCAAGGCCAAGGCCGAGCAGGCGCGCAAGGACGCGGCCCGGCAGGCCGGCGGCGGCGCGGGCAGCGCGCCCGGCGGCGCCGTACCGCCGTCCGCCCTCGTCATCGACGTAGCCGAGGCCGGCTTCGAGCGTGACGTACTCCAGCTGTCCAACGAGGTCCCGGTCGTCCTCGACTTCTGGGCCGAATGGTGCGAGCCCTGCAAGCAGCTCGGCCCGCTGCTGGAGCGCCTCGCCGTCGAGGCGAACGGCCGCTTCGTCCTCGCGAAGATCGACGTCGACGCCAACCAGATGCTGATGCAGCAATTCGGCATCCAGGGCATCCCGGCCGTCTTCGCCGTGGTCGCGGGCCAGGTGCTGCCGCTGTTCCAGGGCGTGGCGCCCGAGCAGCAGATCCGCGAGACCCTCGCCCAGCTGGTGCAGGTCGCCGAGGAGCGCTTCGGCCTCATCGGCCTCCAGGTCGACCCCGGCGCCGAGGGCGCCCCGGCGGCCCCCGCCGAGGTGCCGGCCGGTCCGTACGACGCGCTGCTGGAGGCGGCGGTCGCCGCGCTGGACGCGGGTGACCTGGGCGGCGCCGTGCAGGCGTACAAGAACGTACTGTCCGACGACCCGGCCAACACCGAGGCGAAGCTGGGCCTGGCCCAGGCCGAGCTGCTGTCCCGGGTGCAGCACATGGACCCGCAGACGGTGCGCGCCGAGGCCGCCGCCAACCCGAAGGACCCGGCCGCGCAGATGGCCGCGGCCGACCTGGACCTGGCGGGCGGACACGTGGCGGACGCCTTCGGGCGCCTGGTGGACACCGTACGGGTGACGTTCGGTGACGACCGGGACGCCGTACGGGTGCGGCTGCTGGAGCTGTTCGAGGTGATCGGCGCGGACGACCCGAGGGTCACGGCGGCGCGTACGGCGCTGGCGCGGGTGCTGTTCTAGCCGTACTCCGGTGGCGTGTGCCGCTGTCGGCGATCTGTTGACACGAAGATAAACAGCAGCCGCGTTTTGCCAAAACTTGGCAGTCGCGGCTGCTGTTACTCGCAGTAAATCGAACCCCGTGAACTGTCCGGTTGGTTCACTCTTCATCCCTTCTGTCGTGGCCCAGGGTGACACCCTGTGTGGCCGCCTGACGGCGCCGGGCGAGACTCCGGTTACCCACCCGTTACCCACCGGTAACGAACCCTCTTGTGCCCCGGCCGTGAATGGACCACGATCGGCGACGCTCGGTCCTTCCCGCAGAGCCGCATATCCGGAACCGCGGCGGAGGGTCCCCACCGGGCCGGCCGGTGACAGTGGCACCGGCCGTGGACAGGGGGGTCTCTGCCACACCGGCAGGGCCTGTCCTCCAGGTTGCGCGAACGCGTGGCCCAGTGGTTGTCGCTCGGGGGTGAACGCCGGTGTATCGGACGCGGCTGCGCCGCGGCTCGGCCGCCTGCGCTCCTTCCCGAGGACGTAGCACTTCTCCCATCCCGGGACGGGCCCCCCGGCCCGGACCGGAGATGTACGTCCGAGAAGGAGGAACAAGATGAGTTCTCAGGTTCGTGGCGGAACCAGATGGAAGCGCTTCGCGCTCGTCATGGTCCCGAGCATCGCGGCCACCGCCGCAGTCGGTGTGGGTCTGGCGCAGGGTGCCCTCGCGGCGTCCTTCAGCGTCTCGGGCCAGGACTTCAAGGTGTCGGCCGACGAACTCGTCGGCCATGACCTGATCCAGTACGGCAGCGTCGCCGAAGGCAAGACGATCGGCGACGAGGAGAAGGTCAGCAAGCACCCGGTCACGATCTCCGGCTTCAGCTCGGCCAAGATCACCAACATGTGCCAGTCGCTGGTCACCCCGGTGCCCGGTCTCGGTGCCATCACCATGCAGCTGCGCACGGGCAACAAGGGCAGGCCGGCCGAGGCGACGAACCTCTACCTCGACGTGGCCGAGCTGGACGCCGACGCCAAGTTCGACCAGCTCGACATCGGTGTCGCGGTGGGCGACCCCAGCCACACCACCAAGCCCGTTCCCGGCACGGTGGCGGACGGCGCGCTCTTCTCGCAGCGCGCCAAGACGGCCACGCTGACGAAGGTGCGCCAGAAGGCCTGGGCGACGACGGCGGGTACCTTCACGCTGCCCGACCTCAAGCTGCGCCTGATCAGCGGCAACGAGCCGTGCTACCAGGACGAGAAGTAAGCCGCTTCAGCGCTGTGACGTGACCGGGCGGGCGGGTGGCGGCAGCGGCCGTCGTGCGCCCGCCCGGCTCCACAGAGTTCTCCGTACCACCGTTTCCAGGGAGCTGTTGTCCATGAACCCCGAGTCCCAGGTTCGCGCCGCAGACGACCACTGGTTCACCGTCGTGTACCACCAGTTCCGTGACTGGCGAGGCAGTCGCCCCTTCTGGGCCGGTCTGTTCACGGCCCTCGGTGGTGTGCCGATCGCCTACTTTCCGTACGCGGACGTCCGGCTGGGCAACATCACCCTCGCGATGGCGACGACGGCCGGGTCCGGCTCGCTCATCATCGGCGTGCTGTTGATCACCCTGGGCATCGCCCTCTGGTTCCAGCAGGGCATCCGCGTCTTCGCCGGGGTCGCCGCGATCCTGCTCGCCCTGGTGTCCATCCCGGTGTCCAATCTCGGAGGCTTCTTCATCGGCTTCCTCGCCTCGCTGATCGGCGGCTGCCTCGCGCTGGCCTGGGCTCCGGGCGTCCCGGCGGAGGAGAAGCCGGCCGAGGCCGCCGAAGCACAGCCCGCGGACCCGTTCCACGGCATTCCGGGCCCCCGTGACACGGAGACGGCGTACGCGACCGAGACGACTGCCCACGCCGATGGCGGGAGGAACAGTGCCGGGTGACGAGACGCAGCGGGGCGTGGCCTCCGGTGCCGAGCCCCGCGTGAGAAGGGGCCCGCGCCACGCGGCGCCCAGGAAGTCGCTGCTGAACAAGATCCAGATACCCGTCGGCAAGACGATGGCGCTCGCGGCGATGCCGACGGCCGTCCTCGTCGGGATGGGCATCGCCCCGAAGATGGCGCTGGCCGACGACAAGGACATCCCCTTCGCGCCCGGCCCGTGCGTGACCCGCTCGGACGAGCCCACGAAGTCGCCCTCGCCGACGCCGTCGACGTCCGCGTCCACCTCGCCGTCCCCCTCGGCCTCCGCCTCACCCGGTGCGAGCCCGTCCCCCGGCGCGAGCAAGGCCCCGAAGCCGGCGGCCAGCCCCTCGGCCTCCCCGTCCGCCAAGCAGCCCCAGACCCCGAAGCCGAGCACCTCGCCGTCCCCCTCGGCGTCGGCCCCGTCCGCCAGGCCGGCGAACCCGCTGGACCCGCTGGGCGTCGGCGACGCGCTCAAGGACCTCGTGGACGGCCTCGGCAAGCCCCTCCAGGACGCGAAGAAGCCGGCCACCCCGGCGCCCGCGCCCACACCGAGCACCACCAGGACCGCCGACCCGGCTGCGGACGCGATCCGCGACGCCGCGAAGAAGGCCGGGGCGAAGGTCGAGGAACTCCCGCAGAGCGTCAAGGACACGGTCGCCAAGCCGAAGGACGAGACGGGCAAGACGCCCGAGGACGCGGAGAAGGACGGGGCATCGCCCAGCCCGTCCCCCTCGGCGTCGGCGACGACGGACCCGGACGGGAAGCAGCCCTTCCCCTGCCCGACCTTCGACGCGGAGGCCTTCGCCAACGCCAAGCCGGAGCCGGGGATCCCGCTGCTCCCGGACGAGCCCTGGTACCTGGACAGCTCGCTGCTGACCCTCTACGGCCTCGACTACGAGGGCATCGTGGAGGTGAAGACGGCGGGCGGCAAGGTCAAGAAGGTCCTGAAGTTCACGGCGGACTCCCTGGACATCAAGGACCTGTACCAGACCGTCGGCAAGGGCTCCAACGTCGCCCACCTGAAGTCGCGTCCGGGCTCGACGTCCACGATCCGGGACGCGAAGGTGACGATGTACACGGAAAGCCTCAAGGGCAACCTCTTCGGGCTCATCCCGGTCGAGTTCACCCCGAACACCCCGCCGCCCCTGAACGTCCCCTTCGCGTTCTTCACGAACGTCAAGGTCGTCCAGGCCGCCCAGTTCGGCGGCAACCTCACGGTCCCGGGCCTGAAGAACTACGTCGGCCCGGCGGAGTAGCACCTCTCACCACGGGAAAGCACCGAGGGCGGCACCCCGGTCCCTGTCGGGGGATCGGGGCGCCGCCCTCGGTCTCTGTGCGGCAGAGTCAAGCGGTCAAGCGGTCAAGCGGTCGGGCGGTCGGGCCGTCAGGCGGGGGTGCCGCCGCCCAGGTGGTGGACGCGGACCATGTTGGTCGTGCCCGGGACGCCGGGGGGCGAGCCGGCCGTGATGATCATGGTGTCGCCGGGGTTGAAGCGCTGGAGCTTCAGCACCTCCGCGTCCACCAGGTCGACCATCGCGTCCGTGCTGTCGGCGTGCGGGACGATGGCGGACTCGACGCCCCAGCTCAGCGTGAGCTGGTTGCGGGTGTTCACGTCCGTCGTGAACGCCAGGATCGGCTGCGTGGCGCGGTAGCGCGACAGGCGGCGGGCCGTGTCGCCGGACTGGGTGAAGGCGACCAGGGCCTTCCCGTCGAGGAAGTCCGCGATCTCGCAGGCCGCGCGGGCGACGGAGCCGCCCTGGGTGCGCGGCTTCTTGCCCTGGACCAGCGGCTGGAGGCCCTTGGAGAGGAGCTCCTCCTCGGCCGCCGTGACGATCTTCGACATCGTCTTGACGGTCTCGATCGGGTAGGCGCCCACCGAGGACTCGGCGGACAGCATGACCGCGTCGGCGCCGTCGAGGATGGCGTTGGCGACGTCGGACGCCTCGGCGCGGGTCGGGCGGGAGTTGGTGATCATCGACTCCATCATCTGGGTCGCGACGATCACCGGCTTGGCGTTGCGGCGGCACATCTCGATGAGCCGCTTCTGGACCATCGGGACCTTTTCGAGCGGGTACTCGACGGCCAGGTCGCCGCGGGCCACCATGACCGCGTCGAAGGCCGCGACGACGGCCTCCATGTTCTCGACGGCCTGGGGCTTCTCCACCTTGGCGATGACGGGGACCCGGCGGCCCTCCTCGTCCATGACGCGGTGGACGTCCTTGACGTCGTTGGCGTCGCGGACGAAGGACAGCGCGACCATGTCGCAGCCCATCCGCAGGGCGAAGCGCAGGTCGTCGACGTCCTTCTCCGACAGGGCGGGGACGTTCACGGCCGCGCCGGGCAGGTTGATGCCCTTGTGGTCGGAGATGACACCGCCCTCGATGACGATGGTCTTGACCCGGGGGCCGTCGACCTCGGTCACCCGGAGCTCGACGTTGCCGTCGTTGATCAGGACCTGGTCACCCTTGGCGACGTCGCCCGGGAGGCCCTTGTAGGTGGTGCCGCAGATGGACTTGTCGCCCGGGACGTCCTCGGTGGTGATGGTGAACTCGTCACCGCGCACCAGCTCGACGGGACCCTCGGCGAAGGTCTCGAGACGGATCTTGGGGCCCTGGAGGTCGGCGAGGACGCCGACCGCGCGCCCGGTGTCCTCGGAGACCTTCCGGACGCGGTCGTACCGCTCCTGGTGTTCTGCCTGGGATCCGTGGCTGAAGTTGAATCGGGCCACGTTCATACCTGCCTCGATGAGTGCTTTCAGCTGCTCATACGAGTCGACGGCGGGGCCCAGCGTGCAGACGATTTTGGAACGGCGCATGAAGCGGATCCTATCCGTTTGTTTCGTAGCGGAATATTCCGTCTGGCGGAAAGTCCAAGTGACTACCGGGTAACCAGCGCGTACGCCTGGGAGGCGATCTCCAGCTCCTCATCGGTCGGGACCACGGCCACCGCCACCCGCGCGTAGTCCGGGGAGATCAGCCGGGGCTCCGGGGAGCGCACGGCGTTCGCCTCCAGGTCCAGCGCGAGGCCCAGCTCCTCCAGCCCGGCGATCGCGGCCTCCCGCACGGCCGAGGCGTTCTCGCCGACGCCCGCCGTGAACACCACCGCGTCCACGCGCCCCAGGACCGCCGTGTACGCGCCGATGTACTTCTTCAGCCGGTGGACGTAGGACGCCAGCGCGAGGCCCGCCGCCTCGTCGCCCTCGCCCGCGCGCCGCGTCACCTCGCGCATGTCGTTGTCGCCGCACAGACCCAGCAGACCGCTCTTCTTGTTGAGCAGCGAGTCGATCTCGTCGACGGACAGCCCGCCCACCCGCGCCAGGTGGAAGACGACCGCCGGGTCGAGGTCTCCCGAACGGGTCCCCATGACCAGGCCCTCCAGCGGGGTCAGGCCCATGGACGTCTCCACGCAGACCCCGCCCCGCACGGCCGAGGCCGAGGCACCGTTGCCCAGGTGCAGCACGATCACGTTCACGTCCTCCACCGCCCGGCCCAGCAGTGCGGCCGCCGTGCGCGAGACGTAGGCGTGGGAGGTGCCGTGGAAGCCGTACCGCCGGATGGCGTACTTGTCGGCGGTCGCCGCGTCGATCGCGTACCGGGCCACGTGCTCCGGCATCGTCGAGTGGAACGCGGTGTCGAAGACGGCCACCTGCGGCAGGTCCGGGCGCAGCTCGCGCGCCACCTCGATGCCGGTCACGTTCGCCGGGTTGTGCAGCGGGGCCAGCGGGATCAGGCTGCGGATCTCCGCCAGCACCTCGTCGTCGACGACCGTCGGCCGGGTGAACCGGGTCCCGCCGTGCACCACCCGGTGGCCCACCGCCGCGAGCTCGGGGGAGTCCAGGCCCAGGCCGTCGGCCGCCAGCTCCGCCGCGACCGCCCGCAGGGCGGCGCCGTGGTCCGCGATCGGGCCGAGCCGCTCGCGCGTGCCGCCCCCCGCGCCCGCTCCGGTGAGCGGCTCGTGCGCGAGGCGGGAGGTCTCCTCGCCGATGCGCTCCACCAGGCCGGCGGCGAGGCGGGAGCGGTCGGCCATGTCGAGCAGCTGGTACTTCACCGACGAGGAGCCGGAGTTGAGGACGAGTACGCGCGTTGCGGTCACGGTGAGGGGTCTTTCCTTCGGGTGGGGGCGTGGGGTGAGGGGGTGCCGGGACTAGGGGGTGCTGCCGGGCAGGGGCTGGGACTGCGCCTGGATCGCGGTGATCGCCACGGTGGTGACGATGTCCTGGACCAGTGCCCCGCGCGAGAGGTCGTTGACCGGCTTGCGCAGGCCCTGGAGCACCGGGCCGACCGCGACGGCACCGGCCGAACGCTGCACCGCCTTGTACGTGTTGTTGCCCGTGTTCAGGTCCGGGAAGATCAGCACGCTCGCCCGGCCGGCCACCTCGGAGCCGGGCAGCTTGGTCGCGGCGACCGAGGGCTCCACGGCGGCGTCGTACTGGATCGGCCCCTCGATGAGCAGGTCGGGGCGCTGCTGGCGGACGGTCTCGGTCGCCTTGCGGACCTTCTCCACGTCCGCCCCCGAGCCCGAGGTGCCCGTCGAGTACGAGAGCATCGCGATCCGCGGCTCGACCCCGAAGGCGGCGGCGGTGGCGGCCGACTGGACGGCGATGTCCGCGAGCTGCTCGGCGTCCGGGTCCGGGTTGACCGCGCAGTCGCCGTACACGAGGACCTGGTCGGCCAGGCACATGAAGAAGACCGAGGAGACGATCGAGGCCTCGGGCTTGGTCTTGATGATCTCGAAGGCGGGGCGGATGGTGGCGGCCGTGGAGTGCACCGAGCCCGACACCATGCCGTCGGCCAGGCCCTCCTGGACCATCAGGGTGCCGAAGTAGTTGACGTCGGTCACCACGTCGTGGGCCAGCTCGACGGTCATGCCCTTGTGCGCGCGGACCTTGGCGTAGTACTCGGCGAAACGTTCCCGCAGGGGGGAGGCCGCCGGGTCGATCAGCTGCGCGCCCGAGATGTCGACGCCCAGGTCGCCGGCCTTCTTCAGGATCGCCTGCTCCTCGCCGAGCAGCGTCAGGTCGCACACTCCCCGGCGCAGCACCACGTCCGCGGCGCGCAGCACGCGCTCCTCGGTGCCCTCCGGGAGCACCACGCGGCGCCGCTCGGAGCGGGCCCGCTCCAGCAGCTCGTGCTCGAACATCATCGGCGTGACGCGCTCCGAGCGGGCGACGGACAGCAGCCCGCGCAGCTCGGCGGTGTCCACGTGCCGCTCGAAGAGGCCGAGCGCGGTCTCCAGCTTGCGCGGGGTCGCGGAGTTCAGCCGGCTCTGCAGCGAGAAGAGTTCGGCGGCCGTCGGGAAGCTGTTGCCGGCCACCGAGACCACCGGGGTGCCGGGGGCGAGCTTCGAGGCCAGGGTGAGGACGTCCGCGGACGGGCGCTCGTTCAGGGTCAGCAGCACACCCGCGATCGGCGGGGTGCCCGAGGCGTGCGCGGCGAGCGCTCCCACGACCAGGTCGGCGCGGTCCCCGGGGGTGACGACCAGGCAGCCGGGGGTCAGGGCGTTCAGGAAGTTCGGCAGCATGGCCCCGCCGAACACGAAGTCCACGGCGTCGCGGGCGAGCCCGGCGTCGTCGCCCAGCAGCACCTCGCCGTCGAGCGCCCGGGTGATCTGGGCGACGGTCGGGGCGGACAGGTTCTTGTCGTCGGGCAGGACGTAGCAGGGCACGGGGAGGCGGGCGGCGAGCCGCTCGGCTATGAGGTCGCGGTCCTCGGGGGCCACCCGGTTGACGACCATCGCCACCACGTGGCAGCCCAGGCTCTCGTAGGCCCGGTGGGCGTTGCGGGCCTCGGCCCGGACGGCGTCGGCGGGGTGCTTGGTGCCGCCGACGACGGGGACGACGACCGCGCCGAGCTCGTTGGCGAGGCGGGCGTTCAGCGCCAGCTCGTCGGGGAGGTTGGTGTCGGCGTAGTCGGTGCCGAGCACCAGCATGACCTCGTAGTCGCGGGCCACCCGGTGGTAGCGGTCGACCAGCCGGGAGACCAGCTCGTCCGTGCCCTTCTCGGCCAGGACGACGGAGGCCTCGTGGTACTCCATGCCGTACGCCGAGGCGGCGTCCTGCTCGATCCGGTAGCGGGCCCTGAGGAGCTCGAAGAGCCGGTCCGGCCCGTCGTGCAGCAGGGGCCGGTAGACCCCGACCCGGCCGGTCTGCCGGGTCAGGAGCTCCATGATCCCCAGTTCGACGACCTGCCGGCCGTCTCCACGCTCGATACCGGTCACGTACACGCTGCGCGTCACGCGTGCTCTCCGTCCCATGCAGTGAAGATCTGATCGATCCGATTGGCCTGGCTTGACCTCTTGACAATACCTCCGTCAGTGGATAGGGCGCCCCGGGAGAAAGTCCGGGGGCGGGGGCCGAAAGGCCTGGTGGGTGGAGCGGCGCCCGGCGCGCACCCCCCTCGGAACATGGAACAATCGGACAGGCGTCATCAAATACGCCCTTCATATGTACGGCAGGAGACACAGCACGATGCGTATCGGAGTTCTCACCGCAGGCGGCGACTGCCCGGGCCTCAACGCTGTCATCCGGTCGGTCGTACACCGCGCCCTCGTCGGCCACGGGGACGAGGTCATCGGCTTCGAGGACGGCTTCAAGGGACTCCTCGACGGCCACTACCGCCCCCTCGACATCAACGCCGTCAGCGGCATCCTCGCCCGCGGCGGCACCATCCTGGGCTCGGCCCGCATGGAGCGCGCCCGGCTGCACGAAGCCGCCGAGAACGCCGCCGAGCTGGCGGAGCGTTACGGCATCGACGCCCTGATCCCGATCGGCGGCGAGGGCACCCTGACGGCCGCCCGGATGCTCGCGGACGCCGGGATGCCGGTCGTCGGCGTGCCGAAGACCATCGACAACGACATCTCCTCCACCGACCGCACCTTCGGCTTCGACACCGCTGTCACCGTCGCCACCGAGGCCATCGACCGCCTCAAGACCACCGCCGAGTCCCACCAGCGCGTGATGGTCGTCGAGGTCATGGGCCGTCACGCGGGCTGGATCGCCCTGGAGTCCGGCATGGCCGGCGGCGCCCACGGCATCTGCCTGCCGGAGCGCCCCTTCGAGGTGGACGCCCTGGTGAAGATGGTGGAGGAACGGTTCGCCCGGGGGAAGAAGTTCGCCGTCGTCTGCGTCGCCGAGGGCGCGCACCCGGCCGCCGGCTCCATGCCGTACGAGAAGGGCGCCATCGACCAGTACGGCCACGAGCGCTTCGCCGGCATCGGCAACCGCCTGGCCATCGAGCTGGAGCACCGCCTGGGCAAGGAGGCCCGTCCGGTCATCCTCGGCCACGTCCAGCGCGGCGGCGTGCCGACCGCGTACGACCGGGTCCTCGCGACCCGCTTCGGCTGGCACGCCGTCGAGGCCGTGCACCGCGGGGAGTTCGGCAACATGACCGCCCTGCGCGGCACCGACATCGTGATGGCCCCGCTGGCCGAGGCGGTCACCGAGCTCAAGACCGTCCCCGAGCACCGGATGTACGAGGCCGAGTCGGTCTTCTGACCACCCGCCCGGCGGCCGCCCGCCCGGCGCGCGGCCGTACGGCCCGTCCGGCGCGCGGCCGCACCGCCCCTCCCGCCGGGGCCGGGGTCACGGATCCGCCCGCCGGACCGCCCCGGCCGCGCTCCCCGCGGAAGCGCCCGGGGCCGCGGTTCCTCCGGCGCCGGCGCGGCGTACTACGCCCCGCCCGCCAGGGCCCAGAACCGGTCCGTGATCTCGGAGAGGAACTCCCGCCCCGCGTCACCCGTGCCGGCCGAGCCCTCGGCGCCGCCCCAGCCGAGGGTGGCCACCATGCGCGACTGGTAGTCGTTGTAGAGGAGCTCCAGGACCCGCTCCAGGTGCGCCTTGGGCACCGGCAGCAGCTTGCCCAGCGGTTTCACGTACGCCTGCCAGCGGGTGGTCACCGCGCTGCGCAGCATCTCGGCGAGCTCGTCGTGCTTGCCGGTCGCCGCCACGAACTGCGCCAGGGTCAGGCCGAGCACCGAGGCGAGGGCGGCGGACTGCCGCTCGTTGCCCTTCCAGCGCCCGGTGTCCTCCATCTTCCGGTACGCGTTCGCCTCGACCCCGATCCGGCGGGCCAGGTCCTCGGGGTCCAGGCCCCGGGCGATGCGGTGTTCCCGCAGGGTGACGGGTTCGGCCAGCAGTTCCCCGGGCGAGCACCAGAGCACGCCGGCCAGGGCCGTGAGCTCGGTGGAGGTGGGCGACTGCTCGCCCCGCTCCCAGGCCATCACGGTCTCGGGTGCGACGAGCAGGCCGTACTGGGCCCGCAGGCCGTACGCGACATGACCGGGAGCCATGCCCAGGGCCGCGCGCAGGCGACGCGCGGCGGGGGCATTGAAAGGTGGGCTGGAGTGCACAGGGCACACGGTAGAAGTGGCCGAGGTGTGACGACTACAGACTATTCAAACAAGCCCATAACTCGTAGGAAAGTCCTATGGAGTTCATGACTTTGGGTGGTTTTCCCGGCGACTGTCCGGTAATCGGGTCAGGGGAAGATCCATTGTGGGGAGTGGAGCCAGCGTACGGATTCGGCCACTCCATTTCAGGTGACCCGGCGAGCCCGGCGAGTGATCCCGGTCACACCCTTTGAACCGGCCGGGCCCGCCGTCCGTGATCCATGACGGGGGCCCTCGCATACGGGGGTGGCGAGGGCCCCCGCCACCGTTCCCGCCCCAGGCCCTTTCCTTGACGCCGACGTCAAGGAATACGGTCGGGCCATGCGCATCGGCGAACTGGCGAAGCGGGCCGGGACCAGCACCCGGACGCTCAGGTACTACGAATCGCGCGGGCTGCTCGCGGCCCGCCGGACCGGCAACGGCTACCGGGACTACGACGAGGACGACCTGCGCCTCCTGCGGCAGATCCGCACCCTCCAGGACTTCGGCTTCGAGCTGGAGGAGACCCGCCCGTTCGTCGAGTGCCTGCGCGCCGGCCACCCGGCCGGGGATTCCTGCCCCGCCTCGCTCGCGGTCTACCGCCGCAAGCTCGCCGAGCTGGACGGCCTCATCGGCCAGCTGGCCGACGTGCGCGAGCAGGTCGCGCACCAGCTGGCGGCGGCCGAGGAGGCCGCCGGGCACGCCGTGCCGCGCTGCGAGATGACCGGCTGACGGCCGGGGACGCGGCGGTGCGCGGGATACGGAACACGGACACGGAACACAGGATGGCGAGAGGGGAACGGCATGATCCACGCACAGGGTGTGGCGGAAGTGACCGACGCGGACTTCGCGGCGGAGGTCCTGGCCGAACGGGACCGGCCCGTGCTGGTGGAGTTCACCGCGGACTGGTGCGGCCCCTGCCGCCAGCTCGCCCCGGTGCTCTCCGCCGTGGCCGTCGAACGGGCGGACCGCCTCAAGGTCGTCCAGATCGACGCGGACAGCAACCCCGGCACCGTCACGCGCTACGGGGTGCTGTCCATGCCGACCATGCTCCTCTTCCGCGACGGCGAGCCCGTCCGGCAGATCGTCGGCGCCCGGCCCAAGCGGCGCCTGCTTCAGGAACTCGACGAGGAGCTCGCGCCGGTCACGGCCTGAGCCAGACCGTCGCCATCGGCGGGAGCGTCATCCGCAGGCTCGCCGCGCGCCCCTGGGCCGGTACCGGCTCCGGGCGCAGCGGCCGGGCGTGGTGGACGCCGCTCCCGCCGTACGCCTCCATGTCGGTGTTGAGGACCTCCCGCCACAGCGGCACCTCCTCCGGCACCCCGATCCGGTGGCCGTGCCGGACCACGGGGGAGAAGTTCGACACGCACAGCAGCTGCGAGCCGTCCTGCGCGTACCGCAGGAACGCGAACACGTTGTCCTCGGCCGCGTCCGCCTCCACCCAGGCGAAACCCTCCGGCACCGAGTCCCGCTCCCACAGCGCCGGCGCCGCCGCGTACGCCCGGTTCAGGTCGCGCACCAGGTCGCGCACCCCCCGGTGGTCGCCCGCCGCCGGGTACGCGGAGTCCAGCAGCCACCAGTCCGGCCCGTACGCCTCCGACCACTCCGACCCCTGCGCGAACTCCTGGCCCATGAAGAGCAGTTGCTTGCCGGGGTGGGCCCACATGAAGCCCAGGTACGCCCGGTGCGTGGCCCGCTGCTGCCACCAGTCGCCCGGCATCTTCGACACCAGCGAGCGCTTGCCGTGCACCACCTCGTCGTGCGAGATCGGCAGCACGTAGTTCTCGCTGAACGCGTACACCATCCCGAAGGTCATGTCGTGGTGGTGGTACTTGCGGTGCACCGGCTCCTTCGACACGTACCGCAGGGTGTCGTGCATCCAGCCCATGTTCCACTTCAGGCCGAAGCCCAGCCCGCCCGAGTCCGTCGGCCGCGTGACCCCGTCCCACGCCGTCGACTCCTCCGCGATCGTCACCACCCCCGGGCAGCGCCGGTAGACCACCGCGTTCATCTCCTGGAGCAGCGCCACCGCGTCCAGGTCCTCCCGGCCGCCGTGCTCGTTCGGCGACCACTGCCCCTCGCCACGGGAGTAGTCCAGGTACAGCATCGAGGCCACCGCGTCCACGCGCAGCCCGTCCACGTGGAACTCCTGGCACCAGTAGACGGCGTTGGCGACCAGGAAGTTGCGGACCTCCTTGCGCCCGTAGTCGAACTCCAGCGTCCCCCAGTCCGGGTGCGCGGCCCGGCGCGGGTCCTGGTGCTCGTACAGCGGGCGCCCGTCGAACTCCGCGAGGGCCCAGTCGTCACGCGGGAAGTGCGCGGGCACCCAGTCGACGATCACCCCGATCCCGGCCCGGTGCAGCGAGTCCACGAGCAGCCGGAAGTCGTCCGGCGTGCCCATCCGCGAGGTCGGCGCGTAGAAGCCGGTGACCTGGTAGCCCCAGGACCCGCCGAAGGGGTGCTCGGCGACCGGCATGAACTCCACGTGCGTGAACCCGAGCTCCTTCACGTACGCCGGCAGCTGGTCCGCCAGCTGCCGGTACGTGAGCCCCGGCCGCCAGGACGCCAGGTGCAGCTCGTACACCGACATCGGCGCCTGGTGCGCCGGCCGGGCGCCGCGCGTGGCCATCCACTCGGCGTCCTGCCACACGAACCGCGAGGCGGTGACCACCGAGGCGTTCGCCGGCGGGACCTCCGCGTACTGCGCCATCGGGTCGGCGCGCAGGGTGTGGCTCCCGTCCGGGCGCGTGATGTCGTACTTGTACAGGGTGCCCTCGCCGACCCCCGGCAGGAACAGCTCCCACACCCCGCTCGCGCCGAGCGAGCGCATCGGATAGGCGACCGAGTCCCAGTACGAGAAGTCCCCGGTGACCCGCACCCCCTGGGCGTTCGGCGCCCACACCGTGAAGCGGGTGCCCGCCACCCCCTGGTGCTCCATCGGCCGGGCGCCCAGCGCCGTCCACAGCTCCTCGTGCCGGCCCTCGCCGATCAGGTGCAGGTCCAGCTCCCCGAGGGCGGGCAGGAACCGGTACGGGTCGTGGACCTCGATCTCGTCGCTGTCGTACGTCACCAGCAGCCGGTAGTCCGGCACCCCGGTCAGCGGCAGCAGCCCGGAGAACAGCCCGTCGCCCTCGTCGAAGAGTTCGGCCCGCAGCCCCTTCGCCACGATCGTGACGGCCTTCGCGTACGGACGCAGCACCCGGAAGGCCACCCCGCCCCGCTGCGCGCGGGCGCCCAGCACCGCGTGCGGGTCGTGGTGGCGGCCCTCCAGCAGCCGGGCCCGCTGCTCCGCGTCCAGCGCGGGCGCCGGCCGGACCCCGTGCGGAGGGGCGGCGCGGCGGGCCCTCGGGGCGCGGGTCCGCTTGGCGGGTTCGGGTTCCGCCACGGGTGCGGGTACGGCTGCGGCTTCCTCGCGGACGGTCGGTGACGGCTGTCGTGCGGCGCTCACGCGAGCGGCCTCCTCGGGGGCTTCGGGTGGGGGGTGGGGGAGGTGCCGGGGACCGGCGGGGGCATGCGGTGTGCGGGCCGCTGGGGTTCCGACAGCCGGCGGATCGCCGCCATCGGGACGTGCAGCCAGTCGGGACGGTGCCGGGACTCGTAGCGGGCCTCGTACACCGCCTTGTCGGTCTCGTACGCGCGCAGCAGCACCGGGTCCTCGCGCGGGTCGCGGCCGGTGGTACGGGCGTAGCCCTCGCAGAACGCGCTCCGGCAGGCGTCGGCCCAGGCGGGGGCGAAGGGCCGGTGCGAGCGGGCGGCGTAGTCGAAGGAGCGCAGTATCCCGGCGATGTCGCGCACCGCCGGTTCGGGACGGCGGCGGTCGGCCAGCGGCCGGGCCGGCTCCCCCTCGAAGTCGATCAGCGCCCAGCTGCCGTCGGCGGTGCGCAGGGTCTGGCCCAGGTGCAGGTCGCCGTGGATGCGCTGGGCGGGGACCCCGGCGCCCCGGGAGGCGGCGAGCGCGTCGAAGGCGCCGCGCAGCCCGGCCTCGTACGGCCGCAGGGCGGGCACCTCACGGCAGGTGGCGGCGAGCCGGGCGGTCATCCCGGCGGCGAGCCGGGCGGTCTGCTCGGGGCCGAGCGCCAGGGTGGGCAGGGCGGCCGCCAGCGCGCTGTGCACCTCGGCGGTGGCCCGGCCCAGCGCGTGCGCCTCGGCGGTGAAGTCCGCCCCGGCCCCGAGTCTGCGCAGGGCCAGCTGCCAGCCGTCGTCGGAGCCGCGCAGGTAGGGCTGGAGCACGCCCAGGGTCAACGGTTCTCCACCGGCCAGCTCGGCCTCGTACCAGGCGACCGGGGCGGGCACCCGGGCGCAGCCGGCGGCGGCCAGGGCCCTGGGCAGCTCCAGGTCCGGGTTGACCCCGGGACCGACCCGGCGGAACACCTTGAGGATGTACGAATCCCCGTAGATCAGGGAGGAGTTGGTCTGTTCCCCGGACAGCGGCCGGGGCAGCAGCCCGGCCTGGACGGGCGTGTCCGGGTCCCGGTCGAAGCGGAGCGGGCCCAGGGTGCCGGGGGAGCGCAGCCGCTCCAGCAGCAGGGAGGCGAGCCGGGGGTCGCCCAGCGCCTCGTACACGGCCCGGCCCGCGTACGGGCCGTCCTGGGCGTGCCCGATGAGGGCGGGCGCGAGGGCGGGCGGGAGCGGGGCGGGGCGGATGCCCAGCAGGAGCTGGTAGCAGTCCCCGTCCACGTCGAGCAGCAGGTGCAGCAGTCCGGGGGCGGAGCCCGGCGGCAGCAGTTCGGCCGCCGAGACGGCCTCGATCCGGTCGATCCGGCGTCCCTTGCCGGCGAACCAGCGCTGTGCGGGCAGCCAGTCCCGCAGCATCGGATCCAGCCCGGCGGTCCCGCCGGCCCGGGCGGGCGTCAGCCGGCTCCGGGCGGATGCAGCCTCCGACATGGCGTCGCGTCCTTTCCCCGGGCCGTCACAGAATGCGCAGAGTGTCCCGGATGCGCGGCAGTTGCTTCTCCGGTATGTGCGAGTGTCGGGTCAGGATGATCCGTACAGGGGCGGGCCGTTGACCCGAAGGAGTGCCCGCCCCGTACTCGGTACGTCAGTCCGCGCGCTGGTCGGCGCGGAGCCGGAACCAGTAGAAGCCGTGGCCCGCCAGGGTCAGCAGGTACGGCCACTCGCCGATCGGCGGGAAGCGCACGTCACCCGTGAGCTCCACCGGGACCCGCCCGTTGAACGACCTCAGGTCCAGCTCGGTGGGCTGCGCGAAGCGGGAGAAGTTGTGCACGCACAGCACCAGGTCGTCCCCGAACTCGCGCAGGAACGCGAGCACCGCCGGGTTGGACGAGGGCAGTTCGGTGTACGAGCCGAGGCCGAAGGCCGGGTTGGCCTTGCGGATCTCGATCAGCCTGCGGGTCCAGTGCAGCAGTGAGGAGGGCGACGCCATGGCCGCCTCGACATTGGTGACCTGGTACCCGTGGACCGGGTCCATGATGACCGGCAGGTTCAGCCTGCCCGGATCGCAGGAGGAGAAACCGGCGTTGCGGTCCGGGGTCCACTGCATGGGGGTGCGTACGCCGTCGCGGTCGCCGAGCCAGATGTTGTCGCCCATGCCGATCTCGTCGCCGTAGTAGAGCACCGGCGAGCCGGGCAGCGACAGCAGCAGGGCGGTGAAGAGCTCCATCTGGTTGCGGTCGTTGTCCAGGAGCGGGGCGAGCCGGCGCCGGATGCCGATGTTGGCCCGCATGCGCGGGTCCTTGGCGTACTCGGCGTACATGTAGTCGCGCTCTTCGTCCGTGACCATTTCGAGGGTGAGCTCGTCGTGGTTGCGCAGGAAGATGCCCCACTGGCAGTTCGCCGGGATCGCCGGGGTCTTGGCCAGGATCTCGGAGACGGGGTAGCGCGACTCTCTTCGCACCGCCATGAAGATGCGCGGCATGACGGGGAAGTGGAAGGCCATGTGGCATTCGTCCCCGCCCTTCGAGAAGTCGCCGAAGTAGTCGACGACGTCCTCGGGCCACTGGTTGGCCTCGGCGAGCAGCACGGTGTCCGGGTAGTGGGCGTCGATCTCGGCGCGGACCCGCTTGAGCAGCTGGTGGGTGCGGGGCAGGTTCTCGCAGTTGGTGCCCTCCTCGGCGTAGAGGTAGGGCACGGCGTCGAGGCGGAAGCCGTCGATGCCGAGGTCGAGCCAGAAGCGCAGCGCCGAGATGATCTCCTCCTGCACGGCCGGGTTCTCGAAGTTGAGGTCCGGCTGGTGCGAGAAGAAGCGGTGCCAGTAGTACTGCTTGCGGACGGGGTCGTACGTCCAGTTCGAGGTCTCGGTGTCGATGAAGATGATGCGGGCGTCCTGGTACTGCTTGTCGTTGTCGGCCCACATGTAGTAGTCGCCGTACGGCCCGTCCGGGTCCTTGCGGGACTGCTGGAACCACTCGTGCTGGTCGCTGGTGTGGTTCATGACGAAGTCGATGATCACCCGCATGCCGCGGGTGTGCGCGGCGTCCACGAACTCCACGAAGTCGGCGAGGTCGCCGAACTCGGGCAGCACGGAGGTGTAGTCGGAGACGTCGTAGCCGCCGTCGCGCAGCGGCGAGGCGAAGAAGGGCGGCAGCCACAGGCAGTCGATGCCGAGCCACTGGAGGTAGTCCAGTTTGGCGGTGAGCCCTTTGAGGTCGCCGACGCCGTCGCCGTTGCTGTCGTGGAAGGAGCGGACCAGGACCTCGTAGAAGACCGCCCGCTTGAACCAGTCGGGGTCGCGGTCCTTGGCGGGGGTGTCCTCGAAGGTGTCGTGGACGGGATCGTTGATCATCATGTGGTGGGTGACCCTCCGGTGGGCGGGGACGGTCGCAGGGCGGCCAGGACGTGCGCGGGGGTACGGCCCGGTTCGAGGCGCACGTAGTTCGCCCTGCCCCAGTGGTAGGTCTCGCCGGTGAGCTCGTCGCGCACCGCGAGGGACCCGTGCCAGTCGAGGCCGAGTACCGGCATGTCCAACGAGACGGTCGCCTCCTGGGTGTGGTGCGGATCGAGGTTGACGACCACCAGTACGGAATTGGCTCCGGAGTGCTTCGAATAGGCGATCACCTGTTCGTTGTCGGTCGGGTGGAAGTGGATGTCCCGCAGCTGCTGGAGTGCGGGGTTGCGGCGGCGCAGCCGGTTCAGGGCGGTGATCAGCGGCGCGATCGTGCGGCCCTCGCGGTCGGCGGCGGCCCAGTCGCGCGGGCGCAGCTCGTACTTCTCGGAGTTCAGGTACTCCTCGCTGCCCTCCCGGACCGGCTCGTTCTCGCAGAGCTCGTAGCCCGCGTAGACGCCCCAGGTGGGGGAGAGGGTGGCGGCGAGGACCGCCCGGACCTCGAAGGCGGGCCGGCCGCCCTTCTGGAGGTACTCGTGGAGGATGTCGGGGGTGTTGACGAAGAAGTTCGGCCGCATCACGGAGGCCGAGCGGTCACCGGACAGCTCGGTCAGGTACTCGGTCAGCTCGGCCTTGGTGTTGCGCCAGGTGAAGTAGGTGTACGACTGCTGGAAGCCGACGGAGGCGAGCGCGCGCATCATGGCGGGCCGGGTGAAAGCTTCCGCCAGGAAGATCACGTCCGGGTCCGACTTGTTGATCTCGGCGATGACCTTCTGCCAGAACACGACCGGCTTGGTGTGCGGGTTGTCGACCCGGAAGATCCGGACGCCGTGGTCCATCCAGTGGCGCAGGATCCGCACCGTCTCCTCGACGATCCCGGCCATGTCCGTGTCGAAGTGCACCGGGAAGATGTCCTGGTACTTCTTCGGCGGGTTCTCGGCGTACGCGATCGTGCCGTCGGCGCGGTGGCGGAACCACTCCGGGTGCTTCTCCACCCAGGGGTGGTCGGGGGAGCACTGGAGGGCGAAGTCGAGGGCGATCTCCATCCGGAGGTCGCGGGCGCGCGCGACGAAGGCGTCGAAGTCCTCCAGGGTGCCGAGCTCGGGGTGGACGGCGTCGTGCCCGCCCTCCGGCGAGCCGATCGCCCAGGGCACGCCCGGGTCCCAACTACCCGCGGAAAGGGTGTTGTTGGGGCCCTTGCGGTGCGTCGACCCGATCGGGTGGACCGGCGGCAGGTAGACGACGTCGAAGCCCATCGCGGCGATCGCCGGCAGCCGCTCGGCGGCGGTGCGGAAGGTCCCGCTCACCGGCGCCCTGCCCGGCTCCACCACCGCACCCTCCGAGCGCGGGAACATCTCGTACCAGGAACCGAAGAGGGCGCGCTTGCGTTCGACGATCAGGGGCAGCGGCTTGGCCGCCGTGACCAGCTCCCGGTACGGGCGCCGGGCCAGCGCCGCGTCCGCGGCGGGCGCCAGGGCCGCCGCGTACCGCTGCCCGGCCGGGAGGTCCTCGTCGCGCATCGCGTCGGCCGCGGCGAGCACGGCCTCGCGGCCGTCCCGCTTGGGAATCCTGGCCGCGGCCCGCTCGTAGAGCTCCGCGCCTTCCAGGAGCGTCAGCCCGGTGTCGAGGCCCGCCGGGATCTTGACCGCGGCGTGGGCCCGCCAGGTGGCGACCGGATCGCTCCACGCCTCGACGGTGTACGTCCACCTCCCCTCGGCGTCGGCGGACACCCGCGCCCCCCACCGGTCGGTGCCGGGAGCGAGTTCCCGCAACGGCACCGGCGGGCGCAGCCGCCCGCTCGGGTCGCGCAGGACGACATGGGCGGAGACGGCGTCGTGGCCCTCCCGGAACACGGTGGCCGAGATCTCGAAGACCTCGTCCACGACCGCCTTGGCGGGTCTGGCGCCGCAGTCGACGGCGGGGCGGACGTCCAGCACGGGAATGCGACCGATCATGATGGGATCACCTGGAGGGAGTTCGCAGGGCTCGGTGACGGGCCAGCCGGAAAGGCGGCTGGTAGTGCACGCTCTGTTCGCTCTGTTTCTAGCCGCTCGGAAGACGGCTGGGCTGCGGGCATGGCCGCTCCTGTCCGCGTTCACTCGGGTGGCGGGGAAAGGTTGTGGGCGGGTGCGCCGTGCGTGTACCGCGTGTACCCGCACAGCCCTTCCCACTCTCACCCCGCCCAATCCGTGCTGTCGGTTAACTACTCGTACGTAGGGGGACGCGGACGGCCGAGGAACGGCTCGGCGCGTCCCGGCATCCGCCGATGCTCCGTCAAGTCGGCGAGGATGGGCCGATGGACAGCGCGAACACCCACGTCACACCGGCCCCCACAGCCCCTCCCGCCCCCTGGGGCGGCACCCCGCAGCCGGTGTTCCCCCTTCCCTGCGGGATGGTCCTGCGGCCCTGGCGCGAGACCGACGCCCCGGTACTCGCCGAGGCCTACGAGGACCCCGGCATCCGGCACTGGAACCGCCCCGAGCCGGAGACCCCCGCGTCGGCCGCCGCCCGCATAGCCCGCTGGAACCGGCGCTGGGCGGAGCGGGAGGCCGCGGCCTGGGCCGTGTCGGCGGAGCCGGACTCCCCGGCCGTGGGCCTGATCGGGCTCGCCGACTTCGGCCCGGAGGGCTCCAGCGCGGAGTTCCTGTACTGGCTGCTGCCGGCCGGGCGCGGCCGGGGCGCGGTCCCGCAGGGCGTGCGCGCGGTGTCCGAGTGGGCCTTCCGCGAGGCCGGCGTGCACCGGCTCCGGATCTGCCACTCCGTGGCCAACCCGGCCTCCTGCGCCGTCGCCCTCAAGGCCGGCTTCCCCCTGGAGGGCACCATGCGCGGCGCCCTGCGGCACGCCGACGGCTGGCACGACGAGCACCTCCACGCCCGCCTCGCGACGGACGCCTGACAGCCGCCCGGAGCCGGGAGCGCCGGGAGGCGGGATGGCCGGGACGGGACTGCGCCGCTAGCCTTCCGGGGGCGACGCGCGGGTGCACAGCGTGGTGCGGTCGCTCCGATCCGTCATCCCCTGCGAAGGTGGAACGTGTGAAGGCCATCCGTCGATTCACCGTGCGCCCCGTCCTCCCCGAGCCCCTGATGCCGCTCTCCGATCTCGCGCGCAACCTGCGCTGGTCGTGGCATACGGAAACCCGTGAACTCTTCCAATCCGTCGACCCCGAGGGCTGGCAGGCCGCCGGCGGCGACCCGGTCCGCCTGCTCGGCGCCGTGCCCGCCTCCCGGCTGGAGGAACTCGCCGCCGACCGGCGGTTCCTGCGGCGGCTCGCCGTCGCCGCCGCCGACCTCGACGACTACCTCCACGCCGGGAGGTGGTACCAGTCCCACGAGAACGCCGCCGAGTTCCCCTCCGCCATCGCCTACTTCTCCCCCGAATTCGGCATCACCGCAGCCCTGCCCCAGTACTCCGGCGGGCTCGGCATCCTCGCCGGGGACCACCTCAAGGCCGCCAGCGACCTCGGCGTCCCCGTCATCGGCGTCGGCCTGCTCTACCGGCACGGCTACTTCCGCCAGTCGCTCTCCCGCGACGGCTGGCAGCAGGAGCACTACCCCGTGCTCGACCCCCACGAGCTGCCCCTGTCCCTGCTGCGGCAGGAGGACGGCAGCCCTGCCCGGGTGTCGCTCACCCTCCCCGGCGGAAGGTCGTTGCACGCGCACATCTGGCAGGCCCGCGTCGGGCGGGTACCCCTGCTGCTGCTCGACTCCGACGTCGAGGACAACGACGCCGGCGCCCGCGACGTGACCGACCGGCTCTACGGCGGCGGCAGCGACCACCGGCTCCTCCAGGAGATGCTGCTGGGCATCGGCGGCGTACGTGCCGTCCGGACGTACTGCCGGATCACCGGCCACGCCGACCCCGAGGTCTTTCACACCAACGAGGGACACGCCGGCTTCCTCGGACTGGAACGCATGAGGGAACTGGACGGCGAGCAGGGCCTCGGCTTCGACGCCGCCGTCGAAGCCGTGCGCGCCGGGACCGTGTTCACCACGCACACCCCCGTGCCCGCCGGCATCGACCGCTTCGAGCGCTCCCTCGTCGCCCGCCACTTCGGCGAGGGCGGCGAACTGCCCGGCGTACCGGTCGAGCGGATCCTGGAACTCGGCGCGGAGTCCTACCCCGGCGGCGATCCGGGGGTGTTCAACATGGCGGTGATGGGCCTGCGCCTCGCCCAGCGCGCCAACGGCGTCTCCACCCTCCACGGGGCGGTCAGCCGGGGCATGTTCGCCGGGCTCTGGCCGGGCTTCGACGCCGCCGACGTGCCCATCGTCTCCGTCACCAACGGCGTGCACGCCCCGACCTGGGTCGCCCCCGAGGTCATGCGGCTCGGCGCCCGGCAGATCGGCGCCGGACGCACCGAGGACGCCCTCGCGGTGGGCGCCTCCGCACGCTGGGACGCCGTCGCGCAGATCGCCGACCAGGACGTGTGGGACGTCCGCCGGTCCCTGCGCGAGCAGCTGGTCCAGGAGGTGCGCGACCGGCTGCGCGCCTCGTGGAAGCAGCGCGGTGCCGCCGACGCCGAGCTGGGCTGGGTGGACAACGTCCTCGACCCGGACGTCCTGACCATCGGCTTCGCCCGGCGCGTCCCCTCGTACAAGCGGCTCACGCTGATGCTCCGCGACCCGGAGCGGCTGCGCCGGCTGCTGCTGGACCCCGCCCGCCCGGTGCAGATCGTCGTCGCGGGCAAGGCGCACCCCGCCGACGACGGCGGCAAGCGGCTCGTCCAGGAACTGGTGCGCTTCGCCGACGACCCGCGCGTGCGCCACCGCATCGTCTTCCTGCCCGACTACGGCATGGCCATGGCGCAGAAGCTCTACCCGGGCTGCGACGTCTGGCTGAACAACCCGCTGCGTCCGCTGGAGGCCTGCGGCACCAGCGGGATGAAGGCCGCCCTCAACGGCTGCCTCAACCTGTCGGTGCTCGACGGCTGGTGGGACGAGTGGTTCGAGCCCGACTTCGGCTGGGCCATCCCCACGGCCGACGGGCTCGGCACGGACGAGGACCGCCGCGACGACCTGGAGGCGGGCTCCCTCTACGAGCTCATCGAGGAGCGGGTCGCCCCCCGCTTCTACGACCGGGACGGACGCGCCGGACTGCCCGTGCGGTGGATC
Source organism: Streptomyces sp. NPDC043896 (assembly GCF_056435605.1). Lineage (NCBI taxonomy): Bacteria > Bacillati > Actinomycetota > Actinomycetes > Kitasatosporales > Streptomycetaceae > Streptomyces > Streptomyces sp. NPDC043896. Next base: position 183,328 of record NZ_JBWKEE010000009.1, read on the forward strand.
GAGATGGTCCGGCGCACCCTGGTCTCCCTGGGCCCGAAGCTGCTCGCGGGCCGGATGGTGCGGGAGTACGTGGAGCGGCTCTACGCCCCCGCCGCGCTCTCCCACCGGGCCCTGACCCCCGACACGGCGCGCGACCTCGCCTGGTGGAAGGGCCGCATCCGGGCGTCCTGGCCGCGGGTCGCCGTCGAGCACGTGGAGGCCGTCGCCGCCGCGCCCGTGGGGGGCACCGCCGAACTGGGCGCCACCCTCACGCTGCGGGTGCGGGTGGCGCTGGACTCGCTCGCGCCGGATGACGTGGAGGTGCAGGCCGTCGCCGGCCGGGTCGACGCCCAGGACGTGATCCGCGACGGGCGGGCCTTCCCGCTCAAGCCCGCCGCCGGGCCCGACCTGGAGGGGCGCTGGGTGTACGAGGGCCCGCTCGCCCTCGACCGGACGGGGCCCTTCGGCTACACCGTACGGATCCTGCCGGCGCACCCGCTGCTGGCGACCCCGGCCGAACTGGGCCTGGTCGCGGCGCCGGTGGACGCCGACGCTCCGGGCGGGGTCCTGCTGCGCTGAGCGCGCCGCACGGTCTCGGGGGCGGGCGGCGGATCCACCGGCCGCCCGCCCTCGACCGGCGTCCCGGCCCGCCGCACGTCCCACGCGGCGCGCACGCGCCCGGGCGCCCGTACGGCCGTCCGGGCGCCCGTACGGGCGGGGTGCTCCACGGGAGGGTGAACCTTCGAACGCCCTGTGCATGGCGGTCCTCCCGCCGGACGGTCCGCTCCTAGGCTGCCCGCGGACGTCCACCGGACCCGGTCCCCACGCCCCCCGAGAAACGGACCCTCACATGCGTCTTCGCTCCACCGCCGCGGCCGCGCTCCTCGCCTCCTTCGCGCTGGTCCTCCCCGCCTCCGGCCAGTCCCTGGCCGACGACCGCAACTACGGACTCGGCGAGATCCACTACCGGTACGCGGACGACGACGGGGACGTGCGGCGCAGGACGATCGAACCCGCCGACTACGACACCTGCTACCGCCTGACGGGCACCAGCCGCAGCCGCCCGGCCTTCGCGGTGCAGAACGACACGGAGGGGCTGGCCCTCGTCTTCCGGGGCGACAGCTGCGGCGGCGAGGCCCAGGAGGTGCTGCGGCCGGGCGAGCACGCGCGCGACCTGAACGTCCGCTCGGTCTTCCTCAAGCCGGACGGCCACCACGGCGGCCACCACGGCGGCCACGACGACTGGGACGACGCCGACCGCAGCATGGTCCGCCCCGGGCAGGGCCGGGCCATGACCCCCGGCGACTTCATGAACAGTCTCTTCCGTTCCATCGGCTGACACCGGCCGGAGGAACGTCCCGCGCATGGGACAGGGCCGCCCGGGGAGGTTTCCTCCCGGGCGGCCCCGTGGTTTCAGCGGCTCAGCCGCGGTTCAGCTCCTGCCCCCAGGGGTCAGAAGGTGAGCTTCCAGCTGTCGATCTTGCCGGTGTCCAGGCTGGCGTTGTCGTTGACCCGGAGCTTCCAGACGCCCTGGGCGGCCTCGGAGGAGGCGTTCACCGTGAAGCTCCGGACGATGTTGTCCGCACTGCCGCCGGAACGGTTGTGCAGGTTGTAGACGGAGCCGTCGGGCGCGACCAGGTCGACCTTCAGGTCACCGATGTAGGTGTGGACGATGTTGACGTCCACCTTGAGGGTGCTCGGCGCGTTGCCGGTGCGGGTCACCGTGATCGGGGACTCGACGGTCGCGTTGTCGGCGATCGCGTAGTCGTTCGTGTTCTCGAACACGTTCGGCTGCGAGGTGCCGACGGTCCAGGTGAAGGACGCCGTGCCCGTCTTGGACGCGGAGTCGGTCACCGTGACGGTCACGTTCGACGTGGCCGCGGTGGTCGCCGTACCGGAGATCAGACCGGTCGAGGAGTTGATCGACAGGCCGGCCGGCAGGCCGGTCGCCGCGTAGGTCAGCGCGCCCGGGTTGGTGCTGGTCGCCTGGACCTGGAGGCTCACCGCGGTGTTGATCTGGGTGTTCTGGTTGGCGATCGGGCTGACCGTCACGCCGTCGTTGATGCGCGGGCCGACGTTGACGGCGGCCCAGGCGTTGGCGACGTTGTTGTACGTGGTCGAGCCCTGGCCGTACAGGTCGGCTGCGGCCTTCAGCGTCTGGACGCGGGCGTCGGCGTAGTTCGTGTTCGACTTGAAGTAGCCGACCGTCAGGGCGCGGAACCAGATCTTCGAGGCGGCTTCACGGCCGATCGGGGTGACCGGGAGGCCGTCGGAGGTCGGCGAGTCGTAGCTCACGCCGTTGACGACCTTGGCGCCGGAGCCCTCGGAGGCCAGGTAGTACCAGTGGTTGGCCGGGCCCGAGGAGTAGTGGACGTCGATGCCGCCGAGGCCGGAGTACCAGGCGTCCTTGGAGGAGCCGTCCTTGCTCGGCTTGTCCATGTAGCGCAGCGGGGTGCCGTTGCCGCGGATGTCGATCTTCTCGCCGACCAGGTAGTCGCCGACGTCCTGCGGGTTGTTGGCGTGGAACTCGACCGCCGCCGCCATGATGTCGGAGGTCGCCTCGTTCAGACCGCCGGGCTCACCGCTGTAGGTCATGTTGCCGGTGACCGAGGTCAGACCGTGGGTCATCTCGTGCGCGGCCACGTCGATCGAGGTGAGCGGCTTGGCGTTGCCCTCGCCGTCGCCGTAGGTCATGCAGAAGCAGCTGTCGTCCCAGAAGGCGTTGACGTACGCGTTGCCGTAGTGCACCCGGCTGTACGGGGCCACGCCGTCGTTGCGCAGGCCGTTGCGGCCGTGGACGTTCTTGAAGTAGTCCCACGTGACCTGGGCGCCGTAGTGGGCGTCCGCGCCGGCCGTCTCGGTGTTGGAGGCGGAGCCGTTGCCCCAGATGTCGTCCGGGCCGGAGAACAGGGTGCCGGTGCCGGAGGTGCCCCGGTTCAGGTTGTAGGTCTTGTGGCTGCCGCGCGTCGGGTCGGTCAGCGTCCAGTTGCTGCCCGACTGCGAGGTGCCGAGGGTGACCTGGCCGCTGTACTGGGTGTTGCCGGTGCCGGTCTCGACGCCCTGCCACTGGGTGATCTTCGCGCCGGTCTTGGCGTTCGTGATCACGTGCAGCTCGTTCGGGGTGCCGTCGTCCTGGAGGCCGCCGACGACGGTCTCGAAGGCGAGGACCGGGACGCCCTCGGCGGCCCAGATCACCTTGCGGGCGCTCTTGTCGGCCTTGGTCTGCTTGGAGCCCTCGGCGTTCGCGGCGGAAACGGCCTGGCCCTCGGCGGTGGCCGGGGTGACCGTGGCGTCGGTGTCCGGGACCTTGATCTCGTGCTGGGTCGCCTTGGTCACGCTCTTGGTGACGCCGCCCTTGGCGTGGACGGTGAGGTCACCGCCGAGCACGGGCAGACCGTCGTAGGTCCGCTCGTAGGTGGTGTGCGTGGTGCCGTCCGCGTCCTTGACCACATCGCGGACGATCAGCTTCTCGCCGCCGCCGAGGCCGAGCGCCTTCGCGGCCTGGGCGGTGGTCGAGTTGGCCTCGGCGAGGAGCGTCGCACGCTCCGAAGCGCTGAGTGCGGCAGGGGCCGCGCCCGGGTTGGGCTGGGCGGCCGTGCGGGCCTGCGACGCGGTGGCGTCGGCGGTGGCGGAACCGGCCTGTATGCCTACGGCGAGCAGGGCTGCCGCGGCAACGAGTGCGCCGGCCGCGGTGGCACGCCGCTGGGGGGTGGGACTCAACGCAGACTCCTTCTGCAAGGGGGGTTCCGGATGGCTGGGTGGGCCTCCGGGCAGATCAGGGCTGGTGCGATGAACGGATCGAAGAGTGCCAGCTGCCGACCGCGATGTCAGGGCCACATCAAAAGGTTGGCCGGAAACGGTCCGTTGTCCGAAGATACGTATCCGGTATCCGGACCATTCACCTTCGTGTGGGAGGCGCCCCTCCGTCGCGTGGAGCGGTTGCCCACGACTGTTAACGCTTGGGCAACGAGAGACCCCGTTAACCCAAACGGCATTTACCGTACGGGTGTTTGTCGTACTGTTTCCCGGTGCGACAGATGTTCGCTGCCAGGGGAAGCAGTGGACAGGCGCCACCGACATAGACCACGTGCCAGGGGGGCCCATGAGGCATGTCCGTTTTCCTGCGCAAAGAGTGGCACCGGATTCCGCCGGGCCCGGAGCGCCGGCGACAGCCCCCGCACGACGGCTCGGTGACAAGGCCCGGTGGTACCTGCCCGCGGCCGTGACCGCGGACCTCGTCGGCGCGGCCGTCCCCGTCGGGCTGGTCTTCGAGGCCGCCGGCCAGGCCAGACCCGTCTACTGCGCCCTCGGCGCCGCCCTCGCCTGGACCGGGGTGCAGGCGCTGCGCCGGCGTTACTCGGCCCGCGCGCTCGGGGAATCCCGCGGCGTGCTGCCCGTACTCCATGACTGGCTGATTCTGATCGGCGTCCTGGCCGTCGCCCGGGTGGTGACGGCGGAGCAGACCCCCCGGCTCGCCGCACTCGGCGCCCTGCTGCCCGCACTCCTCGTCACGGTCGCCTGCCACAAACTGACGTACCGCCACCTCTCCGCCGCCCGCCGCGAGGCACAGGCCGTCAGCCGCGTCCTGGTCGTGGGCGAACCCGCCGCCGCCGAGCACGTCATCGCGCACCTCGCCGCGCGCACCGACCACCCCTACGTCGTCGTCGGCGTCGTCCCGGTCGGCGGCGGCCCCCTCGCCGGCGGGATGCCCGTGGCGGCCCGGCTGGACGCCTCGATGCCGAAGGCGCCGGACGGGGACGCGGACGCCGTGCTGGGCGCCGTCCGCAGCCACCACGCCGACCTGGTGCTGGTCGCGCCCGGCGCGCGGATCGCGGGGGAGCGGCTGCGCCGGGTGGCCTGGGCCCTGCACGACGAGGGGCTCGAACTGGCCGTCTTCCCCGGACTGGTGGAGATCTCCGTCAAGCGGCTGGAGACCCTGTCGGCCGGCGGGCTCGCCGTGCTGCGGGTCGCGCCGCCGGTGCGGCGGGGGGTGCAGCCGCTGCTCAAGACGGTGCTCGACCGGGCCGGGGCCGCCGTCGGGCTGATCGTGCTGTCGCCGCTGTTCCTCGGGCTCGTGCTGGCCATCCGGCTCGGCACGAAGGGCCCCGCCTTCTACAGCCAGCGGCGGATCGGGCGCGACGGGGTCCCGTTCGTCATGTGGAAATTCCGCACGATGGTGCGGGACGCCGACCGGCTCAAGGCCGGCCTGGAGGGCGCCAACGAGAACGACGGGCTGATGTTCAAGATGCGCCGCGACCCCCGGGTGACCCGGGTGGGCCGGCTGCTGCGCCGGACCTCGCTGGACGAACTGCCGCAGCTGTACAACGTCCTGACGGGCAGCATGTCCCTGGTCGGCCCGCGCCCGCCGCTGCCGGAGGAGGTGGCGGAGTACGACGAGGTCGAGCTGCGCCGGCTCTCCGTACGGCCCGGCATGACCGGCCTGTGGCAGATCAGCGGGCGCTCGGACCTCTCCTGGGACGAAACGATTCAGCTTGATCTGCAGTACGTGGACAACTGGTCCTTCACCAGCGACGTCGACGTGATGGGCCGGACGCTCCGCGCCGTCGTCGACGGTCGCGGAGCCTACTGAGGGCCGGCGGACCGATGCCGTCAGCTCTGGTCGAGCCACCAGCGGTAGGTGGCGTCGATGCCGTCCCGCAGCGCGACGCCCGGCTTCCAGCCCAGCGAGGTCAGGCGGGAGACGTCGAGCAGCTTGCGCGGGGTCCCGTCCGGCTTGGACGTGTCCCAGGCCAGGCGGCCCCGGAAGCCCGTCACCTCGGCGACCGTCTCGGCCAGCTCCCGGATGGTGAGGTCCTCGCCGCAGCCGACGTTGACGGGCTCGTCGCCGTCGTAGCGCTCCAGCAGCAGCACGCAGGCCGCCGCGAGGTCGTCCACGTGGAGGAACTCCCGGCGCGGGGTGCCGCTGCCCCACAGGGTGACCTCGTCGCGGCCCTCGGCCGCCGCCTCGTGGAAGCGCCGGATCAGCGCGGGCAGCACGTGCGAGGACTGGAGGTCGAAGTTGTCGCCCGGGCCGTAGAGGTTCGTGGGCATGGCGGAGACGTACGCGGCCCCGTACTGCTTGCGGTACGACTGGACCTGCACGATGCCGGCGATCTTCGCGAGGGCGTAGGCCTCGTTGGTGGGCTCCAGCGGGCCCGTCAGCAGGGCGTCCTCGCTGATGGGCTGCGGGGCCAGCTTCGGGTAGATGCAGGAGGACCCCAGGAACAGCAGCCGGCCCACGCCGGCGGCGTGGGCACCGGCGATGACGCTGAGCTGGATCCTGAGGTTGTCCTCCAGGAACTGCACCGGGTAGGTGCTGTTGGCCATGATCCCGCCGACCTTGGCGGCGGCCAGCACGACGGCGTCCGGCCGCACGTCCCGCAGGTACGCCTCCGTCGCGGCGGCGTCGCGCAGGTCGAGGTCGGCGCGGCCGCGCGTGAGCACCTCGTGGCCGTCGGCGGTGAGGCGGCGGGCGACGGCGGACCCCACGAGGCCGCGGTGTCCGGCGACGAAGACGCGGGCGTGCGGGGGCAGGAGGGGCGGGGAGCTTGTCATACCGCCGATGATGCCAGTCCGCGGGGCGAGGGCTTCCGGGGATCCCGCACCCGGCGTCCGGAGCCCCCGGCCCGGCCCGCGCCGCCGCCCCCGGGGCCCCGCCCGGCCCGCGTGCCCCGAAGCCCGGCGGGGGCCCGGCGCGGCAACTCCCGTACAGGACGGGCGTACCGCACCGGCCCGCGCCAAGTCGGCCGCCCCGTACGGCCTTTCGTCCGCCACCCGCGCAGCGGGCCGGGCCGCACGGCGTCCGCCGTCCGGGTCCGCGCCCCCGCCGCCAGGGCGTGCGGCGTGTACGGTACGCAAATCCAGTCCCGGACCGGGGACCGGCGGGCCCGGCCCGCCGCCGGCCGGGGGCACCGCAGGGCCGTCGGGGGGCCCTGCGCCGCCCGGGCCGGGGGAGCCGGCGTACGCACACGCCGGCCGGCCAGACCAGGCCACCAGAACAGCAACCAACCCCAGGGGGACACCACATGGGCAAGACCGCACTGATCACCGGCGTCACCGGACAGGACGGCTCGTACCTCGCAGAGCTCCTGCTCTCCAAGGGCTACACGGTGCACGGGCTCGTGCGGCGGTCCTCCAGCTTCAACACGGAGCGGATCGACCACGTCTACCAGGACCCGCAGACGGCGAATCGTTCCTTCGTCCTGCACCACGCCGACCTCTCCGACGGCGTCGCCCTGGTGAACCTGCTGCGCGACATACGCCCCGACGAGGTCTACAACCTCGGCGCCCAGTCGCACGTCCGCGTCTCCTTCGACGCCCCCCTCTACACCGGCGACGTCACCGGCCTCGGCGCGCTGCGGCTGCTGGAGGCCATCCGGGCCAGCGGCGTCGACACCCGGATCTACCAGGCCTCGTCCTCCGAGATGTACGGCTCCACCCCGCCCCCGCAGAACGAGGGCACCCCCTTCCACCCGCGCAGCCCGTACGGCGCGGCCAAGGTCTTCGCGTACTGGACGACGGTCAACTACCGCGAGGCGTACGACATGTTTGCCGTCAACGGGATCCTCTTCAACCACGAGTCCCCCCGCCGCGGCGAGACCTTCGTGACCCGGAAGATCACCCGCGCGGTGGCCCGCATCAAGGCCGGCCTCCAGGAGCACCTCTACCTCGGCAACCTCGACGCCGTCCGTGACTGGGGCTACGCCCCCGAGTACGTCGACGCGATGTGGCGGATGCTCCAGCAGGACGAGCCCACCGACTACGTGGTCGCCACCGGAGTCGCGGCCACGGTGAGGGAGTTCGTCGAGTCCTCCTTCACCCACGCCGGCCTCGACTGGACCGAGCACGTGCGCTACGACCCCAAGTACGAGCGCCCGAGCGAGGTGGACGCCCTCATCGGCGACGCCTCCAAGGCCCGCGAGATCCTTGGCTGGAAGCCGACGGTCCTGGTGCCCGAACTCGCGCGGATCATGGTGGACGCCGACGTGCGTCAGGTCGAGGACCAACTGGCGGGCGCCACCGTGCGGATCGACCGCTGAGGCCTCGTACGTCGCCTACGATTTGCCGTGTCCCGGTCATTCCCGCGAGCTCAGGGCTCCGTACGGGTGTGGCCGGGGCGTACCCGCCGTATGTCCACGGTGCACCCTCCCGCCTGAACTCCGTTGATTCCAAGTTGGTATGCAATGGGTCAAGTGAGGTGACCGGGCCCTCGCGTGAGCCCTAGTCTGCGCCAGTACATATGGCTGTTCGGATAGTTCCAGCCATCAAACCGGGCGACCGCCCTGGGGGGCTCATGCGTAGATCCAGAGGGCTGACTGCTGCCCTCGCACTGTCACTGGCCGGCACCGGCGCCGGTCTCGGCCTCGTGCTGATACCCGAGGCGTCCGCCATCACCGCGCCGGTGGCGTTCACCGCCGACGAGCTGCCCACCTGGCAGCCGAACGGCGTCGTCTTCGCCATGGAGCAGGCGAACGGCACCGTCTTCGCCGGCGGCACCTTCTCGGCGGTCCGCCCGCCCGACGCCGTCGGCGGCGCCGAGCAGGAAGCGGTCAACTTCGTGGCGCTGGACGCCGCGACGGGCAGCCCCACCTCCTGCAAGCTGGCCTTCACCGTCGGCGACGGCAGCGCGACCGTCCGGGCGCTGGCCGTCTCCAAGGACAAGAAGACCCTGTACGCGGGCGGCTACTTCGGCGCCGTCAACGGCACCCCGGTCTCCAGCCTCGCCGCGATCGACATCGAGACCTGCACCCCCAAGACCGCCTTCCACCCGGCCGTCCCCGCCACCGTCCGCGCGCTCGACGTCACCGACGACACCCTTTACGTGGCCGGCGACTTCGCCACCGTCGAGGGCCAGACCCGCGAGCGGTTCGCCGCGGTCGACGCCGCCTCCGGTGCCCTCAAGCCCTTCACCGCCAACGCGGACGAGCCCGGCCGCGCGGTCAAGGTCGCCAACGACGGCAAGAACGTCCTGCTCGGCGGCGACTTCTTCACGGTCAACGGCTCGAACTCGCACGCCCTGGCGGTCGTCGACGCCACCACCGGCGCGGTCGCCAAGACCTACTCCAGCATCCCGTCGAACTCGGTCGTCAAGCACATCTCGGCCGACGCCACCGGCTACTACACCGCCAACGAGGGCTCCGGCGGCGGCGTCTTCGACGGCCGCCTGGGCCTGGGCCCCGACTTCAACGAGAAGTGGCGCGACCGCTGCCTCGGCGCGACCCAGTACGTGCTGCCCCACGAGGGAGTCCTCTACAGCTCCTCGCACGCGCACGACTGCTCCAGCGAGCTGGAGTTCCCCGACGGCAAGCGGCACTTCTTCCTGGCCCAGCCCACCGACCACGCCGGCGCCGCCCCCGCGCCCGTGGACGGCTTCGTGCGCGGCCCGCGCAAGCTCGGCTGGCACCCCACCGCCAACGACGGCGTCGGCGAGGGCATCGGCCCGCGCGTCATGTCCGTCGCGGAGAAGGGCGGCGTCAAGTACCTGTGGGCGGGCGGAGAGTTCACCCTCGTCAACGGCCGGCCCCAGCAGGGCCTGACCCGCTTCGCCAACACCGGTGACGTCGGAGCCCCGACCACCCCCGTCGCCAGCGCCGCGAGCGTCAAGCCCGGCGAGGCCCAGGTCCGCTGGCGCACCAGCTACGACCAGGACGACAGCAGGCTGACGTACCGGATCTACCGCAACGGCTCGGCGACCCCGGTCCACACCATGACCGCCGACTCCCTGGAGTTCGAGCGTCCGCAGGCATCCTGGAACGACACCACCGTCAAGGCCGGCCTGTCCTACAGCTACCGGGTGACCGCCACCGACGCCGCCGGCAACACCAGCGCCCTGTCGGCGAGCGTCTCCGTGACCGTCCCGACCTCCGTCCAGGCCTACCCGGACAAGGTCCGCGCGGACGGCGCCAACCTCTACTGGCGCTACGACGACACCGTCACCCCGTACGTCGCGGACTCCTCCGACGGAGGCAACACCAGCGGCATCCAGGTCAACGCCCCGGCCCTGCGCCAGAGCCCCGGCGCCGTCAGCGGCACCAGCACGGCCATGGGCTTCAACGGCACCAGCCAGCAGGTGTACAGCGACCACCGCCAGACCGTCGGCGCCTCCTTCACCATCGAGACGTGGTTCAAGACCGGCACCACGCGCGGCGGCAAGCTCATCGGCTTCGGCAACAACACCGTCAACAGCAGCGGCTCGTACGACAAGCAGCTGTACATGACCAACACCGGGCGCCTCGCCTTCGGCGTCTACAACGGCACCACCCGCACCATCACCACCGGCCTCTTCGAGACGTACAACGACAACAAGTGGCACCACGTCGTCGGCACCCAGGGCCCCGGCGGCATGACCCTCTACGTGGACGGCCAGAACAAGGGCACCAACAGCGCCACCACCTCCACCCCGTACGCCGGCTACTGGCACGTGGGCGGCGACAACCTCGGCAGCTGGCCGAACCGCCCGACGAGCAACTTCTTCGCCGGCCAGATCGACGAGACCGCCGTGTACCCCACGGCGCTCACCCAGGCCCAGGTCAAGTCCCACTTCGACCTGGCCAAGGCCCCGGCCGACACGGTCTCCAAGGTGACGGCGTCCGAGGACACCTACGTCAACCAGGGCGCCCCGGCCACCGCCTACGGCACCTCGTCCTCGCTCGCGGTGCGCGGCACCTCGGCGTACGAGACGTACCTGCGCTTCACCCTCCCGGCCGCCCCGGCCGGGCAGGTCCTGAAGGCCGCCTCCCTCCAGTTCAAGACCTCCACTCAGGCCGGCGCGGGTACCGCCGACACGGTCTCCGTGGTCCCGGTCACCGGAACCTGGAGCGGCGAGGCCACGACGTTCAACACCAAGCCCACCCTCGGCACCACCCCGCTCGGCAGCATCGCGGGCGTGCCGGACGGCTCGGCCATCCAGAACGTCGAACTGGACACGGCAGCGGTCTCCGCGGCCCTCGGCAGCAGCCACAGCCTCGGCCTGACCAGCACGGGCACCGACCCGCTGTGGATCTGGTCCTCGGAGTCGACCGCCGCGGACGCCGCTCCGCAGCTGCTCCTCACCTTCGGCCAGAAGTAACCGCCCGACGGAGTACGGGGCCCGGCCCGGATGCGCGCCGGGCCCCGTACCCCACCCCACGTACGGGAGCCCCCTGATGTACCGACGCCCCGCGGCGGCCGCCGTCCTCCTCGCCGCCGCCCTGACGCTCACCGGCTGCGGTTCCGCGGACGACGGCAAGCCCGGCACCGCCCGGGGCGCCACGCCCAAGCCGCCGGCGCCGTCCTCGGCCCCCGACCCGGCGGACGCCACGACGGCGCCCACCGCGCCGCCGCCGCCCGACGCGAAGCCGACCGGCCCGGTCCTCCCCGACGCGAAGCTGACCCCGAAGACGGGCACCTTCAAGGAGAACGAGAAGAAGTACCTCAGCGGCCGCGTCCCCGAGAAGACGGACCCGGCGGCCGTCCTCCAGACCGGCCAGGACACCTGCCAGCGCGTGGAGCGCACCGCCAAGCGGGACAAGGACGCGGCGGTCGCCGCCGTCATCTCCGGCGAGGTCACCGGGGCGAAGGACGCGATCACCTTCCTCTGCCCGGAACAGAAGCCGGTCCTCGACGCCGCGCAGAAGGGCTTCGGCGACGGCCCCCGCACCTCCCCGGCCCCCGGCACCTACCGGGCGCTCACCCAGAGCACCACGTGCACCTGGGAGGCGAAGTCCAAGGACGGCTCCGTCCTCGCCTCGGGCCCGGAAGCCCCGCCCAAGCCGGGCGACAAGACCACGGCCACCATCCCCGCCGGCACCGCCGAGTTCACCTCGACGGGCTGCTACGCCTGGCTCCCCGCGTAACCCCCGCCCGCGCCCGGCGTTTCCGCCCCCGCCCTCCGGGTACCCGCGCCGTCACACGACACAGCGGAGGCGAATCCTATGCGCGGCATCGGCGGTTGCATCGCCCTGATCGTGGTGGGGGCCATCCTCACCTTCGCGAGCGACTGGGAGCTGGAGAGCGTCAACCTGGACCTCGTCGGCCTGATCATGATGGCCGCCGGCTGCGTCGGCCTCGGCGTCTACGCGAGCGTCCTCAAGCGCCGCCGCACGGCGGCCTTCCCGGTGGTCGAGGAACACCACCACCGGGACGGCCTCTGACCGCTCAGCGCCGGATCCCCTCGTACACGTCCAGCAGGGTGTCCAGGACGGCGTCCATCGAGAAGGACCCCGCGGCCAGTGCGCGGGCGGACGAGGAGGCCTTGGCGTTCGCGGCGGGCTCCAGGAGGTCCAGGACCGCCTCCGCCACCGGGCCCGGGCCCGGGTCGACCGCCCGGCCCGCCCCCGCCGCCGCGATGTCGCGGGCCAGGCCGTTGGAGTGGGTCACCACCGGCGGGACGCCCACCGCGAGGGCCTCCAGGACCGACATGGGGAACGGTTCGTCCACCGAGGGCAGTACGTAGACGTGGGCGCGCCGCAGCTCCGTGAGGACCTCGGCGGTGGACAGCGCGCCGGGGACCGTGAAGCGGGCGTTCAGGCCCAGGGCGTCGATCCGGGCCCGGACCGCCGCGAGCTCGCCCTCGTCCGGCCCGGCCACCACGAACTCCGCGTCCGGGTGGGCCGCCAGCACCGCCGGGGCGGCGTCCACGAAGTCCACCGGGCGCTTGCGGGCCTGGAGACGGGCCGAGTACAGGATGCGGGGCGGCCCGGCGAGCGGCGGGCGCTCCTCCTGGGCCGGGGTGCCGTTGACCAGGCGGACGGCCCGGGAGAGGGGCGGGGCACCCGCCACCGCGTCCAGGCCCGCGCGTTCGTGCGGGGTCAGGTGGAGCACGGCGTCCGCCCCGCGCAGCAGGCGGCGTACCGCCACCGCGTCCAGGAGCTTCGCGAGGAGCCTGTCGCTCGGGTCCACCATGCCGTGGGTCTGGAGGACGAGGGGCCTGCGGGCCCGCAGCGCCGCCAGGGCCACGGGCAGGGTCACCAGGTCCCGGGCCAGGTGGACGTGGACCACGTCCGCCTCCCGCACCAGGCGGGACGCGGCGGCCAGGAGGGCCGGCGAGGTCATCCCGCTGAAGCCGAGCGGGAGGAGGCGGCGGGCCGGGAAGAGCTTCGCCGGGACCCCCTCCACCGAGGCCGGCCACGGGTCGAAGCCCTCGCCCAGGGCGAGGAGGCGCGCCTCGTGCCCGCGCGCCCGCAGCCCCCCGGCCAGGTTCAGGGCGACCCGTACCGGCCCGCCGAAGGCGTGCGAGGGGGAGTGCAGGGTGACCGCGTGCAGGACTCTCACTTGGGCTCCTCCACCGGGCGGCGCCGCCCGTCCTGGGTCTGCAGGGTCAGCGCGGGAAGGTCCTCGTGGACGACCGCGCCCGCGCCCGCCACCGCGCACCGGCCCACCGTCACGCCCGCCAGCACGGTCGCCCGTACGGCCACCCACGCGCCGTCCTCCACGGTGACCGGGGCGTTGCGGTAGCGGAAGTCGGCGGCCCGGTGGTCGTGCGAGCCGGTGCACAGCATCGACTCCTGGGACAGGCACACGTGGGAACCGATCGTCACCGGCTCCAGGTTGAGCAGCCAGACGCCCTCACCGATCCACGTGTGGTCGCCGACCTCCAGCTTCCACGGCCACAACACCCGTACTCGGTGCCGGATCAGCACCCCTTCGCCGATCTTCGCGCCGAAGGCCCGCAGCAGCGCCACGCGCAGCCGGGCCGGGCAAAGCCACGACATGAAGAGGGTGTTCATCACCGCGAACCACAGGGCCTGCGTCAACAGCCCCCGCCCCTTGTCGTATCCGGCCAGCGTGAAGGCAGGTAGATCACGCAACAGAAGCCCCTCGTCGTCCACCCCGGGCGCGCCTCCCCGGGCGCCGAACGCTCAGATTAGACTGCGCGCTGATCACGTACAGGGGTGGGGGCAACAGTGGCCACGGACATACGCAAGCCCGCCGCGAAGCCGGTGCCACCGCCCTTCGAGGACGAGTCCCAGTGGGGGAAGGTCACCACCCCGCGCACCCTGCTCTCGCGGGCGCTGTCCGTGCCGCTCGCCCTCGGATTCACCGTCTTCCTCCCCCTCTTCGTCGCCGTCCAGCCCGGCGACGGGCAGCGCGACGCCGCCTTCTGGCTCCAGCTGCTGCTCACCATGTACGCGGGCGCCCGGCTCTCCGCGATGGTCCTGACCAGCCGCCGCAAACTGCTCCAGGGCTCCTTCTGGCTGTTCGTCTACATGGCCATGGGCGTGGCCCCGCTCGCCCAGGCCGTCCTCGGCCGGGTCCCCACCCCCGTCGTCGGCCCCCGCTCCGACCTCACCCTCGCCATCGGGCTGGTCCTGCTCGGCTGTACGGCCTTCGACGTCGGCGTGCTGCTCGCCCGTCACCGGCCCGCCGGGCGGGCGGGCGGCTCCCCGAAGGAGCCCCGGCCGCTCATGGCCCACCGGCGGCGGCTCCAGCTGCTGACCGCGCTCGCCTTCCTGGGCAGCGCGGCCTTCATCCTCAAGCTCGGCGGCCCGGCGGTCTTCTTCTCCAGCCGCCAGGAGATCATCGCCGGCATCCAGGAAGCGGGCGTCTCCAACGGCGACGGCCAGGCCGGGCAGGCGCTGCTGCGCGGCTTCGGCACCGTGCCCGCGCTGCTCGCGCTGCTGCTGTACACGCGCTGGCTGATCACCTCGGAGTTCGCCCGGCGCAAGGTGTCGGTCATCGCGACCTGGTCGGCGCTCGCGGTGCTGAACGTGATCGTCAACAACCCGGTCTCCAACCCGCGGTACTGGTTCCTCACCGTCCTGTTCGCCCTGCTCTTCACGGTCTTCCCGGTGAGCGCCGCCATGTACCGGGTGGCGCTGTCGATGGCCGTGGTGGTCGCCCTGCTCGTCTTCCCCTTCGCGGACCGCTTCCGCTATGACGAGAAGAACTACAAGCCCGTCGAGACGACCTCGTTCCTGGAGCCGATGGCGCTCAAGGACTACGACCAGATCGGCATGTTCGCGAACACCATCACCTTCTCCGGCTCAGGCCCCGGCCACTTCTACGGGCGCCAGCTCGCCGGATCCGTCTTCTTCGCGGTGCCCCGCTCGGTGTGGCCGGGCAAGCCGCGCGACACCGGCGTGATGGTCGGCCAGTGGATGGGCACGGTCAACACCAACCTCTCCTCCCCGGTCTGGGCCGAGCTGTGGCTGGACTTCGGCCCGCTGGGCATGGGCGCCGGACTGCTCGGCATCGGGTACGCAGCCGCGCGCGTCGACCGCCGCTACGCCAGGCGGGCCACCCGCCGCTCGGCGCCGGGCAGCCTGGTCTCGGTGGTCGTCCCGCTCGTCGCCGGGTACTCCTTCATCCTGCTGCGCGGTCCGCTGCTCCAGGCCTCCGGGCGGGTCGCCATCGCCGCGATGTGCCTCGCGCTCGTGGCCACGTACCGGACGGACAAGGCCACCACCCTGCGCTGACGCGGCGCGGGCACCGGCCGGGGACGACCACCGTCCCGGCCCGCTCCCGGGCGCCTCAGGCGGCGGCCGCGACCTGCGCGGGCACCTTCAGCCGGGCCACCCGCAGCCACCCGGCGGCGGCCTTCGCGGCGGAGCCCAGGGCCAGTCCCCAGGCGGCGCCCGCCACGCCCCACACGGCGTACCCGCCCAGCAGCAGGCCCACCGACAGCAGCGAGAACACCACCTGGAGGGAGAGGGTGGCCTTCGGCCGGAGCACGCGCAGCGTCAGCAGCGCGCAGGTGCCCAGGCCCATGACGGCGTACTGCGCGCCCGTGGCGGGCAGCAGCGCGGCGGCCGACGCCCAGGTGTCGCCCAGCAGATGCCGGCCCAGCCGGTCGGGCAGCGCGTACAGCACCGCGGCCCAGCCCGCGCCCAGCACCGCGAGGACGGCCCCCGTCAGGGCGGTCAGCCGGACCACGCCCCGCTTGCCGGAGGCCCGGCCCACCACCGGCGGCCCGAAGGCGCTCGCCGAGTTGAACAGCACGTTCAGCGGGCCGAAGAGGGTGCCCGCGCCGCGCAGCGCGCCGACGGCGAGCGGCGTCGCGAAGACGCCGAGCCCCAGCACCGCGAGCTGGCTGGAGCCGTTGCCCACGGCGAACTCGACGACGAAGCGGCGGCCGAGGTGCCCGCGCCGCAGGTACGGGCGCAGGTCCGCGCGCACCCCGCGCACGAAGGGCCGCAGCAGCCACACGCCCAGCCCCAGCGCGGGCAGCGCGGACAGCCCCCACACGAGGACCAGGCGGCCCGCCGGGGCCCCCTGCGGCTGCGCGGCCAGCGCCGCGACCACGCACGCCAGCCGCAGCGCGTCCGCGGCCAGCGCCCGTTCGGGCACCCGCAGCGCGGAGAAGCAGTACCGCAGCCCGTCCTGGACCAGCACCGGCGGCAGGACGAGTCCCAGCGCGAGGAGCGCCCACCCGGTGTCGCCGGGCACCGCGAGGCCCACGACGGCGAGGACCAGCCCGGCGGCCGCGGCGGCGGCGGCCGTGAACAGCACGGAGGACCGGCACACCGTCCGGAGCCCCTCGCCCTTCTCCAGCACCACGGTCTGGCCGACGTAGGCCATGTTCAGCCCGAGCAGCACGCTGAAGGCCACGTACACCATCGAGAAGGCGGCGAAGCCGGACGCCGACGACAGCCGGGCGGCCAGCACCAGCACCAGGATGTTCGTGGCGCTGGAGGCGGCCTGGTCCAGGACCGAGGCGACCGCGGCGAGACCCCGCCGGCTCACCTCCGGCCCGTGCGGACGGTGCGCAGGGCCACCGTCTCGCTCCCGTCGCCCGGCGCCGGCTCCTCGGGACCGGCCGGATCGAGGCCGGGCGGCCGGGCGGCGGCCGGGGCGGCCGGGGCGGGCGGCGGGCCGGCGGTGCCGTCCTCGGGCTTCCGGGCGCGCTTCTCGGAGGGCGGCGGGGCGTGCAGGACGGCGCCCAGGACGGTCCCGCCGGCACCGCTGATCAGCTCGCGGATCCGGGCCAGGTCGGTGCGGTGCACGGCGCGCGGGTCGCAGACCACGAGGACGCCGTCGACCCGGTCGACCAGGGCGAGCGCGTCGGCGTACGAGAGCACGGGCGGCGCGAGCACCACGACGGTGGAGTTGGGCGAGTCGGCCTCGGCGATCAGCCGGCCGGTGCGCGCGGAGGTCAGCGCCCGGGCCACGTTGCGCACCCGGTCGCCGGGGATCAGGTCGAAGTCGCCCGACTCCCCGGCGTCCACGACGAGCCGGCGCCCGTGGGGCCACTCGGAGCCGGCCGTCCCGCCGCTCTCCGTGCCGCCGGACGGCCGGCTCCAGCCGGGCCGGCCGCCCGCGTCCGTCGGCAGCTGCCCGGCCAGGACCGGGGTGCGCAGGTCGGCCTCGATGAGCAGGACGTCCTTGCCGGTCTCGGCGAAGGAGGCGGCCAGGTTCACGGCCACGGCGGCGGCCGTCTCGCTGCTGCCGCGCGGGGCGACCACCAGCAGCCGGCGCCGGTCGGCGAACCGGGCGTCGTAGGCCAGCCGGAACGCCACCGACCGGTACTCCTCGGCGAGCCGCGGATCGGCCTCCCCGGCGGCGAGGAGCGGGCCGCCACCGGTCCGGTCCCGGGGCAGGTAGCCCAGTACGGGGGCGCGCAGGGCCCGGGCCACGTCGCCCTCGGAGCGCGGCGCCGGGTCGAACACCAGCCGGACCCAGGCGGCGAGCAGGCCCAGCGCCAGGCCCACGGCCGCGCCCAGCGCGAGCGACATGGGCAGCCCCGGACCGTCCGCGGCGGCGGGCGGGGCGGCGGCGCTGGTGACCCGGCCCGGGGTCATGTCCAGGGCCTGGAGCTTGGCGATGTTGCCGTTGAGGGTGTTGACCTTGTTCTGGAGGTCGGTCCGCGAGGACAGCGCCCCGTCGCGGGCCGTGCCGGCCGGCATGTTGTTGATCTGCCGGGCCACCTCGTCGAGCTGCTTGGCGATCGGGTCGCGCTGGGCCTCGTACCCCTTGACCATCGTGTCGCGGGTGACGGCGAGGGCCTCCTGCCGCTTGAGCAGGTAGGCGGCGGCCAGGCCGTCGGCCCGCCGGGCGGCCTCCTTGGGGGAGCCAGCGGTGTAGGTGAAGCGGAGCACCATCGTCTGCGGCGGGTTGGTCACCTGGAGGCCGCCGCGGAAGGCGGAGAAGTCCTTGCCGGCCACGCCGAGCTTCTTCGCGGCCTGTTCGGCTATGGAGCTGGAGAGCGCGACCTGTCGCTCCGAGCCGATGTTGATGGCCTTGTCGGGGGCCAGGCTCGGGTTGAACGGGTCGTCGGTGGGCGCGCGCAGCACCACGTCCGCGACGGACACGTAGGTGTCCGCCGTGGAGACGCCGAGGTAGACGCCCCCCAGCAGGCCGACGGCCACGCCCGCGCCCAGGAGCCGGCGGTAGCGCAGGAGCTGCTTGAACTGGTCCCGCAGGAGATCGGGCTCGTCCTCGGCCGGGGCCGCCGCCGCGCGGTTCGTCTCGGTCACGGCCGGGGACCCCCGAGTGCTTCGTCGATCAGTGCGTCGATACGGGCCAGGCCCGCTTCGCGGCTGAGGTGCGCCGCCACGTGGACGGGTCCGGCCGCGCCCAGGGCATCCGCGCCCCCGGGGTCCTCGGCCAGGGCCCGGACGGCCTTCAGCAGCGCCTCGGGGTCCTCCGGCGGTACGAGCACCCCGGCGCCCGAACGCTCCACTTCCTGGGCGGTGCCGCCCTGCGCCGCGACGGAGGCGACGACGGGCCGGCCGGCCTGGAAGTAGGAGGTGAGCTTGGACGGCACGCTCATGTCCAGCACGGCCGCGTGCTGCGTGACCGCGAGCACGTCCGCCGCGGCGAGGACGTCGGGGAACTCGCCGTCGGCGGCGGGCGGGATGATGTCGAGATTCGGCACGTCGGCGGCGAGGTCCGCGAGAGCGGCGCGCCGGCTGCCGTCGCCCATGAGGACGAAGCGGACGGAGGGGTCCAGCCGGGCGGCGCCGACGAGGACTTCGAGTCCCTGCTTGAGCCCCATGTTCCCGGAGTGCAGGACGACGGTCTGGCCGGGAGCCCAGCCCAGGTGGCGGCGGGTCTCCCCGCGCGGCTTCGTGGGCCGGGGCACGTGGGACCAGTTGGGCACCAGGCGGATCTTCCCCGGGTCCACGCCCATCCCCACGACCCGGTCCACGAAGGTCTCGTGGATGACGCCGACGAGGGTGGCCCGCTTGAGGACGTACGCCTCGGCGCGTCCTGCGAGGGCGGCCGCCTTGTCCCCGCCGCTGATGCCGCTCTGCGCGGCGGCGGCGCCCATCAGGTCCTGGACGACGGGGACGAACGGCACCTTCCACCGCGCCGCGAGCCGTGCGGCCGTCACCCCGCCCGCGAGGCTCGGCATCTGCGCCATGACGGCGTCCGGCCTCGGCATCCGGGGCGGGGCCACGGCACCGTGGAGCAGAATCGATCCTTCGAACAGGGCCCGCCTGACGGCGGTCTGACGGGGCGGCACCGTGTGCGCGCGCCGGTGCACGGTGACTCCCGCACGCCGTTCGGTGCGCCGCAGCGCCCCCTTGTACTCGGGCTCGACCGACCAGGCCGGATAGTGCGGCATGCCCGCGAGTACGTGGGTGTCATGGCCGGTACTCGCCCAGTGCTCCGCGATCTGGGTGGCGTACGGGCCTATGCCCGCATGCTCGGGGGCGTAGTTGGTGGAAACCAGCAGCAGCCGCCGGTGACCGGATGTGGACACTGAACGTCCCCTTCTCCCCTGGATGGTGCGCACGTCACCCTATTCGTTCACCGACAGGCAGTGGAACGTGCACGCTATTGTCAGCTCATCTGTTCGCACCGGGGGGTGCGGGCGCTGGGGGTGACCGATGACGGAGCGCGAAATGACCGACCCTGTGCCGTCCGCGCGCAGACCGTACCGGGTGGGCTACGCCCCGGGCGCCTACGACCTGTTCCACATAGGCCACCTCAACATCCTCCGCCACGCCCGCAGCCGGTGCGACTACCTGGTGGCGGGTGTGGTCTCGGACGAGATGGCCGAACTGGCCAAGGGGCGGCGCCCGATGATCCCGCTGGTCGAGCGGCTGGAGATCGTCCGCAGCGTCAAGTACGTCGACGCCGCCTTCGTGGAGACCGTCCCGGACAAGGTGGAGACCTGGAAGCAGGTCCGCTTCGACGTCATCTTCAAGGGCGACGACTGGCGGGGCACGCCCAAGGGGGACAAGCTGGAACGGGACTTCGCCGCCCACGGGGTCGACGTCGTCTACTTCCCCTACACCGTCCACACCTCCAGCACCCAGCTGCGCCGGGCCCTGGACGCCCTCGCCCAGCCGGCGGGCCCGGCGCTGCCGGAACAGCTCACCGGCGAACGGCGCTGAGCTCCCGGAACCACTTGGCCAGGAACGCCAGCAGGAACAGGACGGCGACCGCGCCCAGGCCCGCGTACGCCCAGCGGAACAGCGCCCCGCCCCCCAGCAGCAGGAACACCAGGCAGAACACCCCGTAGTCCACGGGCAGCAGGGCCACCGCGCGCAGCGTCGACGGCGCGGCGGCCGGGCTGCCCGGGGCCGGCTTCGGCTTCAGCTTCTCCGTCAGCAGCCCGCCGAAGAAGGTGACGACCGCGGCGAACTGGAAGACCAGCGGCACCAGCAGCCAGCCCTGCGAGCCGGTCCCGTAGGCCTCGGGGAAGCGGTGGAAGGCGATGAGCACGCAGGAGTGCAGCGCGGTCAGCTTGGCGGCGTCCACCACGTGGTCGAGCCACTCGCCCGCCGCGCTCCCGCCGCCGCGCAGCCGGGCCAGCTGGCCGTCGGCCGAGTCGAAGGCGAAGCCGGCCGCGAGCGCCGCCCAGACGGCCACGCCGAGCCCCCAGGAGGGCGCGGCCAGGGCGACCGCCGCGACCGCCGCGAAGCTGAAGGCGGCACTGACCAGCGTCACCTGATTGGGAGTCAGCCCCACGGCGTAGGAGCCGGCGGCCAGGTACCGGCCGACGGGCCGGTTGACGAACCGCGAGTAGAGCGACACCCCCTTGGCGGACTTCTGCGCCCCCCGCAGTTCCCGGAGCGCGGTCCCTGCCTTCCCCATGCGTGCCCCTGTTCATGTGTTCATGTGTTCGCGTGTTCACGAGAAGGGCA
Source organism: Streptomyces sp. NPDC043896 (assembly GCF_056435605.1). Classification (NCBI taxonomy): domain Bacteria; kingdom Bacillati; phylum Actinomycetota; class Actinomycetes; order Kitasatosporales; family Streptomycetaceae; genus Streptomyces; species Streptomyces sp. NPDC043896. The sequence continues at coordinate 204,321 of NZ_JBWKEE010000009.1, forward strand.
CATCATCGCAGGGGGAACGAAAGCTTCCGCTCCGGATCGGTCAACTCACGGCAGCGGTCAGGCCACCACCCGCAACAGCAGCACCGAACGGGCCGGTACCGACAGCGCCTCCCCGCCCCGGTGACGCGTCCCCGGCGGGGCCGCCTGCGACTCCCGTGAAGTGTCCAGCACCAGCTCGTACGCCGCCGCCCACGGCGCGTCCGGCAGGACCCACTCCACCGGCCGCTCCCCGGCGTGCAGCAGCGCCAGGAAGCTGTCGTCCGTCACCTGCCGGCCCCGCTCGTCCCGGCCCGGGATGTCCCGGCCCGACAGGTACAGCCCCACCGCCGCGGCCGGCGCGTACCAGTCCCGCTCCGTCATCTCCGCCCCCGCCGGCGTGAACCAGGCCAGGTCCCGCAGCCCGTCCGCGCCCTGCGCCCGCCCGGAGAAGAACGCCCGCCGGCGCAGCACCGGATGGGCCTGGCGCAGCGCGATCAGCCGCCGGGACAGCGCGAACAGCTCGCGCCACGCCGGGTCCTCCAGCAGCGACCAGTCCACCCACCCCGTCTCGTTGTCCTGGCAGTACGCGTTGTTGTTGCCGCCCTGCGTGCGCCCGAACTCGTCGCCCGCCACCAGCATCGGCACCCCCGTCGACAGCAGCAGCGTCGTCAGCAGGTTGCGCAGCTGCCGCCGCCGCAGGGCCCCGATCCGCGCGTCCGCGCTCTCGCCCTCGGCCCCGCAGTTCCAGGACCGGTTGTCGTTGGTGCCGTCCCGGTTCGCCTCCCCGTTGGCCTCGTTGTGCTTGCGCTCGTAACTGACCAGGTCCCGCAGGGTGAACCCGTCGTGGGCGGTCACGAAGTTCACCGACGCGTACGGGCGCCGCCCGCCCCACGCGTACAGGTCGCTCGACCCCGACAGCCGGTACCCGAGGTCCCGTACGTCGGGCAGCGCGCCCCGCCAGAAGTCCCGTACGGCGTCCCGGTACCGGTCGTTCCACTCCGTCCACAGCGGGGGGAACGCCCCCACCTGGTAGCCGCCCGAGCCCACGTCCCACGGCTCCGCGATCAGCTTGACCCGCCGCAGCACCGGGTCCTGGGCAATCACCGCGAGGAACGGCGACAGCATGTCCACGTCGTGCATCGAGCGGGCCAGCGCCGCCGCCAGGTCGAAGCGGAAGCCGTCCACCCCCATCTCCGTGACCCAGTACCGCAGCGAGTCGGTGATCAGGCGCAGCACGTGCGGCCGCCCGGCGTGCAGGGTGTTCCCGCAGCCCGTGTAGTCGGCGTAGCGGCGCTGGTCGGACTGGAGCCGGTAGTAGCCGCGGTTGTCGACCCCGCGCAGCGACAGGGTCGGGCCCAGCTCGCCGGCCTCCGCCGTGTGGTTGTAGACCACGTCGAGGATGACCTCGATCCCCGCCGCGTGCAGGGACCGCACCATCCGCTTGAACTCGCCCACCTGCTGCCCGGCCGTCCCGCTCGCCGAGTAGCCGGCGTGCGGGGCGAAGTAGCCCACCGAGTTGTAGCCCCAGTAGTTGCGCAGCCCCCGTCGCAGCAGGTGGTCCTCGTGCGCGAACTGGTGCACCGGCAGCAGTTCCACCGCCGTCACGCCCAGCGACTTCAGGTGCTCCACCGCCGCCGGATGGGCCAGCCCCGCGTACGTGCCGCGCAGCTCCTCCGGAACACCCGGATGGCGCATCGTGAACCCGCGCACGTGCAGTTCGTAGATCACCGTATCGGCCCAGGGGGTCTTCGGCCGGACGTCGTCCGACCAGTCGTCGTCATCGTGGACGACCACCCCCTTCGGGACGAACGGGGCCGAGTCCCGGTCGTCGCGCACGGTGTCCGCGATGTACTGCTGGGGCCAGTCCCGGACGTGCCCGTACACCTCCGGCGGCAGCGAGAAGTCCCCGTCCACCGCCCGGGCGTAAGGGTCCAGCAGCAGCTTCGCCGGGTTGTACCGGGCCCCCGTCCAGGGGTCCCAGCGCCCGTGCACCCGGAAGCCGTACCGCTGCCCCGGCCTCACACCGGGTACGAAGCCGTGCCAGATCTCGTGCGTCAGCTCGGTCAGGGTGCAGCGGGTCTCCGCCCCGAGCGCGTCGAACAGGCACAGCTCCACCGCCTCCGCGCCCTGGGCCCAGAGCGCGAAGTTGGTCCCCTCCACCCCGGCCGGCCCGGCGTGGTAACGGGCCCCCAGCGGGTGCGAGGAGCCCGGCCACACCGGCGGCGGCGGGTGCGCGGCCGCCCGTAACACCTTGGCCTGGACCCGCTCCCGTACGGCGTCCATCCCCTCGACGGCCCTGCCGGCATCGCTGCCGGCGGCATCCACCGCCTCTTGCTCGGCTGCGCTCGACACTGCCCGCCTCCACGGCTCCTGGTACCGGCGGGGAGGAGTGCGGCCCGGCGTCCCGGCCGGGCCCGCCCCGTCTGGTCCTTCCCACTGTTCTGCCCGGACTGTTCTGCCCGGAACGTGCCCGGCCCTCACGTTTCCCCCGGAGGGCCCCGGTCGTTGGACGGAGCGTGACTCTTCTGACGAGGCGGGCAGGGGCGGGCTTGGCCGCCGTGGCGGCGTGGGCGGGCCTGCTGGGCGGGCTGACCGGCTGCACCGGGGACGGCGGATCCCCGGTCGAGATCCAGCTGCCCGGCAAACCCCGCTCCCCGGACCAGGCCATCCGGGTCACCCCCGAGGACAACGCCAAGGGCGTGCCGGCCGAGGGGCCGCTGCGGGTGAACGTCCCCGAGGGCCGCCTCGAACGCGTCAGGGTCACCAAGGTCGAGGACGCCCAGGAGGAGGAGGTCCCGGGCGAGATCGCCGCCGACGGCCTCAGCTGGAGCCCCGACCCCGACGCCGGCCGGCTCTCGCTCGCCGCCAAGTACACCGTCGACGCGGTCGCCCTCGACGGGCACAACCGGCGCCAGGCCCGCCACACCACCTTCACCACCTACGTCCCCGAGGAGCGGTTCATCGGCTACTTCAAGCCCGAGAACCGCTCCACCGTCGGCACCGGCATGATCGTCTCCTTCAACTTCAACCGCTCCATCAAGCAGCGCGCCGACGTGGAGCGGGCCATCACCGTCACCTCCCAGCCCCCCGTGGAGGTCGTCGGCCACTGGTTCGGCTCCGAACGCCTCGACTTCCGGCCCAAGGCCTACTGGAAGGCCGGCACCGAGGTCACCGTGAAGATGAAGCTGCGCGACATCGAGGGTGCGCCCGGCTCGTACGGCATCCAGGACAAGACCATCCGCTTCACCGTCGGCCGTTCCCAGGTGTCCACCGTCGACGCGGAGGCGCACACCATGGAGGTCCGCCGGGACGGCGAGCTGCTCTCCACCATCCCCATCACCGCCGGCGCGCCGAAGAACACCACGTACAACGGCAAGATGGTGGTGACGGAGATGTTCGACGTGACCCGGATGAACGGCGCCACCGTCGGCTTCACCAGCGAGGACGGCAAGGGCGAGTACGACATCCCGGACGTCCCGCACGCCATGCGGCTCACCGCCTCCGGCACCTTCCTGCACGGCAACTACTGGGCCGCCCCCGACACCTTCGGCAGCACCAACACCAGCCACGGCTGCATCGGCCTGCGCGACGACAAGGGCGGCGGCTCGGACACCCCGGCCGGCTGGTTCTTCGACCGGACGCTGGTCGGGGACGTGGTGGAGGTCGTGAACTCGCAGGACAAGACCGTCGCCCCGAACAACGGACTCGGCGGCTGGAACATGTCCTGGGCCGACTGGGTGGCGGGCTCCGCCATCGGCTGACACGTCCCGGACCTCCCCGCATCCCGGAGAAGCGCTGCAATCGAGTGATTGTCGGACCGGAATGCCGTACGCGCCGAGTGTCTTCCGTCCGCCGCGCCGGAGCCCGCCCGCAGCCTGTCAGGGCCATCGGCGCGGGCAGGTGGCCGAGACAGCGGACGGAGTGTCATGTCAGCAAGGAAATGGACCCTCGGGCTGGCCGTGGGCGTCGTACTCGCCGCGGGGTCCCCCACGGCCCTCGCGGCGGGTCCCGGCAGCGAACCGCCCACCACGGCGCGCACCCTGAGGGCCCCGCTGCCCGGCGGCCTCGGGCCCTGCATCCCCGGCGTCCTCCCCGGCGAGGGCTGCCCGTCGTCATGGCCGGATCCCAACAACAGGCCGTTCACCGGCAGGGACGCGAACATCAACGTCTTCGTCGGCGGGGACATGCTGGTGCGCCGGGGCGCCGCCGAGGCCGAGGGGAAGGTCGTCGTCCTCGGCGACTTCGACATGAACAAGTCCGCCGGAGGCCTGGTCTACAACGTGGGCATCGCCGGAGTCGGCTCCCGCGTCCCCCCGCCCACCGGCTCGGACTTCCTGACCACCGGCGGGGACGTCACGGTGGCCCCCCGCCAGACCCTCCTCGCCGACGGCGGCGTCGTCCGCTACGGGGGCACCCTCACCGGCAACGTGACCGGCACCCGCACCGCCGACCCCAACGCCGCCGACGCCTACACCCGCCTGCGCGGCGCGCTCACCACGGCCAGCACCTGCTACGCGCTGCCGGAGGGCGTCCCGCGCACGCCGACGGGCCGGGCCGTCTGGAGCGCCCAGGAGACCGTCTTCACCGGCGACGGGACCTCGCCGGTCCAGGTCTTCAACGTGGACTTCGACCTCGCCGGCCCGGCGGGCGCACAGCAGACGATCCGCTTCGCGGGGATCCCGGCCAACGCCACCGTCCTGGTCAACGTCACCGGGGAGAACCCCGCGCTGCGCGTCAACAACGCCCTGCTGCCCGAGGGACTGCGCGAGCGGCTGCTGTGGAACTTCCCCAACGCCGAGACGGCCACCATCGCCGGCTCGGCGCAGCTCGGCGGCAGCGTCCTGATCGGGCCGCAGACGTCGGTGGCCGACGTCTCCGTGATCGGCATGAACGGCCGCTTCTTCACCGCCGGCAGCGTCACCCACACCAGTCCGACGGAGACCACCGGCCTGGGCGCGGAGTTCCACGCCTACCCCTTCAACGGGGACCTGCCCGACTGCGCGCCCGTCCCGCCCGCCAGGGGCTCGGTGTCCGTCCTCAAGCAGGACGAGAACGGCCGGGCGCTGCCCGGGGCGCAGTTCGAGCTGTGGAAGGAGACCAACGGCCGGGACGGCCTCCAGTACGAGGGCACGGGCGAGCTCGACACCAAGGTCGCCGACTGCACCACCGGTGCGGACGGGATCTGCGCGCGCGAGCAGGAGCTCGGCACCTACTACTGGCGCGAGACGGCCCCGCCCACCGGCTACGAGCCGCCCGCCCAGCCCGTCCACGAGCTGGTCCTGACGGCCGAGAACGCCTCCGCCGGGGTGCGCTGGGCCGCCGTGAACCGCAGGACCCCGGAGCCGCCGGACGGCAGCGCCCGGGTCGTGCTGCGGAAGGTCGACAAGGACACCGGTGACCCGCTGCCCGGGGCCCGCTTCGAGCTGTGGCGCGAGAGCAACGACACCGCCGGCCTCCAGACCCGCGACAACCCCGACACCAGGCTCGACGGCCTCTGCGTGACCGACGCGCGGGGCTCCTGCACGGTCGAGCTGCCGGTCGGGCAGCGCTACTACTGGCGGGAGGTCGGCCTGCCGGCGGGCTACGAGCGCCCCGGGGACCCGGTCACCGCCTTCGAGCTGGAACAGGGTGACACCGAGGAGCTCGTCGTCGTCACGGTCCCGAACAAGAAGGAGGACGAGGACCGGACCGGCACCATCAAGGTGCTGAAGAAGGACGCCAGGACGAAGCGTCCGCTGCGGGGGGCGGAGTTCGAGCTCTGGCGGGAGACCGGCCGCGAGGCGGGCCTCCAGCGGGCCGGCGACAACGCCGACGTGCGGGTCGGGGACGAGTGCACCACCGGCCGTGACGGCGTCTGCGCCTTCGACGGGCTGGCGGACGGCCGGTACTACGTGGTCGAGGTGGACGTGCCCGACGGCTACGTCCTGCCGCGCGACCCGGTGACCGGCCCGCTGACGCTGGACGGGCGGACCCCGGGCCACCGGATCTCCGTCACCCTGCTGAACAAGCGCGCGCACGACGGCCAGGGCTGCAAGTGCAAGGACGACCACGGCAAGCCCGACCACGGCAAGCCCGACCACGGCCGCCCCGACCACGAGGGTCCCGGCCACGACGGACCGGACCACGAGGGACCCGACCACGAGGGACCGGACCACGGCAAGCCCGACCACGGCCGTCCCGACGGCCCCGCCTGGAACCCGGGCGACTGGCCCCTGGGCGGTGACCGGAAGGCCTGACGCTCCCTCCGCCCCGGCAGTTGGGACGGAACGGTGACACGACTGTGCCTATTCGTAGTCTCCCCGTGTGATTTCCTGGCGACATGCGCGCGACTGCCCGCGCGCGGGGGACATGGGGAGAACACGAGTGAACCTGCAGCCGATACGCGGCCGCGTCCGCACCGGCCTGCCGGCCGTTCTGCTGGGGGCGGCCCTGCTGCTGACCAGCGCGTGCAGCGGCGGCGGCAACAGCGGGGGCAGCGGCGGGGACAACGGCAAGGCCGATGGTACGGCGAAGACCGGCACCGAGGCGTCCAAGGCCGTGGTCAGCGTCAAGCCGGACGACGGGTCCAAGGAGGTCGCCACCAGCGGTGTCCTGAAGATCACCAGCAGCGGGGGCAAGCTGACCACCGTCACGGTGTCCGACACCAAGGGCAACGCGGTGGAGGGCAAGCTCGCCGCCGACGGCGCGACCTGGGAGCCCGCCCGCCACCTGGCCGCCGCCACCGAGTACAAGGTGCACGCGGTCGCCAAGGACGCGGCCGGCCGGGAGTCCGCGAAGGACACCACCTTCACGACCCTGACCCCGCAGAACACCTTCGTGGGCCACTACACCCCCGAGGACGGTTCGACCGTCGGCGTGGGCATGCCGGTCTCCATCAACTTCACCCGCGGCATCACCAACACCGACGCCGTCGAGAAGGCCATCACCGTCACCGCCGAGCCGTCCGTGCCGATCGAGGGCCACTGGTTCGGCAACGACCGCCTCGACTTCCGTCCCGAGAAGTACTGGGCCGCGGGCACCAAGGTCACCGTGAAGCTCGCCCTCGACGGCGTCGAGGGCCGCCCGGGCGTCTACGGCAAGCAGACCCGTACCGTCACCTTCACCGTCGGCCGCTCGCAGGTCACCACGGTCGACGCGACCTCCAAGAAGATGGAGGTCGTCCGCGACGGCCAGGTCCTCAAGACCATTCCGATCACCGCGGGCGCCCCGGCGACGACCACGTACAACGGCCAGATGGTCATCAGCGAGAAGTACAAGGTGACCCGGATGAACGGCGCCACCGTCGGATTCGGCGGCGAGTACGACATCTCGGACGTCCCGCACGCGATGCGGCTCTCGACCTCCGGCACCTTCGTCCACGGCAACTACTGGGCCTCCTCCAGCACCTTCGGCAACGAGAACGTCAGCCACGGCTGCGTCGGCCTGGAGGACGAGCGCGGCGCCGGTGACCCCAACACCCCGGCCGCGTGGTTCTACAACGAGTCGCTGATCGGCGACGTGGTCGTCGTGAAGAACTCCAAGGACAAGCAGATCGCCCCGGACAACGGCCTCAACGGCTGGAACATGGACTGGGCGGAGTGGATCAAGTAGTCCACCGCGCAGGAGCGGAGTGGCCCGGTGCTGTGACCCACAGCACCGGGCCACTCCGCGTTAACCGCGGCTAACCTTCCCCGTATGACCATCTCTCTCGAAGTCTCCGAAGGCGTCGGCACCATCCTGCTGGACCGCCCGCCCATGAACGCCCTGGACATCGCCACCCAGGACCGGCTGCGCGAGCTCGCGGCGGAGGCAACCGACCGCGCCGACGTGCGCACGGTCGTCCTCTACGGCGGCGAGAAGGTGTTCGCGGCCGGCGCGGACATCAAGGAGATGCAGAACATGGACCACGCGGCCATGGTCGCCCGGTCCCGCGCCCTCCAGGACGCCTTCACGGCCGTCGCCCGGATCCCCAAGCCGGTCGTCGCCGCCATCACCGGCTACGCCCTCGGCGGCGGCTGCGAGCTGGCCCTGTGCGCCGACTACCGCATCGCCGCCGACAACGCGAAGCTCGGCCAGCCCGAGATCCTCCTCGGCCTGATCCCGGGCGCGGGCGGGACCCAGCGGCTCTCCCGGCTCGTCGGCCCCTCCAAGGCCAAGGACCTGATCTTCACCGGCCGCATGGTCAAGGCCGAGGAGGCCCTCGCCCTCGGCCTGGTGGACCGGGTCGTGCCCGCCGCCGAGGTGTACGAGCAGGCGCACGCCTGGGCCGCGAAGCTCGCCCAGGGCCCGGCGATCGCGCTGCGCGCCGCGAAGGAGTGCGTGGACGCCGGTCTGGAGGCGGACATCGACACCGGCCTCACCATCGAACGCAACTGGTTCGCGGGCCTGTTCGCCACCGAGGACCGCGAGCGCGGGATGCGGAGCTTCGTCGAAGAGGGCCCGGGGAAGGCCAAGTTCGTCTGAGTGACCCCCTGAGGGTGGATTAGCCAGGCCTTAAGGCAACCTTAAGGAGAAACGGTGATCCACTGACGGTGATCGCCGGGCAGCGGAACGTCACCCCAGGTCAGCCTGGCCCATGCGGCCCTCGGTTGCCTTTCGCATATGCCGGAACGCCCCCTCGGAATCCATGGTTCCGGGGGGTGTATTCCTGCGGAACGGCCCGGACGGGCGCGCCGGCCGTCCATGATGGGTGCATGGCGGGCCTGGAGGGTGTGGAACAGCCGCGGCAGCGCAGCAGCGCTTCGGCCGTACGGCTCACGGCGGCGGTCGAGGACGAACAGGGTCTCAGGGCGCTGGAGTTGTACGGGAACCCGGCGGAGGCGGAAGTGACGCTGCCGTCCATGCCGGAGTCCGCGAGCACGGCCCGCAGGCTCACCCAGAGCGTGGTCATCCGCTTCTGGGGGCTGTCGCCGCAGATCTCCGAGCACGCGGTCCTGCTGGTGTCGGAACTCGTCGGCAACGCAGTGCGCCACACCGGGGCCCGCTCCTTCGGCTTACGGATGCTGCGCCGGCGCGGCTGGATCCGGGTGGAGGTGCGCGACCCCTCGCGCGGGCTGCCGTGCCTGATGCCGGTCCACGAGCTGGACACCACCGGCCGGGGGCTGTTCCTCGTCGACAAGCTGTCCGACCGCTGGGGCGCCGACCTGCTGCCGCGCGGCAAGATCACCTGGTTCGAGATGCGGGTCGCCGACCGCTAGGGGGTGTGCGTGAGCGGGCACGTGTGCGGGTGCGGGCGTGCGGCAGGGCCCCTGAACGCCAGAAACCCCCTATCGCCGAGGTGGGGCGCTGCGGGGGTTTCGTGGGGCGCCGAGGATCGATGGGGTGTGTGATCCTCGGCGGTCGGACTTCGCTCGGGTCAAAGGGAAGCCGTGGTTCCGACTATGACAGACGAGGGCCCGAACGCCAAAAGTCCCTACTCGGACATAAGTGTGCATATCCCAAGAGTTTCCACCTAAATCCTAGGTGAGGTGGGCCACTCACCTCACATTCGATGAATAACTATCGACCGCTCCGTGTAAATCGTTGATCACATAGCGGACACCTTGCCGTGCGGGGCACCCCGACGAAAGTCCCGAATTGGGTCAATCATTACCGTCGGGGGCATCCGGCCCTTAAATGGGCAGGTGCTCTCCTACCCAGACCGCCGTACGGCCCTGCGCGCCACGGCGGCGGCCGCCGCCGGCGCCCTCACCGCGGCCTGCGGGCCGGGCTCCGGCCCGGCGGCCCCGGGACCCGTCAGGCCCGCCCCGGCCAGACCCGCCCGGCCGGCCGCACCGGCGGCCGCGGCACCCCGCCGCTTCCCCGGGCAGCCCGTCGAGATCGCCCACGGCCCCCGCGACCGGCCCCGGGTCGCGCTCACCTTCCACGGCAACGGCGAGCCCGCCCTCGCCCGGGCCGTACTCACCGCGGCGGAGAAGGCCGGCGCGCGGGTCACCGTACTGGCCATCGGCAGCTGGCTCGACGAGCACCCCGCCATGGCCCGGCGGATCCTCGACGGCGGCCACGAACTGGGCAACCACACCCAGCGCCACCTCGCGATCAACGGCATGTCCGAGGCGGAGGCCCACGCCGAGATCACCGGCTGCGCCGAGCGCCTCAAGCGCCTCACCGGCTCGATCGGCACCTGGTTCCGGCCCTCGCAGACCCAGCACGCCACCCCCCTCGTCCGGCGGCTCGCCCAGCGGGCGGGCTACCCGCACGTCCTCTCGTACGACGTGGACTCCCTCGACTTCACCTCGCCCGGCGCGGCGGCCGTCATCCGCACCGTCACCGGGACGATCCAGCGCGGATCGGTGGTGAGCCTGCACTTCGGCTACGCGGACACGGTCGACGCGATGCCGCCCCTCCTCGAAGAACTCGCGCGCCGCGAACTGCGCGCGGTGACCACCACGGAGCTGCTGACCTCATGAAGACCACCCGCCTTCCCCGGAAGGCCACCGTGCTCCTGGCCGGTCTGGTCCTCGCCGCCCTGGCCGGCTGCGGATCGGCGGACAAGGCGCCCGCCGAGGCGCTCGGCTCCAAGGGCCCGGCCAAGCCCGGCAAGGCCGTCCCTCCCGCGCCGCAGGGCCTGCCCGGCATGCCCCCGCTGCTCGACCCGAACGACGTGTACGCCGCCGACCGGCCGAACAGACTGGCCCCTGCGGTCAAGGACTTCCCGTCCCGCGTCTACGTGCCGAACACCAACTCCAACACGGTCTCCGTCATCGACCCGGCCACGTACAAGGTCATCGACACCATCCCGGTCGGCGTCCAGCCCCAGCACGTGGTGCCCTCCTGGGACATGAAGACCCTGTGGGTCAACAACAACCGCGGCCACACGCTCACCCCCATCAACCCCGCCACCGGCGAGGCCGGCAAGCCCGTCGAGGTGCACGACCCGTACAACCTGTACTTCACGCCCAACGGCAAGTACGCGGTGGTGATGGCCTCCATGGACCGCGAACTGGTCTTCCGGGACCCGCACACCATGGACCGGGTGAAGACCGTCCCCGTCACCTGCTTCGGGGTCAACCACGCCGACTTCTCCGCGGACGGCCGCTACTTCATCGTCTCCTGCGAGTTCTCCGGCGAGCTCCTCAAGGTCGACACCGAGAAGATGGAGGTCATCGGCCAGCAGAAGCTGCCCTTCGAGGGGGCGATGCCGCAGGACGTGAAGATCTCCCCGGACGGCAAGACCTTCTACGTCGCGGACATGATGGCGCACGGCATGTGGGTGCTCAGCGGGGACAAGTTCGACGTCCCCAAGCTGCTGCCCACCGGCAAGGGCTGCCACGGCCTCTACGTCAGCCGCGACTCCCGCGAGATGTACGTCTCCAACCGGGGCGAGGGCACCGTCTCGGTCTTCGACTTCAAGGAGAAGCGGCTCACCAAGAAGTGGGAGCTGCCCGACGGCGGCAGCCCCGACATGGGCGGGGTCTCGGCCGACGGCAAGGTGCTCTGGCTCTCCGGCCGCTACAACTCCGAGGTGTACGCGATCGACACCGTCACCGGCAAGCAGCTCGCCCGGATCCCGGTCGGCGGCGGCCCCCACGGCCTCGCCGTCTACCCGCAGCCCGGCCGCTACTCGCTCGGCCACACCGGCATCTTCCGCTAGGGAGTCCGCCGCCCCGGTCGGGAACGCGACGGTGCCCCGGGAGCTCGCACAGCTCCCGGGACACCGTGTCCGTGAGGCCGCTACCAGGCGACCGGCAGCCGGTCGGGCAGCCGCTTGATGAAGCCCGTGCGCCATACGAGGTTCTCCGCGGGCACCGCGAGGCGCAGCCCCGGAAGCCGCTCGACCAGCACCTCCAGCGCGATCTCCGCGTGCGCCCGGGCCAGCGCCGACGCCGGGCAGAAGTGCCGTCCGGCGCCGAACGCGAGGTGGGCGGCGGCAGGCGACCGCTCCAGGTCCAGCTCCTCCGGACGCTCGAAGGCCTCCGGGTCGAAATTGGCCCCCTCCAGCAGGACGAGCACCAGCTCGCCCTCCTTGACCAGCACCTCCCCGACCCGGACGTCCGCCAGGGCGATGCGCGGCAGCCCGTCCCCGACGGACAGGTTCCACCGCAGCAGTTCCTCGACCGCCGTGCCGATGCGCTCCGGACGTCCGCGCAGCCGCCCGATCAGCTCGGGCCGCTGGAGCAGCGCGAGGACCGCGAGGACGAGGAAGGCGGAGGTGGAGACCGCGCCCGCGCCGAAGAGGGAGACGGCGACGGTCGCGAACATCTCGTCCGTCAGGTGCGCCGAGTCCGGGTCGGACTCCCGCAGGCCGGCGAAGGTGCCGAGGAGCCCCGTACGCTCCTCGGCGGGCAGCCCGAGCTGGGCCACCAGCCGGCCGGCGAAGTAGCCGACGTCCTTGTACCAGTTGAGCGCGGAGTCGGCGAACGGCTCGCGCGCGGTCATGAACGCGACGTCCAGCCCCGCCATCAGCCGCCGCCAGTCCTCGAACGGCACCCCCAGCACCTCGCAGTGCAGGAACGCCGAGTAGGGGTCGGCGAAGCCGGCCCGGAGGTCCGCCGGACCCCCTTCGGCGGCCATCGCGTCCAGGAGCTCCCCGGCCCGGGCGCGCAGCGCCTCGCGCAGGCCCGGGCGGCGGGGGTTGAGCGCCTTCATCACCGCACTGCGCAGACCGGCGCTGTTGATGCTCCCCATGTTGTCGACGACCTCGGGCGGGATCGTCAGCGCGTACTGGCGCGGCACCCCGGCGCGCGCGGTGTCCTTGAGGCTGAAGCGCTCGTCCTCCAGCACCTGCCTGGCCAGCGCGTGGCTGCTCACCAGCCAGGCCGGGTCCCCGGTGAGGGTGCGGACCCGGGCCACGGGGGCCTTCTCGCGCAGCCGGGCGCACTCTTCCGGCAGCACGTCACCGCGCCGCGAGAGCGGGAAGTCGAGGAGCGGACGCTCCCGGGCCCCGTGGTCCTCAAGCCGCCCGGCGCTCATCGGCGGCCCCTCCTTCCGCGGCTGCCGGGGCGTCCGTGCCGCCGGAGACGGCGGGCTCGGGGCGCACGACGGCGTACGCCTGGTTGCGGGTGGCGCGCAGGCCCCCGCCCCGGGCGAAGAGGACGTCGGTCATCGGCATCCTCACGTGGTAGGCCGCCACCGAGGACGGCACGTCGAGAATGCTGGGAGTGTCGATGAAGAAGGGGAGCTCGGCTGCCAGGTAGTCGAAACACACCTGCAACTGGGAGTCCGTCATGGATTCGCCCTCGGGCAGTTTCGAACCGACGAAATGAAGGGCCATTTCCTCGCATCCCTTCCGGAATGCGTCATCGGTCTCCAGGAAATGCAGTACGCGCCGGTGCAGTAGCTGGTAGACGGGGTTCGCCTGGAACTCCGAAAGTGCCCTCACCCGAATCTCGGCGTGCCGGTACCCCGATTCCCCGACGCCTTTGATGATCCGTCTGCGTACCGCCTTGATCTCCTTCGACGCGCGCTTGTGCGCGTGCTCCGGGGTGTATCCGAAGGCGGCGAACATCCGGTCCACGTGGAGGTCCGCGTACACGAAGTCGACCTGCGCGAAGCGGGTCGTGGCCCACCGGGCGAGACTGGACACGCGCTCGGCGCTGAAGTAGCCGTTGCCGGGGCTCACGCCGATGAGCACGTGGTCGCCGTCTTCCCAGATATGACGGCAGGTGCGGGTGAAGGGCAGAACCTCGAATGAAGCGTCAGCTGTGATCGTCACCTTTGATCGCCCTTGTTGCCGCATGTCCCTGGGAGCCCTGCGCTCCTGGTGTGGCGGCAATGCCGTACGTTATGCCGTGATCCCGGAGCGTGACAAGTGCTCGGCGGATTTGTTGGCTGGAATTGTTGCTTCCGCCTGCTGGGCGAGCTGTTCCGGCGGCTTACGGGCCGGTAATTGAATATCTATCTGCCGCCCGAACGGGACCCGCGGCGCCCCTGCGGCGCCGGGGCCGTTACCCTGAGCCGGTCAACAAGCACCGAGAAGGGGTGGACCCAGTGGCCGACATCGAGAACGCACGGGCGACGTTCGACCAGTTCGACGGGAACGGTGACGGATTCGTCACGGCCGACGAGTACAGCGCCGCCATGAAGGCGATGGGTGACCACTACGTCACCGCCGCGATCGCGGACTCCCTGATCGCCGCCAGGGACAGCGACGGCGACAAGCTGATGAGCTTCGACGAGTTCTGGGCCTCCCTGAACAAGTAGGCACCGCCGCGTCCGCCTCCGCCCCGCCCGCCGGGGCGGGGGCGCGTCAGGAAACCCTTCCGGGGCCCTCCGGCGGCTCCTGCCCCGTCGCCGCCGAGGCCAGGTCCTCCACCTCGGACAGGGCCTCCTCCAGCCAGCTCAGCCAGAAGCCCTCCAGGGCGATCCCGCCGTGCAGCACGAGCCGGCGCAGCCGGTCCGCGGCCGCGTCCCGCCCCGGCGGGAAGTCCTTCGCCTCGATGGCCTCGTACACCGCCAACTGCGCCCGGTGCAGATCCAGGTGCCGCCGCAGCTCCGGTCCCAGCCGCTGCGGGCCGACCACCGCCGCCGCGCGGATCCGCAGCAGCAGCGCGTCCCGCATCGGCTTCGGGTCCTGGCTCTCGTCCACCCACCGCGCCAGCTCCGCGCGGCCGTCGGGCAGCACCTCGTACTCCTTCTTCTGCCCGCGCACCGGCACCTCGCTCGGCAGCGCCCGGATCAGCCCGGCCTCCTCCAGCCGCCCCAGCTCCCGGTAGATCTGCTGGTGCGTCGAGGACCAGAAGTAGCCGATCGACTTGTCGAACCGCCGGGTCAGCTCCAGCCCCGACGAGGGCTTCTCCAGCAGGGCGGTGAGGATGGCGTGCGGCAGCGACATGCCGACATCCTAGGTTTGCGGCCCGGGTGCACCGCCACCCCGTACGGTCCAGGCCCGCTGGCCGCCCCGCCGGACGCCGGGCACGGTGGAGGACATGGCCGCAGACCAGAGCCCCCGCTACGAGGACCTCTCCGCCGTCTACGTCAACTGCACCCTCAAACGCTCGCCCGAGACCAGCAACACCGAGGGGCTGATCGCCAGGAGCCGCGCCGTCATGGAATCGGCCGGCGCCCGCACCTCGCTGATCCGCGCCGTCGACCACGACATCGCCACCGGCGTCTGGCCCGACATGACCGACCACGGCTGGGAGAGCGACCAGTGGCCGGTGCTCTACAGCCAGATCATGGACGCCGACATCCTCGTGCTGTGCGGACCGATCTGGCTCGGCGACAACAGCTCCGTCATGAAGAAGGTCATCGAGCGGCTCTACGCCTGCTCCTCGCTGCTGAACGAGCAGGGCCAGTACGCCTACTACGGGCGCGTGGGCGGGGCGATCGTCACCGGCAACGAGGACGGCGTCAAGCACTGCGCCATGAACATCCTCTACAGCCTCCAGCACCTCGGGTACGCCGTCCCGCCCCAGGCCGACGCGGGCTGGATCGGCGAGGCCGGCCCCGGCCCCTCCTACCTGGACCCGGGCTCCGGCGGCCCCGAGAACGACTTCACCAACCGGAACACCACCTTCATGTCCTGGAACCTCATGCACCTGGCCGCCCTTCTCAAGCGCGCCGGGGGCATGCCCGCCCACGGCAACCAGCGCTCCCTGTGGGACGCCGGCTGCCGTTTCGACTTCCCCAACCCCGAACACCGCTAGCGGCGGCTCCGGGGCCGTCGGCGGGTCAGCAGGTGTTGGGGTGCGGGAAGTCCACCACGAGCCGCTCGGGCGAGTGCAGGACGGACGTCTTGTAGGTCGGCTTGGTGTCGAAGGCGGCGCCGAAGGTCACGTACCCCTCGTAGTCGCCGGTCATGGCGATGCCCTTGAGCTTGCTGAGGTAGATCTTCTGGAGCCGGGGCCCCTGGTAGACGTTCTGCCCGGCGTCGTCGTGGCCGGCGGCCGGGTGCAGCCGGATCTCCAGGAAGTACTTCCCGGCCAGCGGCACGGGCTGGCCCGACCCGTCGTAGACGAGCTCGGACACGGGAGTGACGGTGACCGGGGGCACGTAGCCCTGGATGTCGATCACGAGCCGGTCGAAGGTGCAGTGCCCGCCCCAGCGTGCGTTGACGACGAGCGGCGTCTGGGTGCGGGCGGTCGTGGTGGCGGCGGAAGCCGGCGACGCGGAGAGCGCGAGCCCGGCGGTGAGCAGGGCACCCGTGGCGAGGGCCACGATCCGGCGGCGGTGCGGGTGACGCATGATGTCTCCCCGGTTCCGTGAGACGGGGACTGCCTGTCATCTCATAGGACACCGCAGCGGCGCGGGCGGTTCCCCGCCCGCCGCCTCAGTGCGCCAGCAGCGCGCTCAGGTGCGCGTCCAGGTCGTAGTGGCGCCGCTCCTGGCCGCGCGGGACCAGCTCCGTCATCCGCCGGCACAGCGCCCGCACGTCCTTGGCGCGGGCGGAGACCACGCAGCTCTGCTCGCCGTTGCTGAAACCGAGCAGGACGCGCGGCTCCGAGCCGCTCCAGTGCGGCCACACCTGTATGTCGCCCTCCCCGGTGGCGGTCGTCTGCCCGTCGAGCAGCAGCTCCCGCGAGAACACCCAGCGGGCGAGGTGCGTCCCGGCGCCCCGGAAGTCGACGGACACCTCGTACGGGCGGTCCGTGCGGTACACGAAGCGACCGGTCAGCGGGACGGACAGAGGGGCGGCTTCCAGCCGCAGAGGCAGGAGTCGGTGTTCGGTGATGGTGGCCATCGGCGGCTGCCTCTCGTCGTTCCCGGGCGCTTCCGCGCCCTTCCGGCACGGTATCGCCGGGGCGTGCGCGCACCCCGGGGCCGAAGGTCCCGAAGGGCCGGGCCGCAGGACCTCTTTTCGGCCACGGGAACGCGAAAGGCCCGCCCTCCGGGGGGAGGGCGGGCCCGCGCGGCCGCTACGGCAGCGGGTCGTAGATCAGCGAGTCGTGGTTGTTGGACTGGCCGATGGCGGTGAAGCCGGAACCGTTGGACTGGGCGCCGTTGTTCTGGTTCGACGCCCCGAAGCCCGACGCGACCTGCTGCGCGGTGGAGGAGTTGCCGAGGTTGCTGCCGCCGACCCCGCTGCCGAGGATGTCGGCGAGCGCGGCGTTCGAGGCGGTGCCGGCGGCACCGGCCCCGTTGTCCGCCTGCGCCGTGCCCGTGAAGAGGGCGGCGGCGAGGGGGAGCGATGCGAGCGCCGCCATCACGCGGATGGTGCGGATGCCTGCCATGGTGAAGCCTCCAGTACGCAAAACAGCAAGGGGGTAAGGCGGTTGGCCTACCGCCCGGGGGTGTTGCGACGTCGCGTGACCAGAGTGGCGTACGTGATCATCGAGAAACCAGCCCGGACCGGCTTCTTCCCTCGCAAGCGTGATCAACTCGGTCCAAACCCCGAACCGGAGACCATTTCGAGAAGGTTCCGGATCAGCACTCGATGACGTTGACCGCGAGACCGCCGCGCGCCGTCTCCTTGTACTTGATCTTCATGTCGGCGCCCGTCTCCTTCATGGTCTTGATGACCTTGTCGAGGGAGACCTTGTGGCTGCCGTCGCCGCGCATCGCCATCTTCGCGGCGGTGACGGCCTTGACGGCGGCCATGCCGTTGCGCTCGATGCAGGGGATCTGGACGAGGCCGCCGACCGGGTCGCAGGTCAGGCCCAGGTTGTGCTCCATGCCGATCTCGGCCGCGTTCTCGACCTGCTCGGGGGTGCCGCCCAGGACCTCGGCGAGGGCACCCGCCGCCATCGAGCAGGCGGAGCCCACCTCGCCCTGGCAGCCGACCTCGGCGCCCGAGATCGAGGCGTTCTCCTTGAAGAGCATGCCGATGGCGCCCGCGGCCAGGAGGAAGCGGACCACGCCGTCCTCGTCCGCGCCGGGCACGAAGTTCACGTAGTAGTGCAGGACCGCCGGGAGCACGCCCGCCGCGCCGTTCGTGGGGGCGGTCACCACGCGCCCGCCCGCCGCGTTCTCCTCGTTGACGGCCATCGCGTAGATCGTCGTCCACTCGCTGCGGTGCATCATCGGGTCGCCCTCGGTGCGCAGCTGGCGCGCCGTGGACGCGGCCCGGCGCTTGACGCGCAGACCGCCCGGGAGGATGCCCTCGCGGGACATGCCGCGCGAGACGCAGGACTGCATGACGCGCCAGATCTCCAGGAGGCCCTCGCGGATCTCCTCCTCGGTGCGCCAGGCCTTCTCGTTCTCCAGCATCAGGGAGGAGATCGACAGGCCGGTCTCGTTGGCCAGGCGCAGCATCTCGTCACCCGAGCGGAAGGGGTACTTCAGCACGGTGTCGTCGAGCTTGATCCGGTCCTCGCCGACCGCGTCCTCGTCCACGACGAAGCCGCCGCCGACCGAGTAGTACGTCTTCTCCAGCAGCGGGGCGCCGGAGGCGTCGTACGCGAAGAGGGTCATGCCGTTCGCGTGGTAGGGCAGCGAGCGGCGGCGGTGCAGGATCAGCTGGTTCGGCTCGTCGAAGTCGATCTCGTGGGCGCCGCCTATTTCCGCGCCCAGCAGGCGCAGCTTGCCGCTCTTGCGGATGCGTTCCACCTCGTCGTCGGCGGTCTCGACGTCGACGGTGCGGGGGGAGTGGCCTTCCAGGCCGAGCAGGACCGCCTTGGGCGTGCCATGCCCGTGACCGGTCGCGCCGAGGGAGCCGAAGAGCTCCGCCCGGACGGAGGCGGTCTGGGCGAGGACGCCGTCCTTCTTCAGCCGCGTCACGAACATGCGCGCCGCGCGCATCGGGCCGACCGTGTGGGAGGAGGACGGGCCGATGCCGATGGAGAAGAGGTCGAAGACGGAGATGGCCACTGGCGGACTCCCTTGTCTGCTCGTGGGGTGGAGAGGGGGCAGGGGTGTGGTGGATCAAGGAGGGGGATCTGCGGATTTTGTCCGGCAGACGAGCGTATCGCGTGGAGATGAACGGTTCGCCTCACGGACGGGTCGGTCAGACGTGAGCCGCCTCGCGTTCCGGTGTCCGGGCGGCCGCCGCGGGGGCGTCCAGGACGGGGTCGGGGCCCGGCGGACCGGCCAGGTGGGCCCGGACGCCCGCGCGGACGGCCCAGGCGTACGTGACGAGCGCCATGGCCGCCACCAGGGCGATGTCCACGCCGCCGGGGAGGGCGCCGCGGCCGCCGAAGTCGGCGGAGCGAGGCAGGAGAGGAGCCGGACCGACCAGTGGCAGGACAGCCACAGCAGGACGGTCGGCGCGAGCGCCACCAGCGTCCCGAAGCCGGTCGGCCGGTGCGAGCCCGCGTCCACCAGGTCCTTCGCCCGGCCGAAGCCCCACGAGGACGTCCATGGGTGCGTCCGTCCTGCCAGGGAATGCCTTGCCGTATCGGCTTCCTTACGGGGAACCTATGTGCCGGTTTTTTGGTTCTTTCGGTGGCAATGGGCCGCATCCGCCTGGGGCTTTGGTCATGAAAAGGGCCCGGCCCTGTGTGAAACAAGGCCGGGCCCTTCCGGGCCGTTGCCTAGAGCGACGGGTACAGCGGGAACTTCGCGGCCAGGGCCGAGACGCGGGCCTTGAGGGCCTCGGCGTCGTAGCTCGGCTTCAGGGCCTGCGCGATGATCTCGGCGACCTCGGTGAAGGCCTCGGCGTCGAAACCGCGGGTGGCGAGGGCCGGCGTACCGATCCGCAGGCCCGAGGTGACCATCGGGGGCCGCGGGTCGTTCGGGATGGCGTTGCGGTTGACCGTGATGCCGACCTCGTGGAGGCGGTCCTCGGCCTGCTGGCCGTCCAGCTCGGAGTTGCGCAGGTCGACCAGGACCAGGTGCACGTCGGTGCCGCCGGTGAGGACGTCCACGCCCACGGCCTTGACGTCGTCCTGGACCAGACGGGCGGCGAGGATCTTCGCGCCCTCCAGGGTGCGCTCCTGGCGCTCCTTGAACTCCGGCGAGGCCGCGACCTTGAAGGAGACGGCCTTGGCCGCGATCACGTGCTCCAGCGGACCGCCCTGCTGGCCCGGGAAGACCGCGGAGTTGATCTTCTTGGCCAGCTCCTGCGTCGACAGGATGACACCGCCGCGCGGACCGCCGAGGGTCTTGTGCGTGGTGGTGGTGACGACGTGGGCGTGCGGCACCGGGTTCGGGTGCAGACCCGCGGCGACCAGGCCCGCGAAGTGGGCCATGTCGACCATCAGGTACGCGCCGACCTCGTCCGCGATGCGGCGGAAGGCGGCGAAGTCGAGCTGGCGCGGGTAGGCGGACCAGCCGGCGACGATCAGCTGCGGCTTGGACTCCTTGGCGAGGCGCTCGACCTCGGCCATGTCCACCTGGCCGGTCTCGTCGACGTGGTACGGGACCACGTTGTAGAGCTTGCCGGAGAAGTTGATCTTCATGCCGTGGGTCAGGTGACCGCCGTGGGCCAGGTTCAGGCCCATGATCGTGTCGCCCGGCTTCAGCAGCGCGAACATCGCGGCGGCGTTGGCCTGCGCACCCGAGTGCGGCTGCACGTTCGCGGCCTCGGCGCCGAACAGCGCCTTGATGCGGTCGATCGCGATCTGCTCGACCACGTCGACGTGCTCGCAGCCGCCGTAGTAGCGGCGGCCGGGGTAGCCCTCGGCGTACTTGTTGGTCAGGACCGAGCCCTGGGCCTCCATGACGGCGACCGGAGCGAAGTTCTCCGACGCGATCATTTCCAGGGTCGACTGCTGGCGCACGAGCTCGGCGTCGACGGCGGCGGCGACGTCGGGGTCGAGCTCGTGGAGGGGGGTGTTCAGAACGGACATCAGGATCCCCTGGGGTGTCAGTTACCGGCGGTGAGGGCGGTGTACTCGTCGAAGGAGAGCGCGTCCTTCGGCTCCTCCGAGAGCTTCACCTTGAACAGCCAGCCACCCTCGAACGGGGCGGAGTTCACCAGCGACGGGTCGTCCACGACGTCCTGGTTGGACTCGACGATCTCACCGGAGACGGGGGAGTACAGGTCGCTGACCGACTTGGTCGACTCCAGCTCGCCGCAGGTCTCGCCCTCGGTGACGGTGTCGCCGACCTCGGGGAGCTGGGCGTAGACGACGTCACCGAGCGCGGTGGCCGCGAACTCCGTGATGCCGACCGTCGCGACGCCGTCCACGGCGTCCGACAGCCACTCGTGCTCCTTGGTGTAACGCAGC
Organism: Streptomyces sp. NPDC043896; assembly: GCF_056435605.1. Taxonomy (NCBI): domain Bacteria; kingdom Bacillati; phylum Actinomycetota; class Actinomycetes; order Kitasatosporales; family Streptomycetaceae; genus Streptomyces; species Streptomyces sp. NPDC043896. The sequence continues at coordinate 225,266 of NZ_JBWKEE010000009.1, forward strand.
TGCTGGGGGTTGCTCATGACCTGATTCTCCTGGATGCGGGGAGGTGGATACGAACGGTGGTCTTGCTTGCTGAGACGGTGGAGCCCGGTACGAGGGTTACTTCTGCCGCTTGTAGAAGGGCAGCGCCACGACCTCGTACGGCTCATGCGTACCGCGAATGTCCACGCCGACGCCGGAGGTGCCGGGTGCGGCGTGCGCCGCGTCGACGTACGCCATCGCGATCGGCTTGCCCAGCGTCGGGGACGGGGCGCCGGAGGTCACCTCGCCGATGACCTCGCCGCCCGCGACCACGGGGAAACCGGCGCGCGGGACGCGGCGGCCCTCGGCGACCAGGCCGACCAGCTTGCGCGGCGGCTTGGTGGCCGCGACCTCGGCGGCGGCCTCCAGGGCGGCGCGGCCGACGAAGTCACCCTCCTTCTCGAACTTCACGACCCGGCCCAGCCCGGCGTCGAAGGGGGTGAGGGCGGTGGTCAGCTCGTGCCCGTACAGCGGCATGCCCGCCTCCAGGCGCAGGGTGTCGCGGCAGGACAGGCCGGCCGGCACCAGACCGGCGTCCTTCCCCGCCTCGGTCAGCGCCTGCCACAGCTCCACGGCGTGCTCGGGCGAGACGAACAGCTCGAAGCCGTCCTCGCCGGTGTAGCCGGTACGGGCGATCAGCGCGGGCACGCCCGCGACGGTGCCCGGCAGGCCGGCGTAGTACTTCAGCCCGTCCAGGTCGGCGTCCGTGAGGGACTTCAGGATGCCGGGGGACTCCGGGCCCTGGACGGCGATCAGCGCGTACGCGTCGCGGTCGTCGCGGACCTCGGTGTCGAAGCCGGCGGCGCGCTCGGTGAGCGCGTCCAGCACGACCTGGGCGTTGGAGGCGTTGGCGACGACCATGTACTCGGTCTCGCCGAGGCGGTAGACGATCAGGTCGTCGAGGATCCCGCCGTCCTCCCGGCAGATGTGCGTGTAGCGGGCGCGGCCGACGCCGACGGTGGAGATGTTGCCCACGAGCGCGTAGTCCAGCGCCTTCACGGCCTCCGGGCCGGTCAGGGTGATCTCGCCCATGTGGGACAGGTCGAAGAGGCCGGCCTTGGTGCGTACGGCGTTGTGCTCGTCGCGCTCACTGGCGTAGCGCAGGGGCATGTCCCAGCCCGCGAAGTCGGTCATGGTCGCACCGAGCGAGCGGTGCAGCGCGTCGAGCGCGGTCAGGCGGGGGGCAGTGCTCATGGGTGTGGCTCCCGGGTCCCAGGGCATGACATGACGAGGAGGTTCCTCCCCATCTGTCATCGGAACCTGAGAGGTTCGCCGAGAGTTCCCGGAGGGGGAACGCCGACTTGCACCTTGGGTGGAGCACGTGCCGGGCGGCCGTCGGGGACGGGCGCGGCGCCTGCTCGCTTTTCAGATCTGCCTCATCCACGCGGTACGGGGCCTGAGAGATTCAAGGGAGGTACTTGCTCCTTCGGCGCCCGGGCACGGCCTCGCGGCCTGCCGGGACTCTCCCGCGCGGATTCAAGCGGCCGGTATGCAGTTTGGTGTCCAGATGGCGCACATCATTGCACGGGACGGGCGGGAGGGGGCAGTGGGGCCCGGAAGAACGTGCGATCCGGGCGGGACCGGCCGTCCGCGCTGTGGAACGTCCCGCCGCAACCGGGGCCGTCGGATTACCGTCTCTTTACATTCAGTGGGCATGGGGCCCTCGCGGCCCGAATCGGGGGAGACGATCACTGTGCGGAGACTCGGAGTGGCTACGACTACAGGCACCGTCAGGGCGGTCCCCGAGCAGCGGAGCGACGCCCTGCCCGCGGCGGGCGGCGATCCCGTCCGCGACCTGCGGGGACGGCCCGCGCGGCCGCACCGGCTGAGCTATGCCGCCGGGGACGTCGTGGTGGTGTCCGGGCTGCCCGGCGGCGGCAAGAGCACCCTGATCAAGCGGGCCGCGGAGGCGGGCATCGACTCGCAGGACACCCGCGAGCGGTGGGAGCGCCGGATGCCCGCCGGCCTGCCGTACGCGGTGTACCGGCCGCTGGTCCGCGCCGCGCACTACCTCGGGCTGTGGCGCGAGCTGCGCTCCGGCGCCTCTGTGGTGGTCCACGACTGCGGCACCCAGCCGTGGGTGCGCGGCCTGCTGGCCGCCGTCGCCCGGCGGCGGGGGCGGGCGCTGCACCTGCTGCTGCTGGACACCACCCCCGAGGAGGCGCTGTCCGGGCAGGCGGTCCGGGGGCGGCGGGTGTCGGCGTACGCCTTCGCCCGGCACCGGGGGGCGGTGTCCCGTCTCCTGCGCTCCGCCGAAGCCGGCCGGCCCCCGCGCGGCTGCGCCTCGGTCACCCTCCTGGACCGCCGCTCGGCCGCCGCGGTCACCCGCATCGCCTTCGACGCCTGACGGAGCCGCCGCCCGCCGCCGGGCGCGGCTCAAGACACGGCGTTCAGGCGCGGGGTCCGGGGCGGAGCTCCGGGGAACGGGCGAAGTGGGGGAGGGAGGGGACCTCGCCCGCGCAGCGGCCCCACCGGCACGAGCCACCCGCGGCGGCCGCGATAGCCTCGGGGCGACATCCGGCGCGGACACAGGGAGAGCGGCGCACATGCAAGGCAACGGCTGGCCGGCGAACGAGTTGGAGCAGGTGCTCGGGGCGGCGCTCGGACAGGCGGACGCCGGCCCGCGGATCCTGGAGGTCCTCGGCCGCAGCCAGGTCTGGGTCCCGCTCCCCAACGGCGGCGGGCCCGACAGCGCCTCCCTCGACCTCCCCACGATGCTGATCGACGGCGCGGCGTACGTCCCCGTCTACAGCTCGGAGGCCCAGTTCCGCTTCGCCGCCGGCCCCGCCATGGACTGCGCGGTCGCCCCCGCCGTCGAGTTCGCCCGCGGCCTGCCCCCGCAGCTCGGCATCGCCCTGAACCCGGAGGGCGCCGTCGGCGTGCCGCTGCCCCCGCCCGCCGTCGCGGAGCTCTGCCGCGCCGGCCGCACCGAGCTCGACGGCCCGGCCACCGGCGGCCGCGTCCGGCTCTTCGAGCCCGACTGGCAGGACGACCCGGTGGACTTCCTCACCGCCGCCGCCGAGGAGTTCCGGGCCACCGGAGCCGTCGCCGCCGCGCACCGCTGCCTCGCCAGCGTCGAGGGCGGCGACCCGCAGCTCTACATCGGTGTCCGCCTGCTGGGATGGGATTCCGGGTCGCGCGGCGCCCCGCTGGAGGCGCTCGGCCGCGCCCTGGCCCGCGTACCGGCGCCCTGGCCGGTGCAGTTGATCCTGCTGGACGCCGCCGAGGACCCGGTCACGGAGTGGATTCGTGAGCGCGTACGCCCCTTCTACCTCCCGTAGCGCCGCTTAAGCTGGTTGGGACGTGTGGACGACGGGCGGACGAAGACGAAGAGGGGTACCGGGTGAGTGCGTCAGGCACGGCCGCGGCCGGGCAGGTCGAGCACATGCTGCGCCAGGTGACTCCCGGGCGCTATGAGAGTTATGAGTCATTCCTGCACGCCCTCGCCGAGGGCAGGCTGTGGATGCTCCTGTGGCAGGGGCAGCCGGGATCGCCGGACGCCCAGTACGGCGGCATGGAGGTCGACGGCCTCGGCTACGCACCCTGCGTGACCTCCCCGCAGGAGCTCGCCGCGAGCGGCTGGAACCGCGGCTACGAGGTGGTCACCGGCCGGGACATCGCCCGCGCCCTCTACCCGGACCGCTGGGGGCTGTGGGTCAACCCGCACGCCCAGGGCGGCGGACTCGGCGTACCGTGGGCCGACCTGCGCCGGGTCGCCACCGGCCTCGACCGGATGCCGGCGGGGCCGCTGCGGCTCTCCGAGCCGGCGCTGGAACTCCCGCAGTTCTACGGGCTGCTGACCCAGCACGCGCACCGCACGCCGGCCGTCAGGTCGCTGCGCCGCGCCTGGGTGCAGCCCTCGCTCGGGTCGGCGTACCTCGCGGTGGGGCTCGACCTGTACGACGCCTCGCCGCCCGCGCTGGAATCCGTACGGGAGATGATGCGCCAGTCGGTCGGCGCCGTGCCCGACGGGGTCCCGGTGTGCACGGTCGCGCTGGCCGACGAGCACGATCCGGTCGCGATGTGGCTGCGCGCGCAGACCCGGCCGTTCTACGACCGCGAGGGGCAGGCGGCGGCCTACTGAGCCGCTCAGAGGGCTCCGGGGACGCTTTCCCCGAGCCTCCTACAGGGTTTCCAGGAGTGCGCCCGCACCCTGAGACGAACCCGTCCGACGGACATCCGGCCGCCGGGAACCACGGTTCCCGGCGGCCTTCGTCTTGTCCGGATATCACCGCAGGTGGGCGCCCAATTGGCGCACTCCTCCAAGGAGTTGGCCGTGATGTCCGTTTGCGTACCGAACGGACGGTCTTGCTCCGCTGAGCCGTGCGCGGAGTCCGGATAACGGGAACCAAGGCCTCAGATCACGGTTGCGCATCCATTCATCTGCGGGTCTGGCGGCTGGTCGAGCGCCCGATGAAGACTCCCCACCCAAGAGCCGGTCAGTCCTCCAGGACGCGGTTCGGCACGTGGAGCCCGCCATTCGTCCCGATGCGGTGTTCCGCGCACTTCCCGCACCTCAGCTGCACCGCACCGCCCGCACCGCACCCTGCTCCACTCACAGCACGGCCGCACCGCCAGCACCGCCAGCACTGCCAGCACCTCGCACCTCGTACGCGTTCACGTGCCCCGAGCACCCGAGCGCCACTCCGCACCAACGCCGCCACAGCGGCGGGCATGGGCCGACCACCCGTCGGCCGAGAGGGGTCCCCACCACGATGACGGCACCACTGCACGACACGAGCGCGGAATCACCCGCACCCGTGTCCGTAGCCGACGTCCCTGCGAAGGCCATCGAAGGCCGCTCGCCCGGCCGCATCGCCTGGATGCGGCTCAAGCGCGACAAGGTCGCGCTGACGGGCGGGGTGGTCGTGATCTTCCTGATCCTGGTCGCGGTCTTCGCGCCGGTGATCGTGGGCCTCCTGGGGCACGACCCCAACGAGTTCCACGAGGACATGATCGACCCGGACCTGGGCACACCGCTCGGTTCCTTCGGCGGCATCAGCTCCGAGTTCCTGCTGGGCGTCGAACCGACCAACGGACGCGACGTGTTCAGCCGGATCGTCTACGGCGCCCGCATCTCCCTGGTCGTCGCCTTCCTGGCGGCCTTCGTCTCGGTCGTCCTCGGCAGCTTCCTGGGGGCCCTCGCCGGCTTCCTCGGCGGCTGGGTGGACGGGGTCATCAGCCGCCTGATGGACCTGCTGCTGGCCTTCCCGCAGCTGCTGTTCACCATCGCCCTGGTGTCCGTGGTCCCCAACTCCGTCTGGGGGTTCGAGGGTTCCGGTGTCCGGATGGGCGTGCTCATCCTCGTCATCGGCTTCTTCGGCTGGCCGTACATCGGCCGCATCGTCCGGGGCCAGACGATCTCCCTGCGGGAGCGCGAGTACGTCGAGGCCGCGCGCAGCCTCGGAGCAGGCCGCGGCCACATCCTGGTCAAGGAGCTGCTGCCGAACCTGGTCGCGCCGATCCTCGTCTACGCCACGCTGATCATCCCGACCAACATCCTGACCGAGGCGGCCCTCAGCTTCCTGGGTGCCGGCGTCAAGCCGCCCACCGCTTCCTGGGGAAAGATGCTCTCCGACGCCGTCCCCATCTACCAGGACGACCCCATGTACATGGTGGTTCCCGGTATGACGATCTTCATCACCGTCCTGGCGTTCAACCTCTTCGGGGACGGGCTGCGTGACGCACTCGACCCCAAGGGCAGCTGAACCGCTTCTTCGATTCACCACCTATGGAGGTTGGACAACCGTGATCCGCAGAAAGCAGGCTCTCGCGATCACCGCCGTGATCGCCGCCCTCTCGATGACCGCCGCGTGCGGTGGCACCGAGAACAAGAAGGACGACAAGGCCGACGGCGACAGCGGCAAGGGCTACAGCGGTGCCGCCACCGCCGTGATCAACCCCTCGGACGCCAAGGGCGGCGAGCTGAAGCTCTGGTCCCCGCAGGACGTCGACTACCTCGACCCGGCGCGCGCCTACTACGGCTTCGTCTGGAACATGCAGCGCCTCTACGTCCGCAGCCTGCTGGCCTACGACGCCAAGCCGGGCAAGGACGGCACGAAGGTCGTCCCGGACCTCGCCGAGGCCCTGCCGGTCATCAGCAACGACGGCAAGACCTACACCCTGAAGCTCAAGGACGGGGTGAAGTTCGAGGACGGCACGCCGATCACCTCGAAGGACATCAAGTACGGCGTCGAGCGCGTCTTCGCGCAGGACGTCCTGTCCGGCGGCCCGACCTACCTGATCGACCTCCTCGACCAGGGCCAGAAGTACCCCGGCCCGTACAAGGACACCGACCCGAACAAGATGGGTCTGAAGTCCGTCGAGACGCCGGACGACAAGACGATCGTCTTCAACCTGGCGAGCGCGAACTCCGACTTCAGCTACCTGCTGGCCATGCCGTCCTCCTCGCCGGTCCCGGCGGCCAAGGACACGGGCGCCACGTACACCAACAAGCCGATATCCACGGGCCCCTACAAGGTCGAGAGCTTCACCGCCGGCAAGGGCGCGACCTTCGTCCGCAACGAGAACTGGGACCCGAAGACGGACCCGATCCGCAAGGGTCTGCCGGACAAGGTCTCCTTCACGGTCACCACCAACCCGGACGACATGGACCAGCGCCTGCTCTCCGGCGACATCGACATGGCCGTCGACGGCACCGGTGTCCAGCAGGCCGCGAAGAACAAGATCCTCAAGGACGAGAAGCTCAAGGCCAACGCGGACAACCCGTTCACGGGCTACATCCGCTACTTCGCCTTCCCGCAGACGGTCGCCCCGTTCGACAACATCGAGTGCCGCAAGGCCGTCATCTACGCGGCCGACCCGAAGTCCCTCCAGACCGCCCGCGGCGGCCCGACCAGCGGTGACCTCGGCGCCAACATGCTCCCGGCCGGTGTCCCCGGCTCGGACAAGAGCTACGACCCCTTCGGCCTGACGAAGGGCAAGCCGCAGGAGGCCAAGGCCAAGGAGGCCCTCAAGGCCTGCGGCAAGCCGGACGGCTTCGAGACCACCATCGCCGTGCGCAACAACCGCGCCCCCGAGGTGAAGACGGCCGAGTCCCTCCAGGCCTCGCTCGCCAAGGTCGGCATCAAGGCCACGATCGACCAGTTCGACGGCAAGCTCTCCTCCTCCACGATCGGTTCGCCCGAGAACGTGAAGAAGAAGGGCTACGGCATCATCGTCATGGGCTGGGGCGCCGACTACAACTCCGGTGCGGGCTTCCTGCAGCCGCTCGTCGACGGATCGTTCATCCTGCCGAACGGCAACAACAACTACACCGAGGTCAACGACCCGGAGATCAACGGCCTCTTCGACAAGGCCGCTTCCGCCGCCACTCCGGACGCGGCCGCTCCGTTCTACACGGAGATCAACAAGAAGGTCATGGACAAGGCGCTCTACCTGCCGATCAACTTCGACAAGGCGCTCGTCTACCACAACCCGCGTCTGACGAACGTCTTCTTCAACGAGTCCTTCGGCAAGATCGACCTCGCCACCGTGGGCATCAAGCAGTAGGAGCAGAGCAGCAGGACCAGCGGGCTGCCCGGCGATGAGCCGGGCAGCCCCGCAGCCCGGCCGACCGCCGGGCCCGCAACCGCAACTCAGCACGTTAGTAAGTGCCTTCACCGCACATGCGCTAGTCCGAAGGGCAGGTGAAGGCCGCAGGCGGTGGCCGCCGTCCCCACGAGGGGCGGCGGCCACCCGCCCCGGGCGGCCGACTGCAGTGCTCGTCTACCTCATACGGCGGCTGTTCAACGTCGCCGCCACGCTGCTGGTGGTCTCCGTGGTCACCTTCGGCATCTTCTTCGCGGTCCCGAAGCTGACCGGCAGCGATCCCGCGCTCATGTACGCCGGACGCGAGACCAACGAGACCGCCCTGGCGGGCATCCGCGTGAAGATGGGCTTCGACAAGCCCATCTCCGAGCAGTACCTGCTCTTCGTCAAGGGAGTCTTCGCCGGTCGTGACTACGACGGCGGCACCGAGATCACCCACTGCGCGGCACCCTGCTTCGGCTACTCCTTCAAGACCGAGGCGCCCGTCTGGGAGACCATGATGGACCGGATCCCGGTCACCCTCTCGCTCGCCCTCGGGGCGGCCGTGATCTGGGTGATCGCCGGTGTCGCCACGGGCGTGGTCTCCGCCCTCAAGCGCCGCACCGCCATCGACCGCACCGTCATGGTCGGCGCGCTCGCCGGCGTCTCCCTGCCGATCTTCTTCACCGGCATGGTGGCCCCCGCGATCTTCGTCTACAGCCTCGGCTGGCTGGACGTCTCCAACTACCAACCCCTGACCGAGGATCCGCTGGCCTGGCTCAACAGCCTGATCCTGCCCTGGGTCACCCTCGCCTTCCTCTTCGCCGCGACCTACGCCCGCATCACCCGGGCGACCATGCTGGAGGTCCTCGGCGAGGACTACATCCGCACCGCCCGCGCCAAGGGGCTCAAGGAGGGCGTGGTCATCCGCAAGCACGCCCTGCGCTCCACGCTCACCCCGGTCGTCACCATGTTCGGCCTCGACCTCGGCGGCCTCCTCGGCGGCGCGGTGCTCACCGAGACCACCTTCAACTTCCAGGGCCTGGGTACGGCCGCGGTCGCCGCCATCAGCGCCGGCGACCTCCCCGTGATCATGGGCGTCACCCTGCTCGCCGCACTGTTCGTGGTGATGGCCAACCTGATCGTGGACCTGCTGTACGCCGTCATCGACCCGCGCGTGAGGCTGACGTGACCAAGAACGACTCCGGCCGTCCGGCCTTCGTGCCCGAACAGGGCGGCGCGCCCGACACGGCCCCCTTCCTCTCCGTGCGCGACCTGAAGGTGCACTTCCCGACCGACGACGGCCTGGTGAAGTCCGTCGACGGCCTCTCCTTCGACCTGGAGCGCGGCAAGACCCTCGGCATCGTCGGCGAGTCCGGCTCCGGGAAGTCCGTGACCTCGCTGGCCATCATGGGCCTGCACCGCACCGGCAACGCGCGCAGCCGCCCGCAGATCTCCGGCGAGGTCATCCTCGACGGCGAGGAGCTGGTCAGCGCCGACGCCGACCACGTCCGCCGGCTGCGCGGCCGCAAGATGGCCATGGTCTTCCAGGACCCGCTGTCCGCGATGCACCCGTACTACTCGGTCGGCCACCAGATCATCGAGGCGTACCGCAACCACAACGACGTCGACAAGAAGACCGCGCGCCGGCGCGCGGTCGAGATGCTCGACCGGGTCGGCATCCCCGAGCCGGCCAAGCGCGTGGACGCCTACCCGCACGAGTTCTCCGGCGGCATGCGCCAGCGCGCCATGATCGCCATGGGCCTGGTCAACAACCCCGAACTGCTCATCGCGGACGAGCCGACCACCGCCCTGGACGTCACCGTCCAGGCGCAGATCCTCGACCTGATCCGGGACCTGCAGAAGGAGTTCGGCTCCGCGGTCATCATGATCACGCACGACCTCGGCGTGGTCGCCGAGATGGCCGACGACATCCTCGTGATGTACGGCGGCCGGTGCGTCGAGCGGGGCACCGCCGAGAAGGTCTTCTACGAGCCCCGGCACCCGTACACCTGGGGACTGCTCGGCTCCATGCCGCGCATCGACCGCGACCAGACCGAGCGGCTGATCCCGGTCAAGGGCTCGCCGCCCAGCCTCATCAACATCCCGAGCGGCTGCGCGTTCAACCCCCGCTGCCCCTACGCCGACGTGCCCAAGGGGGGCATCACCCGCACCCAGCGGCCCGAGCTGACCCAGGACGACAGCCGGCACTGGTCCGCCTGCCACATGTCGCAGGAGGAGCGGACCCGGATCTGGACCGAAGAGATTGCGCCGAAGCTGTGACGGACATGAAGAAGGACACCGCCGCCCAGGACTCGGCCGGCGCGACCGCCGTCGCCGAGGCGGAAACGCTGCTGAAGGTCACCGGCCTGGTCAAGCACTTCCCCATCAACAAGGGGCTGCTGCGCCGCCAGACCGCCGCCGTCAAGGCCGTCGACGGGATCGACTTCGACGTCCGGCGGGGTGAGACCCTCGGCGTCGTCGGCGAGTCCGGCTGCGGCAAGTCGACGATGGGCCGCCTCATCACCCGGCTGCTGGAGCCGACCGGCGGCCGCATCGAGTTCGAGGGGCGGGACATCACGCACCTCGGCGTCGCGGCGATGCGGCCGCTGCGCCGCGACGTGCAGATGATCTTCCAGGACCCGTACGGCTCGCTGAACCCGCGCCACACGGTCGGCGCGATCGTCTCGGCTCCCTTCAAGCTCCAGGGGGTCACCCCGGAGGGCGGCATCAAGGCGGAGGTCCAGCGCCTCCTCTCCCTGGTCGGCCTGAACCCGGAGCACTACAACCGCTACCCGCACGAGTTCTCCGGCGGCCAGCGGCAGCGCATCGGCATCGCCCGGGCCCTGGCCCTGAAGCCGAAGCTGGTCGTCGCGGACGAGCCGGTCTCCGCGCTGGACGTGTCGATCCAGGCCCAGGTGGTGAACCTGCTGGACGACCTCCAGGAGGAGCTCGGGCTGACGTACGTGATCATCGCGCACGACCTGTCGGTCATCCGGCACGTCTCGGACCGCATCGCGGTGATGTACCTCGGCAAGATCGTGGAGCTGGCGGACCGCAAGTCGCTGTACGAGTCCCCGATGCACCCGTACACGAACGCCCTGCTCTCCGCCGTCCCCGTGCCGGACCCGAGGCGGCGGGGCGCGAAGAGCGGCCGCATCCTGCTGAAGGGCGACGTGCCGTCGCCGATCTCCCCGCCGGCCGGCTGCCGCTTCCACACGCGGTGCTGGAAGGCGACGGAGCTCTGCGCGAAGCAGGACCCGCCGCTCCTGACCATCAAGCCGGGCCACCAGACGGCCTGCCACCACCCGGAGAACGCGCCCGCGTCTTCTTGACGCGCCGCTCGCGCGGTGCGGCGCCGGCGGGGCTGGAAGATCCAGCCCCGCCGGCGCTTGAGGCGACGGGCGCGCAGCGCCCGTACCGGGGTCAGGGGCAGCGCCCCTGGGAACGGTGGAAGGGCGGGTGGGGGACGCCCCGCGCAGCGGCACCCCGAGCCCGCATGCCGCGCGGCAGCGCAACGGCGGGACGCCGCCGCCCCGCTGTCGGGCGACAATGACCAGGTGCTCCACGATCTCTTCCCGCCCGGCATCCAGCACGCCCTGGACCTCGCGGGCATCTTCGTCTTCGCCACCGCCGGCGCCCTCCTCGCGGTCCGCAAGAACTTCGACGTCTTCGGCATCTGCGTCCTCGCACTCGTCACCGCCCTCGGCGGCGGCCTCCTGCGGGACCTCTGCATCGGTGCCGTCCCGCCCGCGGCCTTCAGCGAACTCAGCTTCTTCGTCACCCCCCTGATCGCCGCCGCGATCGTCTTCTTCCTCCACCCCGAGGTCCAGCGCATCAACCGCGCCATCAACGTCTTCGACGCCGCGGGCCTCGGCCTGTTCTGCGTGACCGGCACCACCAAGGCCTACGAGTACGGCCTCGGCCTGACCGCCTCCGCCGCGCTGGGCCTGGCCACGGCCGTCGGCGGCGGTGTGCTGCGCGACGTGCTCGCCAACGAAGTGCCCTCGCTGCTGCGCGACCGCGAGATGTACGCCGTGCCGGCCGTCGTCGGCGCCGCGATGGTGGCCGTCTTCATCGGCTTCGAGGTCCTCAACCCCGTGACCACCGGCATCGCCATCGTCACCACCTTCGTGCTGCGCCTGCTCGCGATGCGCTACCACTGGCGGGCCCCGCTGGCCTGGAACCGCCGCTCCTCGGTGGCCGAAGAGGTGTAGGCGCACACCTCGGAAAGAAAAGCTACCGCTTAGTAGCTTGCCGGTGTACCGTCATCGGCATGTCTTACGCAGCGGCCCAGGCCTCCATCGGCGACAGCGAATTCGACCGCGACACCACCATCACCGCCCGCGCGGGCGAGCCCGGTGTGTACGACGCGGAGCTGTCCGCCGGCTGGACGATCATCACCGCCGTCAACGGCGGCTATCTGCTGGCCCTGGTCGGCCGGGCCCTCGCGGCGGCCCTGCCGCACCCGGACCCCTTCACCGTCTCCGCCCACTACCTGACCTCCTCCGTGCCCGGCCCCGCCGTCATCCGCACCGAGGTCGTCCGCGTCGGCCGCACCCTCTCCACGGGCCAGGCCTCGCTGTTCCAGTACGACGAGAACGGTGCCGAGGTCGAGCGCATCCGCGTCCTCGCCTCGTACGGGGACCTCGCCGCGCTCCCCGACACCGTCCACACGGTGGCGCGGCCTCCGGTCATGCCGGCGTACGAGGACTGCCTCGGCGCCGAGGCCGGCCCCGCCCCCATCCCGGGGAGCAACGCCATCGTCGACCGGCTCCGGCTGCGGCTGGACCCGGCGACGGCGGGCTGGGCGGTCGGCGCGCCCTCGGGGAAGGGCGAGATGCGGGCCTGGTTCGAGCTGGCCGACGGCCGCGACGCCGATCCGCTGTCGCTGCTGCTCGCGGTGGACGCGCTGCCGCCGACCGCCTTCGACCTCGGCCTGCTCGGCTGGGCCCCGACCGTCGAGCTCACCACCCACATCCGCCACCGCCCGGCCCCGGGCCCGCTGCGCGTGGGCATCGTCACCCGCAACCTCGCCGGCGGCTTCCTGGAGGAGGACGCCGAGGTCTGGGACTCCGCGGACCGCCTGGTCGCCCAGTCCCGCCAACTGGCCCGCGCCCCCCGCTAGCGGGTGTCCGGCGGGGCCGGTTCCGGCCCCGCCGGTCCGGGCCCGTGGTCGGACCAACCCCACCCGGACGGGACCCGCCGTGGCAACGGGCTCGTAGAATCAAAAAATCATGGCCTACCTCGACCACGCCGCGACCACGCCGATGCTCCCGGAAGCCGCTGCGGCGATGACCGCGCAGTTCGCCGCCACCGGCAACGCGTCCTCCCTGCACGCCGCCGGCCGCCGGGCCCGCCGTACCGTCGAGGAGGCCCGCGAGTCCCTCGCCGAGGCACTCGGCGCCCGCCCGAGCGAGGTGGTCTTCACCGCGGGCGGCACCGAGGCCGACAACCTCGCGGTGAAGGGCCTCTACTGGGCCCGCCGCGACGCCGACCCGGCCCGCAGGCGCGTCCTCGCCAGCCCCGTCGAGCACCACGCCGTCCTCGACGCCGTGCACTGGCTCGCCGAGCACGAAGGGGCCGAGGTCGAGTACCTCCCCGTCGACCGCTACGGCCGCGTGCACCCCGAGGACTTCCGGGCGGCGGTCGAGCGCAACCCCGACGACATCGCCCTGGCCACCGTGATGTGGGCCAACAACGAGATCGGCACCGTCATGCCGGTACGCGAACTGGCCGCCATCGCCCGCGAGTCCGGCCTCCCCCTGCACTCCGACGCCGTCCAGGCCTTCGGGCAGCTCGACGTCCGCTTCGGCGACAGCGGCCTCGCCGCCATGACCGTCAGCGCGCACAAGGTCGGCGGCCCCTACGGCATCGGCGCGCTGCTGCTCGGCCGCGACCAGAGCCCCGTACCCGTCCTGCACGGCGGCGGCCAGGAGCGGCACGTCCGCTCCGGCACCCTCGACGTACCGGCCATCGCCGCCTTCGCCGTGGCGGCCGTCCTCGCCGCCGAGCGGCGCGAGCGGTTCGCCGCCGAGGTCGGCGCCCTGCGCGACGAGCTGGTCCGGGCCGTGCTGGCCGCCGTCCCCGACGCCGTCCTCGGCGGCGACCCGCAGGACCGGCTCCCGGCCAACGCCCACTTCAGCTTCCCCGGCTGCGAGGGCGACTCCCTGCTGCTGCTCCTGGACGCCCAGGGCATCGAGTGCTCCACCGGATCCGCCTGCACGGCGGGCGTCGCCCAGCCCAGCCACGTCCTGCTGGCGGCGGGCACCGACCCGCAGCTGGCCCGCGGCACCCTGCGGTTCTCGCTGGGCCACACCTCCACCAAGGAGGACGTCGCCGCGGTCGCCGCCGCCATCGGCCCCGCCGTGGAGCGCGCCCGCACCGCGGGTCTCAGCTAGCGGCGGTCTTCGCCCCGAGCTCCTGGCGGACCATGCGGACGTAGCGGTCCCAGTCCCAGTGCGGGCCCGGGTCCGTGTGGTCGGCGCCCGGGACCTCGTTGTGCCCGAGGATGTGCTCCCGGTCCGCCGGTATGCCGTACCTCCGGCAGACGTCGGCGGCCAGCCTGGCCGAGGACGCGTACATGGCGTCGGTGAAGTCCCGGGGGCGGTCGACGAAGCCCACGTGCTCGATGCCGACGCTGCGCTCGTTCATGTTCCGGTTCGCCGCGTGGAAGGCCACGTCCAGCTCGCGCACCATCTGCTCCACATGCCCGTCCTGGCGCACTATGTAATGCGCCGACGCCTTGTGAAAGGGGTTCTTGAAGGCGTCGACCGAGGACTCGAAGCCGCCCTGCGTGACATGGACGACGATCCGGTCCACCCGGTAGTCGTCGGGCCGGTCCGCGAGCCGCCAGTTCGCCGGCGACGCCGCCGTCCAGCGCGCAGCCGCGTAGTCGAGCTCGCCCTCCTTGCGCGGCTTGGACACCCCCGGCAGCAGCCACCAGGCCCGCCCGATCTCGTCCCGGGCCGCGAACCCCGCCGCCGCGAGGACTCCCAGCCCGCCCAGGAGCACCGCCCGCCGGGTCCGGCGCGGCCGCTTCTCCACCTGCTCGGTCATGTGATCCACCCCCCACAGCCGATAACGCGCTGTGACGCCGCTCGGTTCCCCGTACCCTGGACGGTGCTATGACTGAGAACCTGCCGCGCACCGCCCGCCCCCTCCGCGTCCTGGCCGCCATGTCCGGCGGTGTGGACTCCGCCGTCGCCGCCGCCCGCGCCGTCGAAGCCGGGCACGACGTCACCGGGGTCCATCTGGCGCTCTCCGCGAACCCCCAGTCCTTCCGGACCGGCGCCCGCGGCTGCTGCACCATCGAGGACTCCCGCGACGCCCGCCGCGCGGCCGACGTCATCGGCATCCCCTTCTACTGCTGGGACCTCGCCGAGCGCTTCCGCGAGGACGTCGTCGAGGACTTCATCGCCGAGTACGAGGCCGGACGCACCCCGAACCCCTGCCTGCGCTGCAACGAGAAGATCAAGTTCGCGGCGCTGCTCGACAAGGCCCTCGCCCTCGGCTTCGACGCCGTCTGCACCGGCCACTACGCCACCATCGTCGAGAACGCCGACGGCTCCCGCGAGCTGCACCGCGCCTCCGACATGGCCAAGGACCAGTCGTACGTCCTCGGCGTCCTCGACGAGAAGCAGCTCGCCCACGCCCTCTTCCCGCTCGGCGACACGATCACCACCAAGGACGAGATCCGCGCCGAGGCCGAGCGCCGCGGCCTGGCCGTCGCGAAGAAGCCCGACAGCCACGACATCTGCTTCATCGCCGACGGCGACACCCAGGGCTTCCTGGCCAAGCGCCTCGGCAAGGCCGAGGGCGACATCGTCGACGAGACCGGCGAGAAGATCGGCAGCCACGAGGGCGCCTACGGCTTCACCATCGGCCAGCGCAAGGGCCTGCGCATCGGCCACCCGGCCCCCGACGGCAAGCCCCGCTACGTCCTCGACATCTCCCCGGTGAACAACACGGTCACCGTCGGCCCCGTCGAGGCCCTCGACGTCACCGCCCTCACCGCGATCCGCCCCCGCTGGTGCGGCTCCACGCCCGCCGCCCCGGGCACCTACACCGCGCAGCTGCGCGCCCACGGCGGCGAGACCGAGGTCTTCGCCGAGGTCGTGGACGGCGAGCTGCGCGTCACCTTCACCGAGCCGGTCCGCGGCGTGGCGCCGGGCCAGGCGATCGTCCTCTACGACGACACCCGCGTGGTCGGCTCCGCCACCATCGCCACCACCACCCGGGCCGCCACCGCCGCCGTCTGAGCCGGCCGGCGGGGTCCCGGGCCCGGTGTGGTCCGGGGCCCGCTCAGGCCACCGTCAGGACGATCTTGCCGGTGGTCCGGCCGCGCTCGCCGATCTCGTGGGCCTTCGCGGCCTCCTCCAGCGGCAGGACCGTGTCCACCAGCGGCTTCAGCGCGCCGCTGTCGGCCAGCGCCGCGATCTCGCGCAGCCCCGTCCGGTCCGGCTCGACCAGCACCCAGTCGGCCCGGAAGCCGCGGGTGTCGGCCGGGACGTCGTCCGGGCCCGGCAGGGTGACCAGCCGGCCGCCCTCGCGGAGCACCGAGAGGGAGCGTTCGGCGATCTCGCCGCCGAGGCCGTCCAGGACCACGTCCACGTCCGCGACGACGTCCTCGAACGCCACGGAGCGGTAGTCGACGACCTCGTCCGCGCCCAGCGAGCGCAGCAGCTCGTGCTTGCCCGCGCTGGCCGTGCCGATCACGTAGGCCCCGCGCGCCTTGGCGATCTGCACCGCCAGGTGCCCGACGCCGCCGGCGGCCGCGTGGACGAGGACCCGCTCGCCGGGACGCACGTCCGCGGTGTCCACCAGCGCCTGCCAGGCGGTCAGCGCGGCCAGCGGCAGGGCCGCGGCCTCGACGTGGCTCAGCGAGGCGGGCTTGGCCGCCAGCTGCCGGGCCGGGGCGACCACGTACTCGGCGTAGCCGCCGGCCTGCCGGGGGAAGAGCGGCATGCCGTACACCTCGTCACCCGGCCGGAACACGGTCGTGCCGGGGCCGACCGCCTCGACGGTGCCGGACACGTCCCAGCCCACGACCGGGGTCTCGCCCCAGGCGATCAGGGCACCGCTGGCCCGCGTCTTCCAGTCGACCGGGTTGACGCCGGCCGCGTGGACGCGGACCAGGACCTCGCCCAGCCCGGGCTCGGGCCGGTCGATCTCCCGCTCGACGAGGGTCTCGGGGCCGCCCCAACCGTTCACGACGATCGCACGCATCTTCACTGCCTCTTTCCGACTGATTCCGTACCTTTCCGGGCCTTGCCCGGCGACATCACTCAGATTCGGGCACGGCGGGCCCGCGCGGTATTGGCCGTACGGCCACTATGTGACAGGATCTGGCCATGAGCGAGGAACGTACGGCACCCGGCACGCGCACCGTCCCGGACGGCAGCGGCCCGCACGGCAGGCACCTGATCGCGGTGCTCGCCCTGCCCGGCTTCCCGCCCTTCGAGCTGGGCATCCCCTCGCGCGTCTTCGGCCAGGCCGTGGACGAGGCCGGCGAACCCCTGTACGAGGTCGTCGTCTGCACCGTAGACGGCGGGCCCGTCCCCAGCGACTCCGGCTTCACCCTCCAGCCCGCCGCGGGCCCCGAGGCCCTCGCCGCCGCCGACACGGTGATCGTCCCGCCCACCCACGCCATGCCGGAGCTGGCGCTCGGCGGCCCGCTGCCCCCCGCGGTGGCCGCGGCCATCGCCGGCATCCGGCCCGGCACCCGCCTGGTCTCCATCTGCACCGGCTCCTACGTGCTCGCGGCCGCCGGACTCCTCGACGACCGCCCCGCCACCACCCACTGGAACCTCGCCCCCGAGTTCCGCCGGGCCTACCCCCGGGTCCGGCTCGACGAGGAGGTCCTCTTCGTCGACGACGGAGACGTCCTGACCTCCGCCGGGGTCTCCGCCGGCGTGGACCTGTGCCTCCACCTCATCCGCCGCGACCACGGCGCCGCCGTCACCAACCGGGCCGCCCGCATGTGCGTCGTACCGCCCTGGCGCGACGGCGGGCAGGCCCAGTTCATCGACCGGCCGGTCCCCGAGCCCAGCGTCGCCACCACCACCGCCACCCGCGCCTGGGCCCTGGAACGGCTCGGCGAGCCGATCTCCCTCGCCGAACTCGCCGACCACGCCCGGATGAGCCTGCGCACCTTCACCCGGCGCTTCCGCGACGAAGTCGGCATGACCCCCGTCCAGTGGCTCACCGCCCAGCGCCTGGAGATCGCCCGCCACCTGCTGGAGACCAGCGACCTCCCCGTCGACCTGGTCGCCCACCGCTCCGGCTTCGGAACGGCCAACTCCCTGCGCCAGCACATGCGCGCCGCCATCGGCGTCTCCCCGATCGCCTACCGCCGCACCTTCCAGCCCTCCGCCCGGGCATGACCCCCGGGGTAATCGCCACCGCCGCCTCCCGCTGACAGCATCGGTGCGAGGGCCGGAACCACCCGGCCCACCGACAGGGGAGGCCCACATGACCGCGTACGCCATCGCCCACCTGCACCGGCCCACCCTCAACGAGGACGTCCTGCGCTACCTCGAGGAGATCCAGGCGACCATGGACCCCTTCGGCGGCCGCTTCCTCGTCCACGGCGAGGAGGCCGAGGTCCTGGAAGGCCCCTTCCCCGGCAGGGTCGTCGTCATCGCCTTCCCCGACATCGAGCGGGCCCGCGCCTGGTACGCCTCCCCGGCCTACCAGGCCATCCTCCCGCTGCGCACCGACCACATCCCCGGCACGGCCGTCCTCGTCCAGGGGGTCCCCGCCGGCTACGAGGCCGCGGCGACGGCCGGCGCCCTCCGCGAGGCCGCCGGACTCTGACCCTCCCGGCGGCAGGAGCCGGACCGAGGCGGCGGCGGGGCCGGAACGGATGCGAGCATGGGCCGTATGCCTACTCACCTGATCACCGGTGCCGGATCCGGCATCGGCGCCGCCGTCGCCGCCCGCCTGCACGCCCGCGGCGACGACCTCGTCCTGCTCGCCCGCGACGCCGCCCGCGCCCGGCAGCTCGTCGAGCGCTACCCGGGCGCGCGGACCCTCGTGGGCGACCTCGCGGACCCCGACCGGCTGTCGTGGGCGTTCTCCAAGCAGCCCATGCCCGAGCGGATCGACTCCCTCCTGCACATCGCCGGCGTCGTCGACCTCGGCCCGGTCGGCGAGCTCCGCCCCAAGACCTGGCACCAGCAGCTCAACGTCAACCTGATCGCCCCCGCCGAGGTCACCCGGCTGCTGCTGCCGACCCTGCGCGCCTCCAAGTCCACGGTCGTCTTCGTGAACTCCGGCGCCGGACTCCACGCCCACGCCGAATGGAGCGCCTACGCCGCCTCCAAGCACGGCCTCAAGGCCCTCGCCGACTCCCTGCGCGAGGAGGAGAAGGCCAACGGCGTACGGGTGACCTCCGTCTACCCCGGCCGCACCGCCAGCCCCATGCAGGCCAAGGTCCACTCCCAGGAGGGCAAGGAGTACGACCCCGAGCGCTGGATCGACCCCGAGTCCGTGGCGACCACCATCGTCATGGCCGTCGACCTGCCGCGCGACGCCGAGGTCAACGACCTCTCCGTCAGGCCCGGCCGATGACCGCGAGCGCCACCGGAGTCGGCTCCCTGCCGGGCGGCGACGCCCGCGAGGCCGCCAAGACCGTCACCGGCTCCTTCGAGGAGTTCCCGTACCTGCCCGAACTGCCCGCCCGCGGACCCGGCGCGGACATGATCGGCCGCTCGCTGGGGCTGCTCGTCGACATGTACGCCCACGTCGAGCCCAGCGGCTGGCGGGTCAGCGACCGACCCGGCCGCGACACCCGGCGGGCCCGCTCCTGGCTCGGTGAGGACCTCGACGCCCTGGAGGAGTTCACCCAGGGCTACACCGGCAAGCTCAAGGTCCAGGCCGTCGGCCCGTGGACCCTGGCCACCGCCCTCGAACTGCACGGCGGCGAGGCCGTGCTCCAGGACGCCGGAGCCTGCCGCGACCTGGCCGGATCCCTCGCCGAGGGACTGCGCGACCACCTGGCGGACGTACGCAAGCGCGTCCCCGGCGCCGAGATCGTCCTCCAGTACGACGAACCCTCGCTCACCGCCGTCCTGCGCGGCCGGGTGCGCTCCGCCAGCGGCTACCGCACCTACCGGGCCGTCGACCGGCAGGTCGTCGAGAGCACCCTGCGCGACCTCTTCGCCGTGCACGACGGGGAGGTCGTCGTGCACTCCTGCGCACCCGAGGTCCCCTTCGCGCTGCTGCGCCGGGCCGGCGCCACGGGAGTGTCGTTCGATTTCTCCCTGCTCACCGAGCGCGAGGACGACGCCATCGGCGAGGCCGTCGAGGACGGCGTGCGGCTCTTCGCCGGAGTGGTGCCGGGCACCGACGTCCCGTTGTCGGACCCGGGCGGTAGCGTCATGGGTGTCAGGAAGCTCTGGCGCAGGCTGGGCCTGGCCCCGGGGACTCTCGCCGAGTCCGTCGTGGTCACCCCCTCGTGCGGTCTGGCGGGCGCCTCGCCCGCGTACGCCCGCGCGGTGCAGGCCCATTGCGTCAGGGCGGCGAGGTCGCTCGCCGACAACCCTGAGTGACGGTCGAGGACGGGCCACGGGAGGACACGGCATGGCAGCCGAACAGCAGGACACGGCAGTACCGACGGCGGCGCGCGAACAGCACCAGCTGCTCGCCGAGCAGGTCGAGGAGCACCGCTTCCGGTACTACGTGAACGACCAGCCGGTCGTCAGCGACGCCGAGTTCGACCAGCTGCTGCGCTCCCTGGAGGCCCTGGAGGAGCAGTACCCGGAGCTGCGCACGCCCGACTCGCCCACCCAGAAGGTGGCCGGGGCGTACGAGACGGACTTCGCCTCCGTCGAGCACCGCGAGCGGATGCTCTCCCTCGACAACGCCTTCGACGACGAGGAGCTGTCCGCCTGGGCCGACCGGGTGGCCCGGGACGTGAACACCCCGGACTACCACTACCTGTGCGAGCTCAAGGTGGACGGCCTCGCCGTCAACCTCACCTACGAGAACGGCCGCCTCACCCGCGCCGCCACCCGCGGCGACGGCCGCACCGGCGAGGACATCACGCCCAACGTCCGCACCATCGCCGAGATCCCGGACCGCCTGAAGGGCGACCGGGTCCCGGCCCTCGTCGAGATCCGGGGCGAGGTGTACTTCCCGATGGAGAAATTCGAGGAGCTCAACGCCCGGCTCGTCGAGGCCGAGGGCAAGCCGTTCGCCAACCCGCGCAACGCGGCGGCCGGTTCCCTGCGCCAGAAGGACCCGAAGGTCACCGCGACCCGGCCGCTGCACATGGTGGTGCACGGCATCGGCGCCCGTGAGGGCTTCGAGATCGAGCGCCAGTCCCAGGCGTACGAGCTGCTGCGCGAATGGGGCCTGCCCACCGCCCGGCACAACCGGGTGGTCTCCACCCTGGCCGAGGTCCGCGAGTTCATCGCCCACTTCGGCGAGAACCGGCACTCGGTGGAGCACGAGATCGACGGCGTCGTGGTCAAGCTCGACGAGGTCGCCCTCCAGGGCCGGCTGGGTTCCACCGCCCGCGCCCCGCGCTGGGCCATCGCCTGGAAGTACGCCCCCGAAGAGGTCAACACCAAGCTCGTCGACATCAAGGTCGGCGTCGGGCGCACCGGGCGCGTGACCCCGTACGCCCAGGTGGAGCCGGTGACGGTGGCCGGCTCCGAGGTCGAGTTCGCCACCCTGCACAACCAGGAGGTCGTCAAGGCCAAGGGCGTGCTCATCGGGGACACCGTCGTCCTGCGCAAGGCGGGCGACGTCATCCCCGAGATCCTCGGCCCGGTGGTGGACCTGCGCGACGGCACCGAGCGCGCGTTCGTCATGCCGGCCGATTGCCCCGTCTGCGGGACGGAACTGCGGCCGATGAAGGAGGGGGACATCGACGTCCGGTGCCCCAACGGGCAGACCTGCCCCGCGCAGCTGCGCGAGCGGCTCTTCTACCTGGCCGGCCGGCAGAGCCTGGACATCGAGAACTTCGGGATGGTCGCGGCTGCCGCCCTGACCGGCCCGCTGGAGCCCGCCCGGCCCCCGCTGCTCGACGAGGGCGACCTCTTCGACCTCACCATCGAGCAGCTGCTCCCGATCAAGGCGTACGTCCTCGACCCGGACAGCGGGCTGCCCAAGCGGGACCCGAAGACCGGCGAGGAGAAGATCGTCACGGTCTTCGCCAACCAGAAGGGCGAGCCGAAGAAGAACGCCCTGGCCATGCTGGAGAACATCGCCGCCGCCAAGGACCGCCCGCTGGCCCGGATCATCAACGGCCTGTCGATCCGCCACGTGGGGCCCGTGGCGGCGGAGGCGCTCGCCCGCGAGTTCCGCTCGATCGAGCGCATCGAGCAGGCCACCGAGGAGGAGCTGACGGCCACCGAGGGCGTCGGGGCGATCATCGCCGCCTCCCTCAAGGAGTGGTTCGCCGTCGACTGGCACCAGGAGATCCTGCGCAAGTGGCGGGCCGCCGGCGTGCGGATGGAGGAGGAAGGTTCCGCCGAGGAGGAGGGGCCGCGCCCGCTGGAGGGGCTGACCGTGGTCGTCACCGGCACGCTGCGGAACCACACCCGCGACGGCGCCAAGGAGGCCCTGCAGAGCCGGGGCGCCAAGGTCACCGGCTCCGTGTCGAAGAAGACCTCCTTCGTCGTCGTCGGCGACAACCCCGGGTCGAAGTACGACAAGGCCGTACAGCTGAAGCTCGCGATCCTCGACGACGCCGGCTTCGAGATCCTGCTCGCCCAGGGCCCCGACGCCGCCCGCGCGGCGGCCCTCCCGCTGGAGGGCGGAGCCGGAGCCGGAGCCGGAGAGGGAGACGGAGCGGCGGCAGACGCCGGGCAGTAACCCACACGGGAGTCGTCCAGGGGGAGGGCCAGGCGAACGGATGCGTGGCGTGCGGCCGTACGGGCGGGCGCACGCCGGGCGCGGTTCCCGGTGGTAAACGGCTGGTACAAGGCTGGTCGAGGGGCCGTGAGCTGTCGGATCATCGGACGGGTGACGGGGGGGTCCTGGTCCAAACTCACCCGTTCGGCGGATACCGTACTGATGAGGATGGCTGGGCCGCATTCGGGCAACCACCGCCGACCGCTGCCCCTGGGAGCCTCTCGCGTCCTACTGTTGTGGGGTGCGCCTGTCGTGCGCGGCTGCCTGATGCGCTTTCAGCCGTGATGGCATGACATCGGGGCCATCGCGTGACATCGGCATCGCCGGCTGTGAGAGGGACGGGCATGAAACCCACCGAAAGCGCCGACCCGTCACCTGAATTCGGCGGGGAGATCCCGCCCGTGCGGGCGGGCCGGCTGGGTGTCCTGGGTACCAGGACACCGGAGA
The DNA here is from genome assembly GCF_056435605.1 of Streptomyces sp. NPDC043896. Classification (NCBI taxonomy): domain Bacteria; kingdom Bacillati; phylum Actinomycetota; class Actinomycetes; order Kitasatosporales; family Streptomycetaceae; genus Streptomyces; species Streptomyces sp. NPDC043896. The sequence continues at coordinate 248,126 of NZ_JBWKEE010000009.1, forward strand.
CCCGCGCCCTCGAACCCGGCGCGGGCGGACCGGGCCAGGAGCGTCGGCGCACCGTACTGCCGCTCGCCCTCGTGGGCCTGGCCGCCGTGGTGCTCGCCGCCGGCATCGCCTCCGCCCTGACCGACCGTCAGGCGCTCTTCCCCGGCGGTCCCGTGGGATGGGGACTCGCCCTGCTCACCGGCATCATCGTCGGCCACCTCGTCGCCCTGGGCCGCGACCGCTGGTGGGGCGGCACCGGATCCGGTGCCGCGCTCACCCTCGCGGTGCTCGTCCTCTACGGATGGATCCCCGCAGGCCTGGTCTCCCTGGCCGTGGTCTCCCTCGTCGGGGCCGCGCGCCGGCAGCGCTGGCGGCAGGGCCTGCTGCACGGCTCCGTCGACATCCTCGGCATCGGCGCGGGCGCCCTCGTACTGGCCGCCTTCGGCGACGCGCCCAGCGTCGAGCAGCCCTGGCTGCCCATGGACTGGGACCTCGCCGCCGCCCCCGAGGTCGCCCTCGTCGCCCTCTCCTACCTGCTGGTGACCCGGATCCTGCTCTGGTTCGCGCTCACCCCGCGCGGCGGCGGGCTGCCCACCGTCGCCCGCGCGACCATCCTGCGCCAGGCCCTGGTCGCCGCCGCCCTGCTCGGCATCACTCCGCTGATCTGCGTGGTCGCCAGCACCCAGCCGGTGCTGCTGCCGCTGTTCGCCGTACCGCTCATCGCCCTCGACTCCACCCTGTGGATCGCCCGCGCCCGCGCCGAGGAACAGCTGCGCGACCCGCTGACCGGACTGCCGAACCGGCAGTGGCTGCTGGAGCGGGCCTGGTCCGCCCTGGACGAGGCTGAACGTTTGGGCACCCGGTCGGCCCTCGTCCTGATCGACCTGGACCGCTTCCGCGCCGTCAACGACACCCTGGGCCACCTCGCGGGGGACCGGCTGCTGCTCCAGATCGCCGAGCGGCTGCGCCAGGCCCTCCCCGCCGAGGCCGAGGCGGCCCGGCTCGGCGGCGACGAGTTCGCCGTCCTGCTGCCCGCCACCGACTCCACCACCAGCGCCCAGCGGGTCGCCCGCGGCCTGGTCGCCGAACTCAGCTCCCCGCTGGACCTCGACGGCCTGACCCTGGTCCTGGAGGCCAGCGCCGGGCTGGCCGTCTTCCCCGACCACGCGCTCGACGCCGAAGGGCTGCTGCGCCGCGCCGACGTGGCCATGTACCAGGCGAAGCGGGACCGCACGGGCGTGGAGGTCTACGAGTCCAAGCGCGACAGCAACACCCCCGACCGGCTCGGCCTGCTCGGAGACCTGCGCCGGGCCCTCGACGCCGGCGAGGTGGAACTCCACTACCAGCCGAAGGTCCGCTTCGACGGACAGGTCGCGGGCCTGGAGGCACTGGTCCGCTGGGTGCACCCGGAGCGCGGGCGGGTCTCCCCGGACGAGTTCATCGCGATCGCCGAGACCTCCGGACTGATGCCGCACCTGACGGAGTACGTCCTGGAGACGGCCCTCGCCCAGGTCGCCCGCTGGCGGGCCCAGGGCCTGAAGGTCCCCGTCGCCGTCAACGTCTCGCCGCGCGACGTCCACACCCCCGGCTTCGCCGGAGCCGTCGCCGCCCGGCTGGCCCGGCACGGGGTCCCGGCGAGCGGCCTCCAGCTGGAGATAACGGAACACGTCCTGCTGGAGGACCCGCAGCGGGCGGCCGACACCATGGCCGGGCTGACCGGGCACGGCGTCAAGATGTCCCTCGACGACTTCGGCACCGGCTACTCCTCGCTGGTGCACCTGCGCCGGCTGCCCGTGAGCGAGCTGAAGATCGACCGCTCGTTCGTGGCACGGCTGGCCGTGGACGCCCAGGACGCGGAGATCGTCCGCTGCACGGTCGACCTCGCGCACTCCCTGGGCCTGCTGGTCGTCGCCGAGGGCGTGGAGGACGACGAGACCTGGGAGCGCCTGCGGGACCTGGGCTGCGACGCCGTCCAGGGCTGGCTGGTCGCCGCCGCGATGCCCCCGCAGGAGGCCACCGCCTGGCTGCTGGCCCGCGGCGAGCGCGGCTGGCGCCGCCCGGCCGACATCACGGCGGAGCTCGCCGCGGCGGCCGCCGCCGAAACCCCGGCCCAGTGACCCGTCGGGGGCGTGGCGCCGGGTGATTCCGCGTGCGCCGAGCGCCGTGCTCCCCGCCGCCCGAGGGGCTGATCCCAGCGACGGGCCCGACCGGTTCGCCGGCCGGCTCCGCTCCCCGCGGAAGCGGGGATGAATATCTGGTGCGATGCGGGGCAACGGCGACCTCTAGGATTGGGGCTACGCCCACATTTCCAACCCCAGAGGATCGCTGCATGCCTGGCATCACGCGCGAGGAGGTCGCCCACCTCGCTCGGCTGGCACGTCTGGAACTGAAGAGCGAAGAGCTCGACCACTTCGCCGGACAGCTCGACGACATCATCGGCGCGGTCGCCCGCGTTTCCGAGGTCGCCGACCAAGACGTCCCGCCGACCTCCCACCCGCTGCCGCTGACGAACGTCATGCGCGCGGACGAGGTCCGTCCCTCGCTCACCCCCGAGCAGGCGCTTTCCGGTGCTCCCGCCCAGGAGCAGCAGCGTTTCAAGGTGCCGCAGATCCTGGGGGAGGACTAATCACCATGGCTGACACCAACATCATCAAGCTCACGGCCGCCCAGACCGCCGAGAAGATCGCCTCCGGCGAGCTCACGGCCGTCGAGGTCACCGAGGCCCACCTCGCGCGCATCGAGGCGACGGACGAGAAGGTCAACGCCTTCCTGCACGTCGACCGCGAGGGCGCCCTGGAGCAGGCCCGCGCCGTGGACGCCAAGCGGGCGGCCGGCGAGAAGCTCGGCCCGCTGGCCGGCGTCCCGCTCGCGCTCAAGGACATCTTCACCACCGTCGGGGTCCCGACCACCGTCGGTTCGAAGATCCTCGAGGGCTGGATCCCGCCGTACGACGCCACCCTGACGCGCAAGCTGAAGGAAGCCGGCGTCGTCATCATCGGCAAGACCAACATGGACGAATTCGCCATGGGGTCCTCCACCGAGAACAGCGCCTTCGGCCCCACCGGCAACCCCTGGGACCTCACCCGGATCCCCGGCGGCTCCGGCGGCGGCTCCGCGGCCGCGCTGGCCGCCTTCCAGGCCCCGCTGGCCATCGGCACGGACACCGGCGGCTCCATCCGCCAGCCCGCCGCCGTCACCGGCACCGTCGGCGTGAAGCCCACCTACGGCGGCGTCTCCCGCTACGGCATGGTGGCCTTCTCCTCTTCCCTCGACCAGGGCGGCCCGTGCGCCCGTACGGTCCTGGACGCGGCCCTCCTCCACGAGGTCATCGCCGGCCACGACCCGCTCGACTCCACCTCCATCGACGCCCCGGTCCCGCCGGTCGTCGAGGCCGCCCGCAACGGCTCCGTCGCCGGCATGCGCGTCGGTGTCGTCAAGCAGTTCGCCGGCGAGGGCTACCAGGCCGGTGTCGTGCAGCGCTTCAACGAGTCGGTGGAGCTCCTCAAGGAGCTCGGCGCCGAGATCGTCGAGCTGGACTGCCCGTCCTTCGACCTCGCCATGGCCGCGTACTACCTGATCGCGCCGTCCGAGGCCTCCTCCAACCTGGCCCGCTTCGACGCCATGCGCTACGGCCTGCGCGTCGGCGACGACGGCACGAAGTCCGCCGAGGACGTCACCGCCCTGACCCGCGAGGCCGGCTTCGGCGACGAGGTCAAGCGCCGCATCATCCTCGGCACGTACGCGCTCAGCTCCGGCTACTACGACGCGTACTACGGCTCCGCCCAGAAGGTCCGCACGCTCATCACGAAGGACTTCGAGAAGTCCTTCGAGCAGGTCGACGTGATCGTCTCCCCGACGACCCCGACCACCGCCTTCGCCATCGGTGAGCGCACCGACGACCCGCTGGCGATGTACCTCGCGGACCTGTGCACCATCCCGACCAACCTGGCCGGCAACTCCGCCATGTCGCTGCCCTGCGGCCTGGCACCGGAGGACGGCCTGCCGGTCGGACTGCAGATCATCGCCCCGGCGATGAAGGACGACCGCCTGTACAAGGTCGGTGCCGCCGTCGAGGCCGCCTTCGTCGAGCGCTGGGGCCACCCGCTGCTTGAGGAGGCTCCGTCGCTGTGAGTTCCAGTGCACTGTCCAAGGCCAAGGGCTTCAAGAAGTCCAGGACCGGGACGTACCTGTCGATGGGCACCACCGCCTTCGGTGCCATCAGCGTGATCAAGCAGGTCCGCAAGGCCCGCACCGAGCAGGACACGCTCCAGCTCGTCGACGCCGTCGTATCCGCAGCCGCCATCGTCACCGGCCTCGCGATCCTGTACCGCGAGCTGAAGCGCCTCGGCGACGACGACGTCCTGCTGGGCTGAGAGGGAAAGTTTCACCGTGACCACCTTCACCGAACTGCTGTCGTACGAGGACGCCCTCGCGTCGTACGACCCCGTCATGGGCCTTGAGGTCCATGTCGAGCTCGGCACCAAGACCAAGATGTTCTGCGGCTGTTCCACCGAGCTGGGCGCCGAGCCCAACTCGCAGACCTGCCCGACCTGCCTCGGTCTGCCCGGCTCCCTCCCGGTCGTCAACGCGATCGGCGTCGAGTCCGCCGTCAAGATCGGTCTCGCGCTGAACTGCGAGATCGCCGAGTGGTGCCGCTTCGCCCGGAAGAACTACTTCTATCCGGACATGCCGAAGAACTTCCAGACCTCCCAGTACGACGAGCCCATCGCCTTCAACGGCTACCTGGACGTCCAGCTGGAGGACGGCGAGGTCTTCCGCGTGGAGATCGAGCGCGCCCACATGGAGGAGGACACCGGCAAGTCGCTGCACGTCGGCGGCGCCACCGGCCGCATCCACGGCGCGTCCCACTCCCTGCTGGACTACAACCGCGCCGGCATCCCGCTCATCGAGATCGTCACCAAGCCGATCGAGGGCGCGGGCGAGCGGGCCCCCGAGGTCGCCAAGGCGTACGTGGCCGAGCTGCGCGAGGTCATCAAGGCGCTCGGCGTCTCCGAGGCCCGCATGGACAAGGGCCAGATGCGCTGCGACGTGAACCTGTCGCTGCGCCCCAACGGGACGAAGGAATTCGGCACCCGCTCGGAGACCAAGAACGTCAACTCGCTGCGTTCCGTCGAGCGCGCCGCGCGCTTCGAGATCCAGCGGCACGCGGCGGTGCTGTCCTCCGGCGGCTCGATCGTGCAGGAGACCCGGCACTTCCACGAGGAGGACGGCTCCACCACGGCCGGCCGCATCAAGGACAACGCCGAGGACTACCGGTACTTCCCGGAGCCCGACCTGGTCCCCGTCGCCCCGGCCCGTGAGTGGGTCGAGGAGCTGCGCGCCGGTCTGCCCGAGATGCCGCGCGTGCGCCGCAACCGTCTCCGCGAGGAGTGGGGCGTCAGCGAGCACGACATGCAGTCCATCCTCAACGCGGGCGCCGTGGACTCCATCGTCGCCACCATCGAGGAGGGCGCCGACTCGGCCGCCGCGCGCAAGTGGTGGATGGGCGAGCTGGCCCGCAACGCCAACGAGCAGGGCGTCTCGGTCGACGAGCTGCCGATCACCCCGGCCCAGGTGGCCCGGATCGCGGCGCTCGTCGCGGCCGGCGACCTGAACGACAAGCTGGCCCGTCAGGTCATCGAGGGCGTCCTCGCCGGCGAGGGCACCCCGGACGAGGTCGTCGACAAGCGCGGCCTGAAGGTCGTCTCGGACGAGGGCGCGCTCGGCGCGGCCGTGGACGAGGCCATCGCGGGCAACGCGGCCATCGCCGACAAGATCCGCGGCGGCAAGATCGCCGCCGTGGGCGCCCTGGTCGGCGCGGTCATGAAGACCACCCGCGGCCAGGCCGACGCGGCGCGCGTCAAGGAGCTCATCCTGGAACGCCTCGGCGTCGAGGGCTGAGCCACCGGTTCCCGACGAAGGCCCCGCACCGGAATCCGGTGCGGGGCCTTCGCCGTGCCCGGGCCCGCCGGGGCGTGTCCGGATGTGACGGGGAATCGTCATTGCCGCCATGCGGGGGTCACGTGAGGATGGGTGCATGCCCACTTCGCACCGGGTCGTCATCGCGGTCTTCCCCGATGTCGACCTCCTCGACGTCACCGGTCCGGCCGAGGTCTTCGCCCTGGCCAACCGGGAGACCGGCGGGCGGGCCGGCTACGAGGTCCTCCTCGCGGGGCCCGTCGCCGGGCCGGTGCGGACCTCGGCCGGGGTGCGGCTGCTCACCGACGTCGCCTTCGGGGAGGTCGGCGGGCGGGTGGACACCCTGCTGGTGCCCGGCGCGGTCGACATGACCGAGTCCGGGCCCGTCGCCCGGATCGAGGACTCCGTCGTGGCGTGGGTGCGGGAGACCGCCCCGCACGCCCGGCGGGTGGCGTCGGTGTGCGTGGGGGCGCACCTGCTGGCGGCGGCGGGGCTGCTGGACGGGCGTACGGCGACCACGCACTGGTCGACGGCCGCGCAGCTGGCGGCCGACCACCCGGAGGTCGCGGTCGACCCCGATCCGATCTTCGTACGGACCGACCGCGGCCGGCTCTGGACCGGGGCGGGGATCAGCGCCTGTCTGGACCTGGCGCTGGCCCTGGTCGCGGAGGACCTGGGCGAGCAGGCCGCGCTGGCGGTGGCCCGGCAGCTGGTGATGTACCTCAAGCGGCAGGGCGGCCAGAGCCAGTTCTCGGTTCCGCTCAGCCGGCCGGCCGCCGGGCGGCGGGACATCGACGACCTTCGGCTGTGGATCGCCGACCACCTCGACGCGGACCTGTCCGCCCCCGCCCTCGCGGCCCGGATGTGCCTGAGCGAGCGGCACTTCGCCCGCGTCTTCACCCAGGAGACCGGCACCAGTCCCGCCGCCTACGTCGAAGCGGCCCGCATCGAGGTGGCCCGGCGGGTGCTGGAGACCACCGACAGCCCGCTCGACCAGGTCGCGGCCGCCGCCGGTCTCGGCTCGGCGGAGACCCTGCACCGGGCCTTCCGCCGGCAGCTCGCGACGACCCCGGCGGCCTACCGCCGCCGGTTCCGTACGCAGGCCGGCTGAGCCGCACCGACCCGTTGGAGGAGGAAGGGCGGCCTTGCCATGCCTTCTTCCATGCAATTTCTCCCTTTTGGAAGGTTTCTCATGAGCGCGAACACGAACACGAACACGAGCACGAACGGGAGCGGGAGCGGGAGCGCGGGCGCGGGTGCCGCCGCGAGCGCCGCTTCCGCGACGCTGCGCGAGGTGAGCGGGCTGGAGGGGCGTCCGGCCCGGCTGGCGGACTCCGTTCTGGTGATGATCGATTTCCAGAACACCTACCGCACCGGCGTGATGGCCCTGGACGGCGCCGAGGAGGCGCTCGCGGCGGGCGCCCGGCTGCTGGAGCACGCCCGTGCCGCCGGTGCGCCGGTGGTCCACGTCGTCAACGACGGCGGCGAGGGCACCCCGTACGACATCCGCGCCCGCATCGGCGCCATCAGCGACGAGGTCGCCCCGGCCGGAGGTGAGGCGGTGGTGGTCAAGCGGGCCCCCAACGCCTTCCACGCCACCGAGCTGGAGAAGGTCCTGACCGGCCTCGGATGCGGCGCGGGCAGCGGCAAGGACCTGGTGCTGGCCGGGTTCATGACGCACATGTGCGTCACCTTCACCGCCGAGGGGGCCTTCTACCGCGGCTACCGTCCCACCGTGGTCGCCGAGGCCACCGCCACCCGTCCCCTGGCCGCCCCGGACGGCTCGGTCCTGCCCGCCGCCGCCCTCCAGGCCGCCGCGCTGACCACGGTCGGCGACCTCTTCGGCCTGGTGGTGCCCGGGGTGGACGACCTTCTGTAGCGGTCGCTAGTCAAATCGGGTAGGTTTCTTTCTGTAGCGACCGCTACGAAAAGAAACGGGGGATCCTCATGTCCGCGATCACGTCCGGGGTGCGCCGCGCCCACTACGCCCGCACCGCCCGCACCGGGAGCGGCGGCCCCGGCCTGCTGCTCGCCCACGGAGCGGGCGGGTCGGTGGAGGCCAACTTCGGGCCGCTGCTGGACGCCCTCGCCGCCCGGCACAGCGTCGTCGGCGTCGACTACCCGGGCGCCGGGGACACCCCGGAGGCGGAGGGGCCGCTGAGCCTCGACGAGCTGGCCGACCAGCTCATGGCCGCCGCCGACGCCGAGGGGCTGGAGCGGTTCGCCGTGCTCGGCTACTCCCTCGGCGGGAGCGTGGCCGTCAGGGTCGCCACCCGGTACCCGGAGCGGGTGAGCGCGCTCGTGCTCACCGCGGCCTTCGCGCGGGCCGGCCACGCGTTCGGGCTGCTGGGGGAGATGTGGTCCGAGCTGGGCCGGCGCGGAGAGAACGAGCTGCTCGCGCGGCTCCTCGTACCGCTGGTGCTCGGTCAGGAGCAGCTGGAGGCGCTGAGTGCCGAGCAGCTGGAGGACGCGGTGCGGGGGACCGCGTCCTCGGTGACGCCCGGGGGCTGGGCCCAGGCCGCGCTGATCAAGGGCATGGACCTGCGCGCGGAACTCGCGGGGATCGGCGTACCGGTCCTGGTCGTCGAGACGACCCTGGACCGGCTCGTGCCGCCCGCCCTCCAGCGGGAGCTGGCGGACGCCCTGCCGGACGCGCGGCGCGCGGAACTGCCCACCGGGCACCTTCCGTTCGCCGAGCGCCCGGCGGAGTGGGCGTCGCTGGTCACGGAGTTCCTCAGCGGGCGGCCGGCGCGCTGAGGAAGGCCAGGCGGGCCGGCTTGGCCGGGAGGTGGACCTCGGGCAGGTCGATCTCCGGAAGCTCGACCTCCGGGCCGAGCACGAAGCCGGTCCGCTCCAGCAGGCCGATGGCCTTGGCGTTGCGGGCGTCCGGCTCGGCGACGACGCGCCGGACGGCCGGGTCGGAGAAGACGTAGGTGATGAAGGCCGTCATCAGGGATCCGGTGAAGCCGTGCTGGACCCCGCCCTGGCTGGGGCCGATCAGCAGGTGCACGCCGACGTCCCCGGGCCGGGCCTCGTAGCACTCGCTGACCCGGTCCTCGGAGCACTCGTACGTCTGGAAGAGCGCGACCGGCTCTCCGTCGCGGGCGACCATGAACGCGTGGTGGGTGGTGCGCCGGTCGACGTCCTCGTAGATCTCCTGGACCAGTTCGCGGCTGGCCTCGGCCATGCCCCAGAAGCGTGCCCGCTCCTCGGTGACCCAGCTGTGGATCAGCGCGGAGTCGGCGGCGGGGTCGACGGGGGTGATCGTGACCGTCCCGAAGCCCTCGACCTGCTGGGTGTGGACGGGCGTACGGGCGGGGGCGGGGGCGGGGGAGCCGGTGATCATGCGGATTCCTTGGTGAGGCGGGCCCAGTCGGTGACGACGGGTACGAGTTCGCAGCGCGCCCAGAGGGGGAGCTGGTCGCGGTGGTGGGGGGAGCCGGAGACGCCGTCCGCGCCCAGCGGGACCGCCCAGAGGCTGTCCTCGCGGCGGGCCAGGTCCCAGACGTAGCGGGCCGCGGAGGCGCGGGCCGCGAGGTCGGTGAAACCGGGCACGGAGGAGGTGGCGTTGACGCAGTCGTGGTCCCCGCCCAGGCCCGGCCACTCGGCGTCCGGATCCGGCAGCGCCGACCAGGGGGCGAGGACGTGCAGCCGCGACCACGGGGTGTCGGGGGCGTCGGCGGCGGCCGTCTCCTCCAGGGCGGCGCGCACGTGCGCGGCGCGGTCGAGTCCGGGCAGGAGCGGGGTGGTCAGCAGGCCTTCGAGGGCGTAGCCGACGCGCGGCAGCAGGTACAGCCAGGGGTGGAACACCTCCGGGCCGGCGGGGGCCGGGGCCAGGCCCGCGAAGACGGGATCGGCGGCGAACCGGCGTACGGTCGCGGTCCGGAAGGCGGCGAAGACGGCGGCGTCGGTGCTGTCGGCGTCCATGTGCCGGTCCCAGGCCAGGAGGCGTTCGCGGAGCCGGGCGGCGGCGGGGGAGAGGCCGTCCGGGGCGGGCAGCAGCGCGAGCAGGGGTCCGGCTGAGCCCAGGTAGGTGTCGCGGTGTACGTCGGCCATGGCCTTCGGGGACCAGTCCGCCGAGCCGCTGAGCAGCTCCCGGATCCGGTCGGCGCGGTGCGGGGGCGCGAACTCCACGCCGAGGGGGGAGGCGATGCCGCGCGCGTTCGCCATGACGGCGAAGCCCTGCACCGGCTCGGCGGGGGTGGGCGCCCAGCCCCGCCAGGCGTGCCGTGCGTCCCAGGCGGGCACCGGCCGGAGCCGGTTCGCGGCCTCGCGCAGGGGTACGGCTCCCGCGACCCGGTGCAGCAGGCCGCCTTCGGAGTCGGCGGCGTGGACGACGTTGACCGGCTCGGCCCAGCCGTCGAGGGCGCGGTCGACGTCGGCGACGGTACGGGCACGCAGCAGGGCGGGCAGTGCGGCGAAGCCGAGGTCGCGGCGGACGCGCGGCGGGTAGCGCAGGGAGAGGGCGTCGGCGCCCGCGGGGACGAGGCCCGACGCGTTCCCGGCGCCCTCAGCGCCCTCAGCGCCCTCAGCGCCCTCCGGGTTCTGCGCGCCCTCCGCGTGCTCCCGGACGACGACCGGGCCGCGCGCGGTCTCCAGGACCTCGACCTCGACGTCATCGCCGCCGGCCACCGCGATGGTCTCGGTGTGGCGCGCGACGGGCTCCCAGACGCCGTCGGGGCCCAGCGCCTCCAGGCCGTCCGGGGTGGGGCGCAGCCGCTCGGCGTAGAGGTCCTGGTAGTCGGCCATGGCGTTGGTGATGGCCCAGGCGACACCGCCGGCGTGGCCGAAGTGGGCGAGGCCGGGGACCCCGGGGACGGCGAGGCCGAGCACGTCGTACTCGGGGCAGGAGATGCGCATCTGCTGGTAGACGCCCGGGTCTTCGATGAAGCGGTGCGGGTCGCCCGCGATGATCGCCGCACCGGTGGTGGTCCGGTCGCCCGGGACGAGCCAGCCGTTGCTGCCGGCGGTGCCGGGGCCGTCGGTCGCGAAGAGGGTGGCGGCCCCGTCTCCCAGGACGGAGGCGACGCGCTCGCGCCAGAGCTTGGTGGCGAAGCCCGCGAAGAGGATGTGGGTGGCGATCCAGACGGAGAGCGGGACCCAGGGCTCCCACGGCGTGGGGATGTGGCCGGTGCGGGCGAAGCGCTCGTCGCGGGAGGCGCCTTCGGCGAGCCCGGCGTTGACGCCGTCGACGTAGGCGCGGAGCCAGGCGGCGGTCTCGGGGTCGAGGGCCTCGTGGCAGCGGCGGGCGGTGTCGTCGAGGCGGGCCTGGCGGGCGAAGCGGTCCCAGGGGACGCAGTCGGCGCCGAGGAACGCGGCGCTGGAGCCCTGCGCGCGGTGCCGCTCGACCTCGAGCTGCCAGGCCCGGTCGAGGGCGGTGACGCGGCCCTGGGCGTAGGCGAGGCGGATAGGGTCGGAGGCGCGCAGGTGCGGGATCCCCCAGCTGTCGCGGTAGACCTCGTAGGGCTCTGTAGTCACGCTGCTCACTTTTCCCCAGGCGTCTTAGGTTAGGCTGGCCTAACTATAAGGGCGTCGGGGGAAGGGGCGGACATGGCGGTCGGCAAGGGCTGGGAGGGCGTGGTCCTCAAGCTGCTGCGCGGCAAGGACTTCACGTTCACGGTCACGGGGGCCGAGGAGGTCACGGAGCACTTCCGGCGGGTCCGCTTCACCGACGGCGGCCTCCTGGCGGCCGCGGGCGATTCCCTGCACCCGACCATGTGGGTCCGGGTCTGGTTCCAGGGCGGCGGCCGTCCGCACCAGCGGGCCTACACGCTGGTCGACCCCGACCCGGCCGCCGGGACCTTCGCCTTCGAGTTCGCCCTGCACGACGGGCTGGCCAGCCGGTGGGCACGCTCGGCCCGGCCGGGGGACACCCTGGAGGCCACCGTCCAGGGCACCGGCTTCAGCGCCCCGGACCCGGAGCCGGAGCGGCTGCTCGTGATCGGCGACCCGGCCTCGCTGCCGGCCGTCAACTCCCTGCTGGACGCCTATCCGCGGACCCCGGCCACCGTCTGGTTCGAGACCCAGCACGCCTCCGACGCGGACCTGCCGGTACGGGCCGAGGCGGGCCGGCACGACATCCGCCGGGTGGCCCGGGACGGCAGCGCGCTGGCCGACCGGGTCAGGGCCGAACTGCCGGAGCTGCTGGGCCCGGACCCGGCCGCCGCGTACGTCTGGCTGGCCTGCGACACGGCCACCACCCGCGGCCTGACGGCGTACCTCAGGAAGGACCTGGGCCTGCCCAGGCAGCGGGTGAACAGCCTGGGGTACTGGCGCGCGAGCTGAGAGGACTCGCGGCGCGTCAGGCGGTGCGGCCGGGCCAGACGTACGGGGTCGTCACCCCGAGGACGCCGAAGCCCAGGCGCTCCAGGATCGGGCGGCTGTCGTCGGACGCGTCCACCTGGAGGTACGGGATCCCGAGCTCCCGGGCCACGCGGGCGCGGTGGGCCACCAGCAGGCGGTAGATGCCGCGGCCGCGCCACTGCGGGTCGGTGCCACCGCCCCAGAGTCCGGCGAAGGCACTGCCGGGCCGCATCTCCATCCGGGCCGCGCTGACCGGGACGTCCCCGGCCATCGCCACCACGGCCTCGATCGTCTCCGGCTCGTCCAGCACCAGCCGCAGCATCTGCTCCCGGATCCGGGGCCGCTCGGTCCCGAAGGCCCGCCGGTGGACCTCCATCATCAGATCGACCCCGGCCTCGTCCGTGACCACCCGCAGGGTGATTCCCTCGGGCGGCTCCACCGGCAGGGCGGCGAGGTCGGCCGTCCGGCCCACCAGCAGCGTCTCCGGCGGCTCCGGCACGAACCCGGCCGCCAGCAGCCGGTCCCCGAGGTCCGCCGGGCGGTCGTGGGAGTACAGCTTCCACTCGAACTCCGGCCCGCCCTCCTCGTCCCCGCGCGCGCCGAAGTGGGCCACCTGCGCCGCGATCTCCGCGTCCGCGGTGTCCTCGTCGAGGTCCGACCAGAGCACGCCGTTCCAGCCGAGCCCCGGCACGGTCTGGCGTACCACCGGGCCCACCCGTTCCACCCGCGCGTGGGAGGAGTCGGGCCGGGCGTCGCGCCGCATCTCCCGGTCGTACCGGTCGCGCACCTTCAGGAGTTCATCGGGATCCATCGTCATGGGGGTCACCTGACCAGCTGTCCGGCCGTGCATACAACTGGATTAGCCTCGTCCCGTGAACGACGACTCCGCCATCTACACCGGCAAGGCCACCCCCGACGCCGCCGCCGACCGGGGCTGGCTCCTCGGCCACTTCAAGAATCCCGGCGATCCCCGCCACAGCGAGGACGTCGAGATCAAGTGGGGGGTCCACCCCAAGGGCGAGGAACGCGACCGCTGGGTGACCGGCGAACGGCGCACCGCCCTCCAGGTGCTCATCAGCGGCCGGTTCCGGCTGGAGTTCCCCGGCCGCACCGTCGTCCTCGCCGAACAGGGCGACTACGTGGTCTGGGGGCGCGGGGTCGACCACTCCTGGTACGCGGAGGAGGACACGGTGGTGCTCACCGTGCGCTGGCCCTCGGTCCCCGGATACCGGGCCGACGAGCCCTCCGTCCCCGCGCACCAGTGACCAAGGTCCCGCATCTCGCCGCAAGGCTGTGACGATCAACACGAAACCAGCCAACGATCACGAAAGGGTGGAATCGTGTCAATCGAGGTGTAGACCACCCCGGCCGCGGTGGACCTCGCGGCCGCACCTTCACAAGTCCACGAGTTCATGAGTTCTTTGCGTCGGGCCACCTCCCGGTGAAGATCCGAACCACCAGGGAGCACGTCCGTTGGCAGCAATCGCACGGTGGTGCCTGCGGCACCGTCTGGTCACCGTCCTGATCTGGCTGCTCGCCCTCGGCGGGACCGCCGCGGCGGCCGGAGCCGCCGGGACCGCGTTCTCCAACGACTACGAGGTCCCCGGCACCGAGTCCGCCAAGGCCCACGCCCTCCTGCGCGAAGGGTTCCACGGACAGGGCGGCGACACCGACACCATCGTGTGGCGGGCCCCGGACCACCGGACGGCACGCACCCCGGACATAGAACAGCGCATGACCCGCGCCCTGGACGCCGTCGCGGCCCTCCCCGGGGTGGCCTCGGTCGCCGGCCCCTACGGACCCGGCCCGGCCGCCGCCGCCCGGATCAGCCCCGACGGCCGCACCGCCTACGCCGTGGTCACCTTCGACCGGCCGGCCGACTCCGTACCCAAGGCCCAGGCCAAGGCAGTCGTCGACACCGCGAAGAACGCCGCCACCCAGGCCGACGGCCTCCAGGTCGAACTCGGCGGCCGCGCCATCGGGCTCACCGAGGCGCCCACCGCGCACCTCGCCGAGGTCATCGGCGTCGCCATCGCCGCCGTGGTCCTCTTCCTCGCCTTCGGCTCCCTCGCCGCGAGCCTCCTGCCCATCGCGACCGCCCTCGTCAGCGTCGGCAGCGCCTACTTCGGCATCACCCTCCTCGGGCACGCCATGCCCGTCGCCGACTTCGCCCCGATGCTGGGCACCCTCGTCGGCCTCGGGGTCGGCATCGACTACGCCCTGTTCATCGTCACCCGGCACCGCAAGGGCCTGGCCGGCGGCCTCACCGTAGAGGAAGCCGCCGCCGGCGCCGTCGCCACCACCGGCCGGGCCGTCGTCTTCGCCGGAGCCACCGTCTGCATCGCGCTGCTCGGCATGCTCGTCCTGCGGCTGAACTTCCTCACCGGGGTCGCGATAGCCGCGTCCCTCACCGTGATCCTGACCGTGGCGGCCTCCGTCACCCTGCTGCCCGCCCTCCTCTCCTACATCGGCATACGGGCCCTCTCGCGCCGCGAACGGCGCAGGCTCGCCGCCGAAGGCCCCCGGCCCCAGACGCCCACCGGCTTCGCCGCCCGCTGGTCGGCCTTCGTCGAACGGCGCCCCAAACTGCTCGGACTGGCCGCGACCCTGGTGATGGCGGTGCTCGCGCTGCCGACCCTCTCGCTCCACCTCGGCACCTCCGACCAGGGCAACAACCCGGCCACCTCCACCACCCGCAAGGCCTACGACCTGCTGGCCGACGGCTTCGGGCCCGGCACGAACGGACCGCTCACCGTCGTCGCCCGCCTCGACGGGGCCGGGGACCGCGTCGCCGTCGAGCGCCTCGCCGATGCCCTGCGCACCACCGACGGCGTCGCCTCCGCCGGCCCCGCCGTCCTCAACCGCAGCGGGGACACCGCCGTCCTGACGGTCGTACCGGACTTCGCGCCGCAGTCCCGGGCCACGAGCGAACTGGTCGACACCCTGCGCGGCGAGGTCATCCCGCGCGCCGCGCACGGCAGCTCCATGGACGTCCACGTGGGCGGGGTGACGGCCGGCTACGACGACTTCGCCGAGGTGATCGTCGGCAAGCTGCCGCTCTTCGTCGGGGTGGTCATCGCCCTCGGCTGCGTCCTGCTGCTGCTCGCCTTCCGGTCCATAGGCATCCCGCTCAAGGCCGCCGCCATGAACGTCGCGGCCGTCGCCTCCTCCTTCGGCGTCGTCGTCGTGATCTTCCAGTGGGGCTGGGGGAGCGAGCCGATGGGGCTGGGCAGCGCCGGCCCGATCGAGCCCTTCCTGCCGGTGATCATGGTGTCCGTGCTCTTCGGACTGTCCATGGACTACCAGGTCTTCCTCGTCAGCCGGATGTACGAGGAATGGCTGGAGACCGGCGACAACCGGCGGGCCGTCCGCGTGGGCCTCGCCGAGACCAGCCGCGTGATCAACTCGGCGGCCGTCATCATGATCTCCGTCTTCCTGGCCTTCGTGCTCAGCGGAGACCGCCTCATCGCCATGTTCGGCATCGCCCTCGCCGCGGCCGTGGCCCTCGACGCCTTCGTGCTGCGCACCCTGCTCGTCCCCGCGCTCATGCACATGCTCGGCGGCGCGAACTGGTGGATCCCCGCCTGGCTGGACCGCAGGCTCCCCCGCATCAGCATCGAGCCGCCGGAACACGCCACGCCCCGTGCGACACTTCCGTCGCAGCGGCCGGACGCCGACCACGCCGAACCGGCCCGCACGTCCCGCTGACCGGTCACGAGCCGTAAGGAAGCACTCATGTTCGCGATAGACCTGGCCGACGACGCCCAGCTGTTCCCGCTGGAGGTCTGGCACGCCGAGGAGTTCCTGGCGCACATGGACCGGGGCCGCGCGTTCATCGGCGAGTTCATCAGCCTGCCGGACCGGGTCACCGACCTCGAATCGGCGCGGCACCTGCTCGGTTCCAAGGCGGAGGAGGCCGCCCGGGACGGCGCCCGCCTCTACGGCATCCGGGTCGACGGCACCCTCGTCGGCGGGGTCCTCTTCCGCACCTTCGACGCCGACGCCGGCACCTGCGAGGTCGGCTGCTGGCTGGAGCCCGCCGCGGCCGGCCGGGGCCTCGTCACCAAGGCCTGCCGGATCCTGATCGACTGGGCCTTCGACGTCCGCGGCATGCACCGCGTGGAATGGCACGTCGCCGCCGGCAACGAGAAGAGCATCGCCGCCGCCCGACGCCTCGGGCTCACCCGCGACGGCGTCATGCGGCAGAACCACCTCCACCGCGGCGTGCGCCAGGACACCGAGGTCTGGGCCGTCCTCGCCCACGAACGGACCGCCTCCCGCCAGCCGTGACCCCCACCGCCGCGGGCCCCGCCCGGGGCCCGCGGCCCACCGGCGGCGCAGCCTCCCGAGACCTCTCAGGAACCTCTCAGAAACGCCGCCTACGGTGCCCGGCATGGACACCACGAAGACCCCCGTCCCGGCCGCCCCCGACGCGGACGCGGACACCCCCGGGGACAACCCGGCCGCCGCTCCCACCCCGGCAGCCGCCCCCGCCGCAGACCGCGACGAGACGACGGCCGACACGGCCGAGGCCGCCACGGCCGCCGCCGACGAGGACGCCGCCGACGAGGACGGAGCCGTCGACGAGGACCTCGGCGCGGAGCTCCCCGAGCAGAGCACCGGCGTCGGTGCCGCCGCCTCCGCCGTCGTCGCCGCGGGCCTGGGCCTCGTCGCCCTCAGCGGCAGCTGGGTCTCCCGCGTCGCCGCCGAGCGCCAGACGCTCATCGGCCAGATCGAGTCGGTCAGCGCCACCACGGCCAAGGAGAAGATCGCCGCCCTGTACGCCGACGCCTGGCACATGACCGCCCTCGTCAACGGCGTCCTGTCCACCCTCGCCCTCCTCCTCGCCGCCTTCGTCCTCGCCCGCCCCGCCTTCGGCGCCCCCGGCAGGGTCCACCCCGCCTGGGTCCGCTCCGTCTCCTGGGCCGCCGTCGCCCTCGGCCTGCTCGGCGTCCTGCTCTTCGGCCTCATGTACTTCGACCTCCTCTTCCCCCTCCCCACGGCAGCCGAGTAGGCACCGCCTTACGGGATCTCCCGCCCGGTCTTAGGCCGCCCCAGGCCGCCTCAGGGTCCCCGGCCCCCGGCCTAAGGCCCCCGGCACCGCGGAGATCCGGCATGAGCCCCATGTGCCGCACCCCTCTGGGAGGCGAATCTTGGATCACACCGAACGAGGTGCCCGAGAAGAGCGACCAGGGAGAACGAGATGTTCGAGTACGAGATCGCCACCGCCCGCCGCGCCGACCTCATCCGCGAGGCCGAGCTGTACCGGATCGCCCAGGAGGCCAAGAAGGCCTCCCGCGCCTCCTCTCGCGGCCAGGAATCCGAGAGGACGGTGAGGGGACACCGGAGCCTGTTCACCCGCGCCGCGTAACCCGCGCCGCGGACCACGTGGACCGACGCGAGATGACGAGCACACCGATAACGACTGCCGCCGGGCCGGACCCGTGTGCGATGCTCGGCGGCGTGGAGACCAGATCTGTCAGCCCGGTGTTCGTCGGCCGAGCCGACGAACTGGCCGCACTCGTGGACGCCCTTGCGTGCGCCGCGGACCAGGAGCCGCAAGCCCTGCTCATCGGAGGAGAGGCCGGCGTCGGCAAGACCCGCCTGACCGAGGAGTTCCTCACGGAGGCCGCCCGCCGCGGAGCCGTGGTGGCCGTCGGAGGCTGCGTGGAGATCGGGGCGGAGGGACTTCCCTTCGCCCCCTTCTCGACTGCCCTGCGCACCCTCCTGCGCCTGCTCCCCGACGAGCTGGCGGCGGCCGCGGCCGGACAGGAGGACGAACTCGCCCGCATCCTCCCCGAACTCGGCGAGACCCCACGGGGCCCCCACGACGAGGAGAGCACCGCGCGGCTCTTCGAGCTCACCGCCAGGATGCTCGAACGGCTCGCCGCCGACCGCACCGTCGTCCTCGTCCTGGAAGACCTCCACTGGGCGGACACCTCCACCCGGCACCTGCTCGCCTACCTCTTCCGCACCCTCGCCCGGGGCAGGCTCGTCCTCGTCGCCACCTACCGGGCCGACGACATCCACCGCCGCCACCCGCTGCGCCCGCTGCTCGCCGAACTCGACCGGCTCCGCACCGTCCACCGCATCGAACTGGCCCGCTTCAACCGCGCCGAGGTGCGCCGCCAGCTCGCCGGGATCCTCGCCTCGCGGCCCGAGGAGAGCTTCGTCGAATCGGTCTTCGACCGCTCCGACGGCAACGCCTTCTTCGTCGAGGAACTCGTCGCCTCCCGGGAGAGCGGCTGCCGCACCGGCCTCACCGAATCCCTGCGCGACCTGCTGCTCGTCCGCGTCGAAGTGCTGCCCGACGCCGCCCAGCGCGTGGTGCGCATCGTCGCCGAGGGCGGTTCCACCGTCGAATACGCCCTGCTGCGCGCCGTCGTCCAGCTCGGCGAGGACGAACTGATCGAGGCCCTCAGGGCCGCCGTCGGGGCCAACATCCTCCTCGCCTCCGCCGACGGGGACGGCTACCGCTTCCGCCACTCCCTGGTCCGCGAGGCCGTCAGCGACGACCTGCTGCCCGGCGAGCGCGCCCGCGTCAACCGCCGCTACGCCGAGGCCATGGAGACCGACGGATCCCTGGTCCGCGCCGAGGAGCGGGTCATCCGGCTGGCCAACTACTGGTACGCCGCGAACGACCCCGCCAAGGCCCTGCCCGCCGTCCTCGCCGCCTCCGTCACCGCCCGCCGCCGGCACGCCTACTCCGAGCAGCTCAGCCTGCTGGAACGGGCCATGGACCTGTGGGACAGCGTCCCCGACGAGGTCCGCGCCGAACTGCGCCCCGCCGACTACACCGAGGTCTACCCGCCCTGCGGCTGCGACCCGGCCACCACCCCGCTCCAGCGCCTCGACCTGCTCGCCGAGGCCACCGTCGCCGCACGCTTCGGCGGCGAACGCGAACGCGCCCTGAAACTCACCAAGCTGGCCCTGCGGACCCTGGAGGAGGACGGAGACGACCCCCTGCGCGCCGCCTGGTTCTGGACCGAGCGCTCCCGCCTCGTCGCCAACCTCGGCCGGGGTGACGGCTGGGAGGAGATCGCCACCGCCCAGGAACTGGTCAAGGGGCTGCCCCCGTCCCAGGTGCACGCCGACGTCCTCGTCCGGGCCGCGGGCTGGGGCATGCTCCACAACCCGGGCCCCGGCAACCTCGCCGCCGCCGAACGGGCCGTCGAGTACGCCCGGATGATCGGCGCCGAGGAGACCGAGCTCAACGCCCGGATCACCTACGGCTGTCTGCTCATCGACTCCGGCGACGGCACCACCGGCCTCGCCGAACTGCACGCGGTCAAGGACCGCGCCACCGACCTCGGATTCACCGTGGTAGCGGGCCGCGCACATGTCAACATCACCTCTCAACTCGAATCCATGGGCCGGTCCCGCGAAGCCGTGGAACTGGCCGAACAAGGGGTCGAACTCGTCAGCAGGTCCCGGCTCCTGGACACCGAGGCCTGGGTCTGCGGGAACATGGCCGAGAGCCTGTACAGCCTGGGCCGCTGGGACGAGGCCGCCGAAGCCGCCCGCCGTACCCTGCGCGTCGGCCAGAGCGCCGCACCGCGCGGCTCCGCCTCCGCGCGCCTGGCCTACCTGGCCCTGGCCCGCGGCGAACTCACCGAAGCCGCCCAGCAGATCGCCGCCGCCCACGCCCACTTCGGCACCCACGACAGCCAGCCCCAGCACCGGCTCCCGCTCTACCGGCTGGCCATCGGCGTCGCCGAGGCGGAGGGCCGCATCGCCGACGTCCGCGCCGAGACCGCCGAGGCCGTCGCCCACGGCTTCCCGCTCGGCCACCACCGCTACGCCTGGCCCCTGCTGCTGGCCTCCGCCTCCGCCGAGGCCGACGCCCGGGGCCTGCCGGTGGCCGACGCCGGCCGCGACGCCGCCCTGGACGTCCTGCGCACCGCCGCCCGCACCCTGGCCACCCCGGCCCCGGTCTGGCTCGCGCACGCCCGGTACCTGGAGGCCGAGCTGCTGCGCGCCCAGGCCCGCGACACCGTCGCCGACTGGACCGAGGTCGAAGCGGCCGTACGCCCCCTCCAGCGCCCGTACGTCCTCGCCCGGGCCCGCCACCGCCTCGCCGAAGCCCTGCTCGTCTCCGGCGGGGACCGCGAGACGGCCGCCGACCTGCTCCGCGACGCCCACGCCGCCGCCGACCGGCTCGGCGCCCGACGGCTCCGCGAGGACCTGGCCCTGCTCGCACAGCGCGCCCGGCTCCCGCTGACCGCCGAGGAGTCCCACCCGGCCGCACCGGCACCGGACTCCGACCCCATGGAGGCCCTGGGCCTGACCAGCCGTGAGCGGGACGTCCTGCGCCTAGTCGCCACCGGCAGCACCAACCGGCAGATAGCGGAGGAACTCTTCATCTCCCCGAAGACGGCCAGCGTGCACGTCTCGAACATCCTGGCCAAGCTCGGGGTCGCCGGCCGGGGCGAGGCCGCGGCCCTCGCCCACCGGCTGCGCCTCTTCACCGCCCCGCTCGCCCAGGCCGCCGGGGCGCCCCCCGCAGCCCGGGCGGGCCGTCCCTAAGCCCCGCCGGCCGAGCCCCCGGCGCCGGGGTCCCCGGGGGCTCCGGTCTCCCCGGTCTCCCCGGTCTCCCCGGGGTCCCCGGCGGGGCGTATGAGCACCTTGCCGGAGTCGAGGTCTATGGGCCCCCGCCCCGGGTCGCCGTCACCGACGTCGGTCCGGGACAGCTCCAGGCGCTTCTTCTCCTCGTCCGTGTGCCTGCGCCCCGGGTTGAACAGCTCCTCGATCATGTTGAACACCGCGCCCTCCCAGCCTTCCGCCCCTCTCGGGGCCTCTCAGGTCACCGCACCGTCAGTCTCAGGATCCTGTCGTCGCCCGCCTCCGGCGAGCCGCGCCCGTCCGTCTCGCTCGTGACCAGCAGCAGTCCGTCCCCGCCGAGCGGCACCACCGTGCGCAGCCGGCCGTACTTCCCCTGGAGGAAGGCCTCCGGCTCCGCCGCCGGAGCGGTGCCCTTCAGCGGGATCCTCCACAGCCGCTCGCCCTTCAGCCCGGCCATCCAGATCGAGCCCTCCGCCCAGGCGATCCCGCTCGGCGAGGCCTCGTCCGTCTTCCACACGGCGACCGGTTCACGGAAGCCCGCCTTGCCCGCCTTGCCCTCCGCCTCCGGCCAGCCGTAGTTGCCCCCCGGCTCGATGAGGTTCAGCTCGTCCCAGGCGCGCTGGCCGAACTCTGCCGCCCACAGCCGCTTGTCCTTGTCCCAGGCGAGCCCCTGCACATTGCGGTGGCCGTAGGAGTAGACGACCGAGTCGGCCTCGGGATTGCCGTGCACCGGCTGTCCGTCCGGTGTCATCCGCAGGATCTTCCCGCCCAGTGATTTCTTGTCCTGGGCCAGCCCCGTGTCCCCGGTCTCGCCCGTCCCGGCGTACAGCATCCGGTCCGGGCCGAAGGCGATCCGGCCGCCGTTGTGGATGAGCCCCTTGGGGATGCCCCGGAACACCGTGTCGGGCGCCCCCAGTTGCTGCCCGGCCGGTCTCGTCTCGTCGTAGCGCATCCGGGCGATGCGGTTGTCGGACTCCGTCGTGAAGTACGCGTAGACCATCCGGTCCGAGGCGAAGGACGGGGACAGCGCGAGACCCAGTAGCCCGCCCTCCCCGCCGGGGGCCACCCCGGGGACCCGGCCGATCTGTGTCACCGCGCCCGTGTCCGCCCGCACCCGGCTGATGGTGCCCTTGTCCCGGGAGGCGACCAGCAGGTCCCCGCCGGGCAGCGGTGCCACGCCCCAGGGGGACTCCAGCCCCTTGGCCGCCTCGCCGGTCACCGTCACCGACCCCTTCGCGGGCGGCCCCGACTCCTCCGGCCGCCCCGAGGCCCCCGGGGACGCCGCTCCCGCCGGTGGTGAGCCCGATGGGGAGCCGCCCGGCCCGGGCCCTCCGCCGGCCGACGGGGAACAGCCCGCCGCCAGCAGGGCTCCGCACCCCGCCAGTGCGAGCGCCGCCAGCACCCCAGGGCGCCGCGCGCGCCCGCCCCCGTACCCCGGCGCCGCCTCGAAGGCCTGCGCCCCGCCCCTGTGGAACTGTCCGTACCGCATGATCCCGCTCCCCTCCGAGCGACCGACCGGCCGGCCGACCGGCCGGCCGACCGTCCGCGTCCGTGTCCCGTGTCCTCCAGTCCTGCCCTTCACCAGACCCAACAGACCCGGACGGTCCCGAAGTTCCATCCCTCGTACACCCGATCGAGTGGACCTCGGGGGGAAGCCCGGGACGGGGGCTCTAGTCCCAGGCTCCCACCGCCGCCGGCAGCGCCGCTATCTCGGCCAGCTCCCCGGCCGTCAGCCGCACCTCCGCCGCCCGGGCGTTCTCCGCCGCCCACCGGGCCCGCTCCGCCCCCGGCACCGGCACCACGTGCGGCCCCTGCGCCAGCACCCACGCCAGCGCCACCTGCGCCGCCGTGACCCCGGGCCCGTGCCGCCCGGCCACCCGCCGCAGCCCCGCCACCAGCACCTGGTTGGAGGCCATCGCGTGCGCCGTGAACCGCGGGTGCCGCGCCCGCACGTCGGCCTCCTCGAAACCCTCCCCCGGCGTCAGCGTCCCGGTCAGGAACCCGCTGCCCAGCGGCATCGCCGCCAGCACCCCCACCCCCCGCGCCGCACACCACGGCAGCAGCTGCCACGCCGCCTCCGGCGACCACACCGACAGCTCCGCCTGCACCGCCGTCACCGGGAACACCTGCTGCACCCGGTCCAGCTGCCGGAGCGTCGCGCGGTACCCCCGGTCCCCGCGCCGCCCCGCGCCCGGCCCGGCCCCCGCGCCCAGCGCGCAGAACCCCAGCGCCCGCACCTTCCCGGCCTGGACCAGCTCCGCCATGGCCCCCCAGGTCTCCTCCACCGGCACCTCCGGATCCACCCGGTGCAACTGGTACAGGTCTATGACGTCGGTCCGCAGCCGCCGCAGCGAGGCGTCGCACGCCCGCCGGACGTACCCCGGCCGCCCGTCGGCCACCACGTGCCCCTCACCCGCCCGCAGCCCCACCTTGGCGGACACGAAGGCCTCGGAACGCCGCTCCCGCAGCACCCGCCCCAGCACCAGCTCGTTGGTGAACGGCCCGTACAGATCGGCCGTGTCCAGCAGGTTCGCCCCCAGGTCCAGCGCCGTGTGCAGGGTGCGCAGCGACTCCTCACCCCGCCGCCGCGAAGGCGCGTAGGCCCAGCTCATCGGCATGCAGCCGAGCCCTATGGCGCCCACCGTCAGCGGTCCCGACCCGATCGACCTGTGCTCCACCCCTGCGTCCCCCTCCCGGCCCGGTCCCGGTCCGGCCTTCAAACTAACGGCTTGATCCAGTTCCCTTGGCATAGCCTCGCGATCATGACTGCAACGACCGGGGACGTCTGGCTCCCCTTCCCGCCCGGAGAGATCGACGGCCTCCCCGACTCCTTCCGCTACCGCCAGTGGGACGGCGAGGACACCTTTCCGGCCGACCCGGCCGACTGCGTCTTCTACGTCACCCCGTACATGAAGTCCCAGGCGGTGACGCTGCGCCCGCTCGCGGCGATGCCCGCCCTGAGGGTGGTGCAGACGCTCACCGCCGGCATCGACCACGTCCTGCCCGGCCTCGGTGACCTCCGCCCGGGCGTACGGCTGTGCAACGCCCGCGGCGTCCACGAGGCCAGCACCGCCGAGCTCGCCCTCACCCTCGTGCTCGCCTCCCTGCGCGGGATCCCCGGCATGGTGCGCGGCCAGGACCGCGAGGAGTGGCGCGGCGGCTTCTACGACGCCCTCGCCGACAAGTCCGTCCTGATCGTCGGCTACGGGGCGATCGGCACGGCCGTCGAGGACCGGCTCGTCCCCTTCGAGTGCGGGCGGATCACCCGCGTCGCCCGCTCCGCCCGCACCGCCCCGCACGGTCCGGTCCACGCCCTCGCCGACCTCCCCGCCCTGCTCCCGGACGCGGACGTGGTGGTCCTCACCACCCCGCTGACCGAGACGACCCGGGGGCTGGCGGACGCCGCCTTCCTCGGCCGGATGAAGGACGGCGCCCTGCTCGTGAACGTCTCGCGCGGCCCGGTCGTCGACACCGGGGCCCTGCTGGCCGAGCTGGAGCAGGGCCGGCTGCGCGCCGCGCTCGACGTCACGGACCCGGAGCCGCTGCCGGCCGGCCACCCCCTCTGGCACGCCCCGAACGTCCTGATCACCCCTCATGTGGGCGGCAGCAGCTCCGCGTTCGAGCCGAGGGCGAAGCGGCTCGTGGCCCGGCAGCTCACCCGTTTCGCCGCCGGTGAAGAGGTCCACAACATCGTGCTCACCAAGGACTGAGGCGGCCCCCGGCAGCGGGGAGCCGCCCGGCCGCTCACGCAGGGTGATCACCCGCACGCGACCGGTGGCCACGACCCCCCTCTTGGTGACTGAGCGTAGAGGAGCTATGTCGCTGAGTGACGAAAGTGGTGTATCGTCCGGAACAAGGGGCTGCGCCACGTACGTCTGGCGCTGGGGAGTGATCGGACACTTTGGGGGGCGACGGGCGATGCACGGCCAATGGACGAAGGATCCGCTCCGGCAGGGCCGCCGGAGGCGACGCTGCCGAGACTGGACTGCGCCGGAACCAGCCGGCGAGGGGCACCGGTGAGCGCCCCGGGGGCGGCGCTCCTGACCCGCCAGCCCGTCACGGGCGGCGGCCGGGGCCTCGCGGCGCAGCTCCTCCTCGCAGTGGTCTGCGGCGGCTACGCCGTCGGCGCCGCCCTCGGCTGGGGCTCGGGCGAACTCGCCAAGATCATGGGCGACTTCGGGCTCAGCGCCGCCGGATTACTGGCCGCCGCCTCCTGCTACCACTACGCCCGCGCGATCGGCCGGCGAGAACGCCCCGCCTGGCTGATGTTCGCCTTCTCTTCGCTGATGGGGGCCGTGGGGAACGCCGTCTGGGGCTGGTACGAGGTGGTCCTCGACGAGGAGGTCCCCGAGTCCTCGCTCGCCGACTTCGCCTTCCTCTGCTTCGCCCCCGCCGCCATCGTCGGCCTGCTCGTCCTGGCCAAACGACCGGTCACCCGCGCCGGATGGGTCTGCCTCGGCCTCGACTCCTGGCTCATCGGCGGCTCCCTGCTGACCCTGTCCTGGAGCCTGGCCCTCGCCAGCGCCGCCCGCACCGCCCAGTCGGGCGCCCCGGGCAGCGTCCTGCACGCCGCGCTCATGCTCGCGTACCCGCTCCTCGACATCGCGCTGGTCTCCACGGTCCTGGTGCTGCACTTCCGGCGCTCGGCCAACAACCGCTCGGCGGTCAACACGGCGATCGCGGCCCTCGCACTGACCGTCCTGAGCGACGCGCTCTTCACCTCGCCGCTGCTCAACACCAGTTACAAGTCGGGCGAGATCCTCGACGCCGGCTGGTTCGCGGGCTCCCTGCTGCTCGCCTACGCCCCCTGGGGCGCCCGCCGGACCGAACCCGTTCCGCGCTCCGGTCCGCCGCGCCCCGACCGCCCGCACAGCCGCCCCATCACCGGCTCCCTGCCCGCGCTCACGCCGTACCTCGCGGCCGCCGTCTGCACCCTCGGCATCCTGTACAACGTCGTGGACGGCCGGAAGGTGGACCGGATGGTCGTCTTCACCGGCTGCACCGTCGTCCTCGCCCTCGTCATCCGGCAGGGCATCATGCTCCTCGACAACATCGCGCTCACCCAGGAACTGGCCCAGAAGGAGAACCACTTCCGGTCCCTGGTCCAGGGCTCCAGCGACGTCATCATGATCGCCGCGCCCACGGGGACCCTGCGCTACGTCAGCCCCGCCGCCGCCGGGGTCTACGGACGCGAGGCGGAGGAACTGGTCGGCACCGAGCTCGCCTCCCTGATCCACCCCGATGACCTCGGCCGCGTGGTCCACGAGGTACGCCGCTTCCTGGCCGCCCCGCCCGGCGAGGAGCCCACCACCCGCATCGAGTGCCGGTTCAAGTCGGGCGGCGGCGAGTGGCTGAACGTGGAGTCCACGGTCAACCGCCACCAGGGCGGCCTCATCCTCAACAGCCGTGACGTCACCGAGCGGGTCCGCCTCCAGGCCCAGCTCCAGCACAGCGCCGAGCACGACCCGCTGACCGACCTGCCCAACCGGGCCCTGTTCACCCGCCGGGTCCGCCAGGCCCTCACCGGCCGCCGGGCCGGGGACCACAGCACCGCCGTGCTCTTCATCGACCTCGACGGCTTCAAGGCCGTCAACGACACCATCGGCCACCAGGCCGGCGACGAACTGCTCGTCGAGGCCGCCCGCCGGCTCCAGGACGCCGTACGGGCCGGGGACACCGCCGCCCGGCTCGGCGGCGACGAGTTCGCCGCGCTGATCCTCGGCGACGGCAGCCGGGACCGCGGCGCCCGCGAGTACCAGGTCCACGACATCGCCGACCGGCTCCGCGCCACCCTCTCCCAGCCGTACCGCATCGCCGGGAGCGAGGTCCGGGTGGCCGCGAGCATCGGCGTCGCCTTCGCCGACCCCGGCATCACCCCTTCGGACCTGATGCGCAACGCGGATCTCGCGATGTACCGGGCCAAGGCCGGCGGCAAGGACCGGGTCGAGCTGTACGCCCCCCAGATGCAGGCCGAGGTCGTACGCAAGGCCGAGCTGGCCGGACGGCTGCGGACCGCGCTGCACGAGGGCGAGTTCGCCCTGCTGCACCAGCCCGTGGTCTCCCTGGCCACCGGGGAGGTCACGGCCGTCGCCGCCCAGGCCCGCTGGCGCTCCGCCCAGGGCATCCTCTTCACCCCGGCCGAGTTCCTCCGGGTGGCCGAGCACAGCGAGGGCGGTCCGCCCGGGGCGGACGGCTCCCGTACGGCCGAACTGGGCCGTTGGCTCCTGGAGGAGGCCGTGGAGCGGGCCGCCGAGCGCCACCGGGCCGGGCACGACGTACCAGTGGCCGTCCGGATGACCGCCCAGCGGCTGCTGGACCGCTCGGTGCCCGGGGGCAGCGTGGAGGCCCTCCTGACCCGGCACGGCCTGCCCTCCGGGGCCCTGGTCCTGGAACTGGCCGCCTCCGACCCCAGAGTGCCCTTCGACGAGCTGGAGCGCCGTCTGACGGCCCTGCACCGGCTCGGTGTACGGATCGCCCTGGACGGCTTCGGCAGCGGCTACGCGGCCATCAGCGCCCTGCGCCGGCTCCCGGTGGACCTGCTGAAGCTGGACCGGGGTCTGGTCGAAGGCGTGGTCGAATCGGCCAGGCTGCACAAGATCACGGCCGGATTGTTGCGGATCGCAAACGACCTGGGCATGCAGTCCGTGGCCGACGGCGTGGACCTCCCCGAGCAGGTGCTCGCACTGCGGGCGATGGGGTGCACCCACGGCCAGGGAGCGGCCTTCTCCGGACCGCTCGACGAATACAGGCTGCGGCGGGCGCTCGTGAGAGGTACGTTCCCAGTACCGGGCGGTACGGCCCAGCCGGCCTTGGCCGGTGGCTCGTCCGGTGGCTCGATGGTCATCCATAGAGGCTCAAATAATGAGACGCCCGTCCCACCCGCTTGACATCCACCTCCCGCCGGAGGGAGGGTCAATGCCATGCGCACCCGAATTCTCGTACTTGGAAAGCGCGTCGGCTGAAGCTGGGGCCTGCATGTCCCCGCTCGACACCACCGACGCGCTCCCCTCGCTTGCCACCCGGCACGAGGGGTTTTTTGTTGCACTGGCACACGCATCCGGACCGGATCCGGAGCACCCCCGCTCCTCGTAAAACCCTCAGCTTCGAGAAGAGAATGCCGATGACCGAGCAGGCCTCCGGGGCCCACCATCCGCAGCCGCGGCCCCGTACGGGCGGACAGCAGTCCGCCGCAGTTGAGCACGTCACGGGCGCCCAGTCCCTCATCCGCTCTCTCGAAGAGGTGGGGTGCGACACCGTCTTCGGTATCCCGGGCGGCTGCATCCTCCCGGCGTACGACCCGATGATGGACAGCAAGAAGGTCCGTCACATCCTGGTCCGCCACGAGCAGGGAGCCGGCCACGCCGCCACCGGCTACGCCCAGGCCACCGGCAAGGTCGGCGTGTGCATGGCCACTTCCGGCCCGGGCGCCACCAACCTGGTCACCCCGATCGCCGACGCGCACATGGACTCCGTCCCGCTCGTCGCGATCACGGGCCAGGTCTCCTCCAAGGCGATCGGCACCGACGCCTTCCAGGAGGCGGACATCGTCGGCATCACGATGCCGATCACCAAGCACAACTTCCTGGTGACCAGGGCCGAGGACATCGCCAAGACCATCGCCGAGGCCTTCCACATCGCCTCCACCGGCCGTCCCGGCCCGGTCCTGGTCGACATCGCCAAGGACGCCCTGCAGGCGAAGACCACCTTCTCGTGGCCGCCCAGCCAGGACCTCCCCGGCTACCGGCCGGTCACCAAGCCGCACGCCAAGCAGATCCGCGAGGCCGCGAAGATGATCGCCGCCGCCAAGCGGCCGGTCCTCTACGTCGGCGGCGGAGTCATGAAGGCCGGCGCCACCGCCGAGCTGAAGGTCCTCGCCGAGCTCACCGGCGTCCCGGTCGTCACCACCCTGATGGCCCTGGGCTCCATCCCCGACAGCCACCCGCAGAATGTCGGCATGCCCGGCATGCACGGTTCCGTCACCGCCGTGACCGCGCTCCAGAAGTCGGACCTGCTGATCGCGCTCGGCACCCGCTTCGACGACCGCGTCACCGGCAAGCTGGACAGCTTCGCCCCCTTCGCCAAGGTCATCCACGCGGACATCGACCCGGCCGAGATCGGCAAGAACCGCGCCGTCGACGTCCCGATCGTCGGTGACGCCCGCGAGGTCATCGCCGACCTGATCCAGGCCGTCCAGGCCGAGGCCGGCGAGGGCAACACCGGCGACTACACCGCCTGGTGGAAGGACCTCAACCGCTGGCGCGAGACCTACCCGCTGGGCTACGACCTGCCCGAGGACG
Source organism: Streptomyces sp. NPDC043896 (assembly GCF_056435605.1). Classification (NCBI taxonomy): domain Bacteria; kingdom Bacillati; phylum Actinomycetota; class Actinomycetes; order Kitasatosporales; family Streptomycetaceae; genus Streptomyces; species Streptomyces sp. NPDC043896. Next base: position 277,186 of record NZ_JBWKEE010000009.1, read on the forward strand.
GCAGCCTCTCGCCGCAGCAGGTCATCGAGCGGATCGGTCAGCTGGCGCCGAAGGGCACCATCTACGCGGCCGGCGTCGGCCAGCACCAGATGTGGGCCTCGCACTTCGTCAACTACGAGGAGCCCCGCACCTGGCTGAACTCCGGCGGCGCCGGAACCATGGGCTACGCGGTCCCCGCCGCGATGGGGGCCAAGGTCGGCATGCCGGACCGCACGGTCTGGGCGATCGACGGCGACGGCTGCTTCCAGATGACCAATCAGGAACTGGCCACCTGCGCGCTGAACAACATCCCGATCAAGATCGCGATCATCAACAACGGCGCGCTGGGCATGGTCCGCCAGTGGCAGACCCTGTTCTACAACCAGCGGTACTCGAACACGGTCCTGCACGCGGGCGAGACGGGCCACGACACCGTGGGCTCCCAGCTCGGCGAGTCCTCCTCGCCCCGCATGGGCACCCGCGTCCCGGACTTCGTCAAGCTGTCCGAGGCCATGGGCTGCGTCGCCCTGCGCTGCGAGGACCCGGCCGACCTGGACAAGGTCATCGCCGAGGCCAACGCGATCAACGACCGTCCGGTCGTGGTCGACTTCATCGTCCACGAGGACGCCATGGTGTGGCCGATGGTCGCCGCCGGCACCTCCAACGACGAGGTCATGGCAGCCCGGGGCGTCCGTCCCGACTTCGGCGACAACGAAGACGACTGAGCCGAGAGAGCCTGAGAGAGAGAACGACTCACATGTCCAAGCACACGCTCTCCGTCCTGGTCGAGAACACGCCCGGCATCCTCGCCCGGATCGCCGCGCTGTTCTCCCGCCGCGGGTTCAACATCGACTCCCTCGCGGTCGGCGTCACCGAGCACCCCGACATCTCCCGCATCACCATCGTGGTGAACGTCGAGGACCTCCCGCTGGAGCAGGTGACCAAGCAGCTCAACAAGCTGGTCAACGTGCTCAAGATCGTCGAGCTGGAGCCGTCGAACGCCATCGAGCGCGAACTCGTCCTGGTGAAGGTCCGCGCCGACAACGAGACCCGCTCGCAGATCGTCGAGATCGTCCAGCTGTTCCGCGCCAAGACCGTCGACGTCTCCCCGGAGGCCGTCACCATCGAGGCCACCGGCGGCGCCGACAAGCTCGGCGCCATGCTCAAGATGCTGGAGCCCTTCGGCATCAAGGAACTGGTCCAGTCGGGCACCATCGCCATAGGGCGTGGCGGACGGTCCATCACGGACCGCAGCCTGCGTTCGCTCGAACGCAGCGCCTGACCTCCGCGACATCCGGTTCAGGACGCGGCGGCTGACACGCCGGCCCGCATAGCGAGACCGAGAAACTCTTATTCCGTTCCCCGCCGTACGGTGGGAGCAACACCAGCGCACCAAGGAGATATCCCAGTGGCCGAGCTGTTCTACGAGAACGACGCCGACCTGTCCATCATCCAGGGCCGCAAGGTCGCGGTCATCGGTTACGGCAGCCAGGGCCACGCCCACGCGCTGTCGCTCCGTGACTCCGGCGTCGACGTCGTCGTCGGCCTCAAGGAGGGCTCCAGCTCCAAGGCCAAGGCCGAGGACCAGGGCCTGAAGGTCGTCTCCGTGGCGGAGGCCGCCGAGTGGGCCAACGTCATCATGATCCTGACCCCGGACCCGCTCCAGGCCGAGATCTACGAGGCGTCCATCAAGGACCACCTCCAGGAGGGCGACGCGCTCTTCTTCGGCCACGGCTTCAACGTCCGCTACGGCTTCATCAAGCCCCCGGCCAACGTGGACGTCGCCCTGGTCGCCCCGAAGGGCCCGGGCCACCTGGTCCGCCGCCAGTACGAGGAGGGCCGCGGCGTTCCGTGCATCGCCGCCGTCGAGCAGGACTTCTCGGGCAACGCCTTCGCCCTGGCGCTCTCCTACGCGGCCGGCATCGGCGGCACCCGCGCCGGCGTCATCAAGACCACCTTCACCGAGGAGACCGAGACCGACCTGTTCGGTGAGCAGGCCGTCCTCTGCGGTGGCGCCTCCGCTCTGGTCAAGGCCGGTTTCGAGACCCTGACCGAGGCCGGCTACCAGCCGGAGATCGCCTACTTCGAGTGCCTGCACGAGCTGAAGCTCATCGTCGACCTCATGTACGAGGGCGGCCTGGAGAAGATGCGCTGGTCGGTCTCCGAGACCGCCGAGTGGGGCGACTACATCACCGGTCCGCGCGTCATCACCGACGCCACCAAGGCCGAGATGAAGAAGGTCCTCGAGGAGATCCAGAGCGGCAAGTTCGCCGAGGAGTGGATGGCCGAGTACAAGGCCGGCCTGCCGAAGTACAACGAGTACAAGAAGGCGGACTCCGAGCACCTGCTGGAGACCACCGGCAAGAAGCTGCGCAAGCTGATGAGCTGGGTCGACAGCGACGAGAGCTGATCTCGTGAACGGCGGGGCCGGGACGGTGCGTCCCGGCCCCGCCGCACATGCGCCTCCGCTCCGGCTCCGGCCGGAGACCGCCGGAATGTAGCCCTGGGACAGGACGGATTGTCCACCCCGGCCAATCCCGGACGGGTGATCCTTCCGTACAGGCGGAAATCCGCACCCGATCCGCCACTACACTGCTCAACACAACGCGTCAGGCCCACAGTGTCGTGCGTCTTCCACGCGGCTACCCCCTCCACCGCCTGCGGCCGTCGGGACGGCCGTCCGCACTGGACTTGTGAGGACCCACGTGAGCTCGAAACCTGTCGTACTCATCGCCGAAGAGCTGTCGCCCGCCACGGTGGACGCGCTCGGTCCGGACTTCGAGATCCGGCACGTCAACGGCGCCGACCGCGCCGAGCTGCTCCCCGCGATCGCCGAGGTCGACGCGATCCTCGTCCGCTCCGCCACGAAGGTGGACGCCGAGGCCATCGCCGCCGCCAAGAAGCTGAAGGTCGTCGCCCGCGCCGGTGTCGGTCTCGACAACGTCGACGTCTCCGCCGCCACCAAGGCCGGCGTGATGGTCGTGAACGCCCCGACCTCCAACATCGTCACCGCCGCCGAGCTGGCCTGCGGCCTCCTCGTCGCCACCGCCCGCAACATCGCGCAGGCCAACACCGCGCTGAAGAACGGCGAGTGGAAGCGCAACAAGTACACGGGCGTCGAGCTCAGCGAGAAGACCCTGGGCGTCGTCGGCCTCGGCCGCATCGGCGTCCTGGTCGCCCAGCGCATGTCGGCCTTCGGCATGAAGGTCGTCGCGTACGACCCCTACGTACAGCCCGCGCGCGCCGCCCAGATGGGCGTCAAGATGCTGACGCTGGACGAGCTGCTGGAGGTCGCCGACTTCATCACCGTGCACCTGCCCAAGACCCCCGAGACCGTCGGTCTCATCGGGGACGAGGCCCTGCACAAGGTCAAGCCGTCCGTCCGCATCGTCAACGCCGCGCGCGGCGGGATCGTCGACGAGGCCGCGCTGTACTCGGCCATCAAGGAGGGCCGCGTCGCCGGCGCCGGCCTCGACGTGTACGCGAAGGAGCCCTGCACGGACTCCCCGCTCTTCGAGCTCGACCAGGTCGTCTGCACCCCGCACCTCGGCGCGTCCACGGACGAGGCCCAGGAGAAGGCCGGCATCGCGGTCGCCAAGTCGGTGCGCCTCGCGCTCGCCGGCGAGCTCGTGCCGGACGCGGTCAACGTCCAGGGCGGTGTCATCGCCGAGGACGTGCGCCCCGGTCTGCCGCTCGCCGAGAAGCTCGGCCGCATCTTCACCGCCCTCGCGGGCGAGGTCGCGGTCCGCCTCGACGTGGAGGTCTGCGGCGAGATCACCCAGCACGACGTCAAGGTGCTGGAGCTCTCCGCCCTCAAGGGCGTGTTCGAGGACGTCGTCGACGAGACGGTCTCCTACGTCAACGCCCCGCTGTTCGCGCAGGAGCGCGGCGTCGAGGTCCGCCTGACCACCAGCTCGGAGTCCCCGGACCACCGCAACGTGGTGACCGTCCGCGGCACCCTGTCGGACGGTCAGGAGGTGTCGGTCTCCGGCACCCTGGCGGGCCCGAAGCACCTTCAGAAGATCGTGGGCGTGGGCGAGTACGACGTGGACCTGGCCCTGGCCGACCACATGATCGTGCTGCGCTACACCGACCGCCCGGGCGTGGTCGGCAAGGTCGGCCAGCTGCTCGGCGAGGCCGGCCTGAACATCGCGGGCATGCAGGTCGCCCGCGCCGAGGAGGGCGGCGAGGCCCTCGTCGTCCTCACCGTCGACGCGGAGGTCCCGGTGGACGTCCTCGCGGCCATCTCGGCGGAGATCGGCGCCGCCTCGGCCCGTACGGTCAACCTGGTCTGACCGCCGCACACCGCCGGAAGGGCCCGGGGCGTCAGCCCCGGGCCCTTCCGCGTGCCCCCCGCCCCCCCGTCCGAGGCGCGGGCGAGCACCGTGAACGCCCGTATATGACGGATGTATAAAGCATGCGGCCGGGACCTTCGCCCAGGACGGCCGCCTTGTTACGGTGACGGCCATGGGACACAAAGAGGATCTGCTCGAAGGCGCCAAGAAGTGCCTGGTCGAGAAGGGGTTCGTACGCACCACCGCGCGCGACATCGTCGGCGCCTCCGGCACGAACCTGGCCTCCATCGGCTACCACTACGGCTCCAAGGACGCCCTGCTCACCCAGGCGTTCATCGCCCTGATGCAGCAGTGGGGCGAAACGGCCTTCCAGGACGGCATGCCCGGTGAGGACGGCTCCCTGGAGCGCCTGCGCGCCATGTGGGAAGGGGTCCTCGCCCAGCACGACACCTCGGCCCCCGTCTGGGCGGCCAGCATGGAGGTCGCGCTCAGCGGCGAACGGCTGCCGAAGCTGCGCGGGATGCTCGCCGCCTCCCAGGCCGAGGGCCGCCGGGGCCTGATCTCGCTCCTCACCGGCACCCCGGAGGAGGAGCTCACCGAACGCGACGAGCGGACCCTCGGCTCCGTCTGCCAGGCACTGCTCAACGGCCTGATGATCCAGTGGCTGCTCGACCCCGGCACCGCCGCCTCCGCCGAGGAGTTCACCGAAGGGCTCCGCCGGATCGCGGAGGGGCTGACGGCGGCCGCACGGGCCGGAGCCGCCGGCCCGGCGGGGGAGTAGGCGCGCGATGGGTACGGGATTCCTGTCCGGCGGGGGCGACCTCGCCCCCCTGCCGCCCGTGGGCCGCGCCCCGGACGCCCGGCCGCTGCCCGGCTCCCCGGCCGGGATCGTCCGGCGCGGCGCCGCCACGGCGGTGGACCTGGCCATCGGCATCGTGGCGGTGGTGGTACCGCTCCTCGGGTTCGACCGGGTGCTCGGCGCGCTCGCCGTCCCCGACGCGGAGGCCCGTACCGCCTGGCAGGCCGCGGCGGCCGCCTGGACGGCGGCCTTCCTGCTGCTGTACTCGCCGCTGTGCGTCTCGCGCCGGGGGGCGACGCCGGGCAAGAGGGTGATGGGCCTGGAGGTCGTGGCCCGCGGGGGAGGGCGCCTCCCCTACGGCCGGGCCGTGGTCCGCCACCTCACGAACCTGGTGGTCACCGGCATCCCCGTGCTGAGCGTGGCGAACGCGTCCTCCATGGCGCTCAGCCCCGACGCCCTCGGCATCCACGACAAGGCCGTCGGCAGCGCGGTGGTCCACCGCCGCCGAACCCCCGCTGGAACGGCGCTCAGGCCCGCAGGCGCGCGGCCTTGAGCGCCATGTGCAGCAGCAGCCGGTCCTCGCCCGCGTCCAGGTCGAGCCCCGTCAGCTGTTCCACCCGCCCCAGCCGGTAGTACAGGGTCTGGCGGTGGATGCCCAGCTCCGCCGCCGCGCGGCCCGCCTGCCCCGCGCAGTCGAGGAACACCTCGGCCGTACGGGCCAGTTCCCGGTGGGCGGGACCCAGCAGGGCCCGCGTCGCCGGGTCGTCCGCCGGCCCCCCGCCCAGCGCGGCCAGCATCCGGTACGGCCCGATCCCGCCCCACTGGGCCACCGGCCCGAGCTCCGGCTGCCCGGCGGCCGCCCGCGCGGCGGCGGTGGCCTGCGCCCAGGCGGCGGGCAGCTCCGAGAGGGCCCGGACCGGGTCGGAGAGCCCGGCGGTGACGGCGTGGCCCGCCCCGGCGGGACCCCGGGCGCCGGGCGACCCCGGAGCCGGCGCGCGCGGCAGCAGCCGCCCCACCGCCGCCAGGGCCGGAGCCAGCGCGTCCCCGGACCGCAGCCGGACCAGTACCGCGAGCGCGCCCGGGCCCCGCCCGGCACCGGGCCCGGGGCCGCTCCCCGCCCGGTCGGGGTCGGGGACCCCGGCCGGAACCACGCACACCGCCGCCGCCCCCGGCACCGACCCCGGAGCCTCCCCGGGCCACGGAGCCACGCACACGGCGGCGTGCAGCCCCTCCGCCCCCGGCCCCAGGGCCACCCGCAGCGCGGCCACCGCCATGTCCTGCTGCCAGCCCCGGCCGGCGGTGAGCACGGCCAGGAACTCCCGGGAGAGGTCGGCGCCCGCCTTGGCCTCCTCGGCGAGCAGCACCCCGATGCGCTGGGCCACGTCCATGGCGGCCTCCAGGGCCGCCGGACCCGGGCCCGGATCCTGGTCGAGGAGCCACACGTAGCCCTGCACGATGCCCCGGTACCGCACGGGCAGGCAGATCCGCCCCCGGAAGACCCCCGCGTCCGGGGCCGCCGGGATCCGTACCGGGCCGGTGGCGCGGGCGATGCCGAAGCCCTCGAACCAGGACCGGACGTCCGCCGTCGACTGGCGGGTCAGGATCGACCGGGTGCGCACCGGGTCCATCACGAGGTCGTCCTCGCTGTCGTGCGCGCCGAAGGCGATCAGACGGAAGTCCCGGTTCTCCAGCGTCGCCGGGGCGCCGAGGAGCGCCGAGATCTCGTCCACCAGGTCCTGGTAATCGCCCTTCACCCGGACATTCTCCCACCCCGCGGCGGGGCCTTCAGACAGATGTATGAGATCGGGGACACGGATGCGTGACAGCTGTCGATGGCAGAGGATCGTGGAGATCCTTAGGTTTCACGGTGGTTTTACTTGCGTTTTCCTTACGGCCGCAGCCCACCCCGCGGCGTCCGTTCGTCCGCTCCTGCCACCCGTTGGAGGTGCCCCGTGCTGGGTCCCGCGATCCTCGCCGCTTCGCGCAGCGACAAGATGCGCCGAATCGTCTCTGCCGCCCCTGTGACCAAGCCGGTGGTCAACCGGTTCATCCCCGGTGAGACGGTCGACCAGGTCATTCCGATCGTCGAGGAGCTGACGCGCAAGGGCCTGGAGGTCACCCTCGACGTCGTCGGCGAGGACATCACCGCCGTCGAGCAGTCCTACGCGGCCCGCGACGCCTACCTGGAGCTCATCCAGCGCCTCAAGGAGCTGGAGCTGGGCGAGACCGTCGAGATGTCGGTCAAGCTCTCGATGTTCGGCCAGGCCCTGGAGGGCGGCCACGAGCTGGCCCTCGCCAACGTCCGCCCCGTCGTCGAGGCCGCCGCCGCCATCGGCACCACCGTGACGCTGGACGCCGAGGACCACACCACCCTCGACTCGATGTTCGCCATCCACGAGGAGCTGCGCCGGGACTTCCCGCAGACCGGCTGCGTGATCCAGGCCTACCTCTTCCGCACCGAGGCCGACGCCCGCCGCCTGGCCGCCGCCGGCAGCCGCGTCCGGATCGTGAAGGGCGCCTACAAGGAGCCCGCCGAGGTCGCCTACCAGGACAAGGGCGAGATCGACAAGGCCTACGTCCGGATCATGAAGATCCTCATGGAGGGCGACGGCTACCCGATGATCGGGTCCCACGACCCGCGCCTGATCGCCATCGCGCAGGAGCTCGGCCGCCAGGCCGGGCGCAAGCTGGACGAGTACGAGTTCCAGATGCTCTACGGCATCCGCAGCGAGGAGCACCTCCGCCTCGCCTCCGAGGGTCATCGAATGCGGGTCTACACGGCCTATGGCACCGACTGGTACGGCTACTTCATGCGCCGTCTCGCGGAGAAGCCGGCCAACCTGCTCTTCTTCCTCCGCTCGATGATCACCAAGAACTAGCCCGCCCGAACCACGGTCAAGGAGAGTTACCGCCCCATGGATGCTGTGACCCAGGTCCCCGCGCCGGTCAACGAGCCGGTCCACTCGTACGCCCCCGGCAGCCCGGAGCGCGCGCGCCTCGAGATCCAGCTGAAGCAGCTGTCCGAGAACCCGATCGACCTCCCGATGACGATCAACGGCGTCAAGCGGATGGGTGGCGGCGAGCGCTTCGACGTCGTCCAGCCCCACGACCACAAGTCGGTCATCGGCACGTACGCCAACGCCACCCAGGCCGACGCCCAGGAGGCCGTCGACGCCGCCCTGGCCGCCGCCCCGGCCTGGCGCGCGATGTCCTTCGACGACCGCGCCGCGATCATCCTGCGCGCCGCCGAGCTGCTGGCCGGCCCGTGGCGCGAGAAGCTGGCCGCCTCCACCATGCTGGGCCAGTCCAAGACCGCGCAGCAGGCCGAGATCGACACCCCGTGCGAGCTCGTCGACTTCTGGCGCTTCAACGTCCACTTCGCCCGCCAGATCCTGGCCGAGCAGCCCGCCGCGAACAGCGCCGGCGTGTGGAACCGCAGCGACCACCGTCCGCTCGAGGGCTTCGTCTACGCGATCACCCCGTTCAACTTCACGGCCATCGCCGGCAACCTGCCGACCGCCCCGGCCCTGATGGGCAACGTGGTCGTGTGGAAGCCGTCCCCGACGCAGACGCACTCCGCGGTCCTCCTGATGGAGCTCCTGGAGGCGGCCGGTCTGCCCAAGGGCGTCATCAACCTGGTGACGGGCGACGGCATCGCCGTCTCCGAGGTGGCCCTGAACCACCCGGAGCTCGCCGGCATCCACTTCACCGGCTCGACCAAGACCTTCCAGTACCTGTGGAAGACGGTCGGCAACAACATCGAGAAGTACCGCTCCTACCCGCGTCTGGTAGGCGAGACCGGCGGCAAGGACTTCGTCGTCGCGCACCCGTCCGCGGACCGCGCGATCCTGAAGACCGCCCTGACCCGCGGCTCCTTCGAGTTCCAGGGCCAGAAGTGCTCCGCGTCCTCGCGCGCCTACGTCCCGGCCTCCATCTGGAACGACGGCTTCAAGGAGCAGTTCGCGGCCGAGGTCGACGGCATCACCATGGGTGACGTCCGCGACCTGGGCAACTTCATCGGCGCCGTCATCGACGAGCGGTCCTTCGCCAAGAACAAGGCCGCGATCGACCGGGCGAAGTCCGACCCGACCTGCACCATCGTCGCCGGCGGCACCTACGACGACTCGGAGGGCTACTTCGTCCGCCCGACCGTCATCGAGTGCACCGACCCGGAGAACGAGGTCTTCACGACCGAGTACTTCGGCCCGATCCTCGCGGTCCACGTGTACGAGGACGACAAGTACGACGAGATGCTGGCCCAGATGGAGAACGTCTCGGCGTACGCCCTGACCGGCGCCGTCATCGCGCAGGACCGCTACGCGGCCGCCGACACGATGGAGAAGCTCCGCTTCGCCGCGGGCAACTTCTACATCAACGACAAGTCGACCGGCGCCGTCGTCGGCCAGCAGCCCTTCGGCGGCGGCCGTGCCTCGGGTACGAACGACAAGGCGGGCGCGGCGTCCAACCTGCTGCGCTGGACCTCGACCCGCTCCATCAAGGAGACCCTGGTCCCGCCGACCGAGTACGGCTACCCGCACATGGGCTGACCCGCCCCGCTCCCGAACCCCGCCCCCGCTCCGGTACCCCCAAGTCCGGAGCGGGGGCGGTCCCCGTTCGGCGAGGGGTCCGCGGGTTCAGACCTCCACCAGGACCTGGTCCAGGGACTTGCGGAGCAGGTCCGGGACCTCGCAGTCGTCGGCCGGGTAGCCCACGGGGATGACCGCGAAGGCCTTCTCGTTCTCCGGGCGGTTCAGGACGTGCGCCAGGAAGCGCATCGGGCTCGGGGTGTGGATGAGGGCGGCCAGCCCCGACAGGTGCAGGGCGGAGAGCAGCATGCCGACCGCGATGCCGACCGACTCGTCCACGTAGTAGTGCTTGCGCTTCGTGCCGTTCGGGCCGAGCCAGTAGCGCTGCTGGAAGACCACGATCAGCGCCGGGGCGTCGGTCAGGTGGGTCTTCACGGCGTCGGTGCCGATGGGGCGCAGCGCGGCGAGCCACTCGTCGCCGAGGCGGCCGTCGTAGGAGATCTGCTCCTCCTGCTCGGCGGCGGCGCGGATCTGCTGCCGGATGGCCGGGTCCTTGACCAGGACGAAGGTCCACGGCTGCTGGTGCGCCCCGGAGGGGGCGGTCGCGGCGCAGGCGATGGCGTCACGGACGGCCTGCTCGGGAACGGGGTCGGGGGAGAAGTGGCGCACGGTCCGCCGTTCGTCCATCCGGGCCCGCAACTCCGCGGCGCGCGCGAGGGATTCGGGCCCGGGCATGCGCGCGGGACGGTAGGCGACGGGCCGGTAGGGCCGGCCATGGGTGGGGGTCCACTGCTGGGTCTCAGGCGACATGGGCAGATCTTCCAGCGGGGGAACTCCCGAGGCCAGGGGAACGTCAGGAATCAATGTCCGTTGTGTACTGACAGGGGGGCTATGACCGTGTCGAACGTCGGTCGATTCGTGGACTGGGAGGGCTGCTTCAACGCCCGCGACCTCGGCGGTCTGGGAACGCTGCGACCCGGGGCGCTGATACGGGCGGACAGCCTGGACGGCCTCACCGCGCGGGGCTGGACCACACTGGCCGGAGACGGTGTGCGGACCGTCATCGACCTGCGCAACGACGGCGAGCCCGAGGTGGACCGCGCCCCGCGTCCGGCCGGGCTGACGACCGTGCGCATCCCGCTCGACGGCATCGAGCACCGCGACTTCTGGGACGTGTGGTGGGGTACTCCGGGCTTCGCCACCCCCGCGTATTTCCGGCCTTTCCTGGAGCGTTTCCCCGACCGAGTGGCGTCCGTCGCCCGTGCCGTCGCGGACGCCGCGCCGGGCGGGGTCGCCTTCCACTGCGGTCTGGGCCGCGACCGGACGGGCATCGTCGCGCTCGTCCTGCTGCGGCTGGCCGGGGCGGCCCCGGAGCAGATCGCGGACGACCACGCGCTGAGCGAGCCCCGGGTCCGGGCCCGGTACGCGGCCCGGGGCAGGGAGTACGACTCGGCCGGGATCGAGGAGTACGCCGCCGGTCTCGGCACCACCGTGCACGCCCTGGCCGCGGACACCGCGCGGTGGCTGGATGCGGACGCCTACCTGCGCGGAGCGGGGCTGACGGCCGCCGAACTGGAGCGGCTCCGGGGCAGACTGGGGGCATGAGCGACGCACCGCACACCCGTCTCGCACACACCTCGCAGCTCGGCCCGGACGACCTCGCCGCGATCCGGGACCTGCTCGACGCCGCCTTCGACGGGGACTTCGGCGACGAGGACTTCGAGCACGCCCTCGGCGGCATGCACGCCCTGGTGTACGAGGGCGGCGCGCTCGTCGCGCACGGGAGCCTCGTCCAGCGGCGCGTGCTGCACCAGGGGCGGGCCCTGCGCACCGGGTACGTCGAGGCCGTCGCCGTACGCGCCGACCGGCGCCGGCGCGGGCTCGGCGGGGCGGTCATGGCCGCGCTGGAGGGCGTGGTCGCCGGGGCGTACGTACTGGGTGCCCTGTCCGCCTCCGACGAGGGCGCGGCCCTGTACGAGAGCCGGGGCTGGAAGCCGTACCCGGGGCAGATCGGCGTGCTCGGCCCGGCCGGGCCCGAGCGGCTGGCCGAGGAGGAGGGCTCGACGTACGTGTGGACGCCGCCGGGCGGGGTCGAGCCGGACTCGGCCGGGCGGCTCGACTTCGACTGGCGCGACGGGGACGTGGTGTAGCCGGCCGCGGGGGCCGTACGGCTAAGAGCCCGAGACGCTCGGGGCGCCCGTCTCGATGTGGCCCGTGTAGCGGCGCGACCAGGTGCCGTCGGCGTCGGCCAGGATGGTGAAGTCGTACCAGCCCTTGCTGTACGCCACCGCGTTGAAGAAGTCCTCGCGCGAGGAGTTCGCCGGGACGGTGTAGGTCCAGGGGCCGTCCGTGCGGTAGGCGTTGGAGCGGATCGTGAAGGTGACCGGTGCGGCGGAGGCGTTGGTCATCTTGAACCAGACGGCGGTCTTGCCGGTGCCGGACTCCACCGCGTAGCGGGCCGCGACCTCCAGGTTCCTGCCCGGCTTCGTGGCGTCGCCGATGAAGCGGCGCAGGAAGCGGTTGGGGCCGTACATGGAGATGTCGTACTTTCCGGAGCCGGCGCCGAGACCGATGGAGAACCAGTCCGTCGCGGTGGCGCCGGGGTCGACGGTGTACTGCCAGGCCGCCGTGTCCCGGTGCTGGTGCGGGTGGATCGAGAAGTGCGCCGCCCGCTTGGCCTGCGCTCCCTGGTTGCTCATCGAGAACCAGGCCAGGATCTTGCCGGCCGGCCCGAACTCGAAGCGGTCCAGGTTGCCGTTGACCTGGTACGGGAGCGCCCGCGCCGGCCGCGTCCCGGGCTCCTGCGCCGGCTGGGCGTTGTCCTGCGGTACGGGGTTGGGCAGCGGGGCGCAGGTGGACTGGCCGATGACCTTCGCCGTGCCCGGCAGGCCCGCCGGAACCCCGTAGACCGGGTGCGCGAAGTCGAAGACGCCCGTCAGGTCGCCGGTCACCCTGCGGCGCCAGGCGCTGATGTTCGGGCAGAGCGCGGGCGTGCCCAGCGCCGTCGTCCACTGTTCCATGAAACGCAGCACCGAGGTGTGGTCGAAGACCTCGGAGCTGACCCAGCCGCCGCGCGTCCACGGGGACATCACCAGCATCGGGACCCGGAATCCCAGTCCGATCGGGACGCCGTCGATGTACTCGTCCGGGGTGCCGGGCGGGGCGACCGGCGGCGCGACGTGGTCGAAGAAGCCGTCGTTCTCGTCGTAGTTGAGGAAGAGGACGGTGGAGTCGAAGACCTCCGGGTCCGCGGCGAGGGCGCGGTAGACCAGGTCCACGAAGTGCGCGCCGTCCCCGGGCGGGGCGTACGGATGCTCCGAGAAGGCCTCGCTCGCCACGACCCAGGAGACCTGGGGCAGGGTCCCGGCGACCACGTCCGCGCGGATCGCGGCGGCGATGTCGTCCGGGGTGGAGCCGGAGACCCGGGGGACCGAGGCCATGCCCCGGTCCCAGAGCGGGTCGCCCGGCCGGGCGTCGGTGAACTTCTTGAAGTAGGCCAGGCCGTTGTCACCGTAGTTGTCCTGGGCGTTCTGGTAGACCTTCCAGGTCATCCCGGCCCGCTGGAGGGCCTCCGCGTAGGACTCCCAGGTCAGCCCGGACTCCTCGCCGCCGTCCTTGCTGCCCGCGTCGATCTTCCCGCTCCACAGGAAGGTGCGGTTGGGGCCCGTCGCGCTGAGGGCGGAGCAGAAGTAGGCGTCGCAGACGGTGTAGTGGTCGGCGAGGCCGTAGTGGAAGGGGATGTCGCCCCGCTCCAGGTAGCCGAGGGTGTGGGTCTTGCCGACCCCGGCGACCCAGTTGTCCATCCGGCCGTTGTTCCAGGCGGCGTGCTGCGAGGTCCAGCTGTGCGGGAGGTCGCCGGTGCACTGGGCCAGGGTCTGGCCGTCGGCGCCGCCGGCCGAGGGGGTGGCGGACAGCCTCCACGGGTACTGGCGGCCGCCCCAGTGGGGCTGGTGGAAGGTGCCCCAGCCGCCGGGGATGTTGCCGGCGGCCCGGTCGCCGAAGCCGCGGACGCCCTTCAGCCTGCCGAAGTAGTGGTCGAAGCCGCGGTTCTCCTGCATCAGGACCACCACGTGCTTCACGTCGGTGATCGTGCCCGTCGCGGCGGCGGCCGCCGCCGTCGTGGGCAGGGCCCCGGGCAGGGCCGCCCCCGCCACGAGCCCGGCGCCGATCCCCACGAAACCCCTGCGGCTGATGGGTGCCACTGGCTGCTCGCCTCCAACTCGCGTGCCCCTCTGGCACATTGACGGCAAGGGTGGCGGCAGTCGCGCCAAAGGTCTACATCCGTGCGGTAAGAACTCGGTGAACATCCGGACGGCCGGAATCAGCTCCCGGTCGCGACGAGCATCTTGCCCAGGTTCTGCCCGCCCAGCATGCCCAGGAAGGCCTCCACGGTACGGTCGAAGCCCTGGACGACGGTGGTGTCGGTGCCGATCCGGCCGCTCTGCAGGTGGGGGACCAGGAAGTCCTCCAGCTCGTCCTGGAGATTGGTGTGGTTGCGGACCAATACCCCTTCCAGGCGCAGCGACTTGTGGACCACCTCGAAGAGGTTGCGGGGCGCGGCGGGGGAACGGTCGCCGTTGTACGTGGAGATCGCGCCGACCCAGGCGATCCGGCCGTACTCGCGCAGGCTGTCGAGCGCGCCCTCCAGGTGGTCCCCGCCGACGTTGTCCACGTACACGTCGATGCCCTCCGGCGCGGCCTGCGCCAGCTGCTCCCCGACCGGCCCGTCGTGGTAGTCGAAGGCGGCGTCGAAGCCGAGGGCCCCGGTGAGGTGGGCGACCTTCGCTGCCGAGCCGGCGCTGCCGATGATCCGGCGGGCGCCGAGCAGCCGGGCGATGTGCCCGGTGGCGGTGCCGACCCCGCCGGCGGCGGCGGAGACGAAGAGGTCCTCGCCCTCGCGCAGGGCCGCCGTCCGGGTGAGGGCGGCGTACGCGGTGAGGCCGGTGCCGCCCAGGACGGACAGGTAGGCCTCCAGCGGGACGCCTTCGTGGCCCCGCAGCCTGCGGGTGCCGTCCACGCCCAGGGTGACCAGGGAGTGCGTGCGCCAGCCCGCCCGGTGGAAGACGAGGTCGCCCTCCTTGAGGCCCGGGTCGCGGGAGGCGGTCACCCGGCCCACCGTGCGGCCCTCCAGCGGGGCGTTCAGCTCGAAGCCGCCCTCGCCGCCGTCCATCAGCCCCCGGTGGTACGGGTCCACCGACAGCAGCAGGTTCTCCACCAGGGCGGTGCCGGGGGCGGGTTCGGGGACGGGCGAGGAGACGTACGCGAAGTCGGAGGCGGCGGGGAAGCCGGTCGGGCGGGCGATCTGGTGGACGGCGCAAGCGGTGTTCACGGTCATGGGCACGACCGTAGGAAGGAATCCCGCGGCCGGGCAGGGGGTTGCCCTCATGCATGCCGCGCATCCATGAGCGCGGCTCATACACCGAGGTGGGAACCCCGTGACCGAGCTCGCCCCGCAGGAACTCCGCGTCCTGGTCGCCGTCGCCGAGACCGGCGGCTTCTCCGCCGCGGCCGCCGCCCTCGGCGTCAGCCAGTCGGCCGTCTCGCACTCGGTGCGCGGCAGCGAGGGCAAGGTCGGCGCGGTGCTCTTCGAGCGGGGGCGCGCCGGGGCCTCGCCCACCCCGGCCGGCGAGCGGGCCGTCGCGCTGGGCCGGCGCATCCTGCGGCTGTACGAGGTGCTGGGCGCGGAGGCGCGCGGCGCGGCCCGGGCCCCCGGCGGGCGGGACGCGGTCGAGGGGGTGCTGCGCGTCGCGGCCTTCCGCAGTGCGGCCCTGCACCTGCTGCCGCCCGCGCTGGAGCGGCTCGCCGCGCTGCACCCCGGGATCCGGCCCGAGGTCAGGGTGGTGCGCGAGATCGGTGCCGGTACGGCGGGGGAGGTGGCCGCGGGCCGGGCGGACCTGGGCATCGCGACGCTGGGCGCGCGGGAGGACGTACCGCCGGGGCTGCTGACCGGGGTGCTCGCGGAGGAGGCGTACGCGCTGGTGCACCCGGCCGGGCACCCGGACCCCAAGGCGCTGCCGCTCCTGGACTGGGACGAGAACTGCGGCTCGTACACCCGGGACTGGTGGCGGTCCCAGGACTGGATCCCGCGGGCCACGGTGAAGGCGGAGGACGACGCCATGGTGCTGACGATGGTCGGCCGGGGGCTGGGCATGGCGATCATGCCGGAGCTGTCGCTGCGCGAGGCTCCGGACACCGTCGGAATCACCCCGCTGGGGCCCCGGAGGCCGGTGAGGCAGGTGGGATACGTCACCACACCGGAACTGGCATCCACCCAGGCTGTCAGGGCTCTGATCAGGGAACTCAGGGCCGACAAGGTCTGAAAGCGGAATCCATGCAGGGGTCCCTTCGGGCGGTTTCGCGTCTCAGATACTAGGAAGTCCGAGTAATTGCGGAGACATACAGCCGGACCTGCCCTAGCTTTGTAGGAGCCGAACGTCTCGCTGATCCTGCGAATGGCGGTCGAGAGCGCGCGCCCACCGGCAGGCAACCCCTGCGGCGCACTGCTCCCCGCCTCTTCCGGCGCCTTGAAGGAACACCCCTCATCCGTGGCCCCGCCACGCCGTGATCCCAAGGAGTCGATCACCATGACCCCCACCACCGCCGCAGCCCGTCGCGTCCGCCACACCTCCCCGGCCGACGCCGACCGCAAGAACGCCGCCGCCGCCCTCCAGCGCGCCCTGGACCGCCGTGACAACGGCGGCTCGACCGGCCACTGACGGATACGCCCGCCACCGTGGACCAGCCCGCCCGCACCCGGACACGTCGCGCCCCCCATTGGTCCGAATGCTGGACGCGATATGTCTGAGGGCTGGGACACGGAGTACGGTTCCGACATGTCGACCAGCATCAATCTCGCAGTGATCCCCGGTGATGGCATCGGCCAGGAAGTCGTGGCTCAGGGCCTCAAGGTCCTTACCGCGGTCCTGCCCCAGGATGTGAAGCTGGAGACCAGGGAATACGACCTCGGCGCGCAGCGCTGGCACCGCACCGGTGAGACCCTCCCGGACGCGGAGCTGGAGGCCCTCAAGCACCACGACGCGATCCTGCTGGGCGCCATCGGCGACCCGTCGGTCCCGTCGGGCGTGCTGGAGCGCGGTCTGCTGCTGAAGCTCCGCTTCGCCTTCGACCACTTCATCAACCTGCGCCCCTCGAAGCTGTTCCCGAACACGGCCACGCCGCTCGCCGGCCGTCCGGAGATCGACTTCGTCGTCGTGCGGGAGGGCACCGAGGGCCCGTACACCGGCAACGGCGGCAGCCTGCGCACCGGCACCCCGGCCGAGGTGGCCACCGAGGTCAGCGTCAACACGGCCTACGGTGTGGAGCGCGTCGTGCGCGACGCGTACGAGCGGGCCAACGCCCGTCCCCGCAAGAAGCTGACGCTCGTCCACAAGAACAACGTCCTCGTGTACGCGGGCCACATGTGGAAGAACATCTTCGACAAGGTCGGCCAGGAGTACCCCGAGGTCACCACCGACTACCTGCACGTCGACGCCGCGACGATCTTCTTCGTCACCCAGCCCGAGCGCTTCGACGTCATCGTCACGGACAACCTCTTCGGTGACATCCTCACCGACCTCGCCGCCGCCGTGACCGGTGGCATCGGCCTGGCCGCCTCCGGGAACATCAACCCGACCGGCGCCTTCCCGTCCATGTTCGAGCCCGTCCACGGCTCGGCCCCCGACATCGCGGGCACCGGCAAGGCCGACCCGACCGCGACGATCCTCTCCGTCGCCCTCCTGCTGCGCCACCTCGGCTACGAGGCCCAGGCCGTCCGCATCGAGGACGCCGTCTCCGCGGACCTCGCCGAGCGGGACGGCACCTTCCGCTCCACCGACGCGATCGGCGACGCCCTCGCCGCGCGAGTAGCCGGCTGACCCGGCCGTTCCACCCAGGAAGCCGCCAGGTCACAAAGGGACCTGGCGGCTTCTCCTGCGCGGCCCCCGGTGCCACCATCTCCCCTGGGCCGCTAAAGCCCCGTTTCTCCGAAGCCTGCCCGCGCGCGATAATCGAACGCGAGGCCGCGGATTACGGGGAAGCTCGGACGTCCTAGTACGCATGAGCGCGGTCCGCCATACCCAACCGGTGAAGGACAAGCACTCATGACGACGCCCACGATCGAGCTCAAGCCCTCCTCGAACCCGCTGTCCGACGCGGAGCGCGAAGCGATCCTGGCCAACCCCGGCTTCGGCCGCCACTTCACCGATCACATGGTGACGATCAAGTGGACCGAGGGCCGCGGCTGGCACGACGCCGAGCTGGTCCCGTACGCTCCGCTGGCGATCGACCCGGCGAACATGACCCTGCACTACGCGCAGACGATCTTCGAGGGCCTCAAGGCGTACCGCCAGCCCGACGGCACCGTCGCCACCTTCCGCCCGCGCGCCAACGCCGAGCGGTTCCAGGCCTCCGCCCGCCGCATGGCCATGCCGGAGCTGCCCGCCGACCTCTTCATCGAGGCCTGCGACGCCCTGATCAAGCAGGACCGCGCCTGGGTGCCGGACTCCGGCGAGGCCTCCCTGTACCTGCGGCCGTTCATGTTCGCGTCCGAGGTCGGCCTCGGCGTCCGCCCGGCCAACGAGTTCCTCTTCATGGTCATCGCCTCGCCCGCCGGCGCCTACTTCCCCGGTGGCGTCAAGCCCGTCTCGGTCTGGCTCTCCGAGGAGTACGTCCGCGCCGTCAAGGGCGGCACCGGCGCCGCGAAGACCGGCGGCAACTACGCGGCCTCCCTCGTCGCCCAGGCCCAGGCCGCCTCGCACGGCTGCGACCAGGTCGTCTGGCTCGACGCGGTCGAGCACCGCTGGATCGAGGAGATGGGCGGCATGAACCTGTACTTCGTGTACGGCGACCGCATCGTCACCCCCGAGCTGACCGGCTCGCTCCTCCCCGGCATCACCCGCGACTCCCTCCTCACCATCGCCCGCGACCTCGGCTACACCGCCGAGGAGGGCCGGATCACCACCGAGGACTGGCAGCGCGACAACGAGAACGGCACCCTGACCGAGGTCTTCGCCTGCGGCACCGCCGCCGTGATCACCCCGGTCGGCTCCGTCAAGTCCGAGCGCGCCAACTGGACCCAGGGCGACGGGCAGCCCGGCGAGGTCACCATGAAGCTCCGCAAGGCGCTCCTGGAGCTCCAGACCGGCCGGACCGCCGACACCCACGGCTGGATGCACCCGCTCGGTTAGGCCGCGCCCCCCGGACACCCGAAGGCCCCCGCGCTGCTGCGCGGGGGCCTTCGGCGTCGCGGTGGGACAGGAGCGTGGTCAGCGCTCCTCGTCCTTCTCCTCGTCCTTCTTCTTGCCGCTCTGGACCGGGCCGTCCGCGACGCCCGTGCCCAGCAGGGTCTCACCGACCACGTAGGCCAGCCCTGCGGCTCCCTTGACGATCTTCGTCGCCACGTATGCGAGCTCTTCCACGACGCCTCCCCGTGTCGTACGCGGCGGCCCCTGTCCTAGTCGGCCGCCGCCATCACTGCTTCCGTCGTCGGAGCGGCGTCCGGTGCCGCCTGCGGCCGGACCGTCAGCGCGGTGTACACCGCGCCGCCGACCAGCCCCGACAGGATGAAACTACAGTCCACCCCGCCGGTGAGCGCCAGCAGAGGGCCCTCGTACACCGGGGTCGACACGGCCGCCAGTCCCACGGCCGCGCCGGCCGCCCAGGAGGCGGTGGCGCGGAGGTTCCAGCCGCCGCTGTACCAGTAGACGCCGCCGCGGGCCCGGCGGTTGAACACCTGGAGCGCGTCGGCGTCGTAGACCCCGCGGCAGCGGACGTAGCCGATCAGGGTGATCACGGCCCAGGGGGTGCCGATCGCGGTGAGCAGCAGGACGAAGGAGGTCATCGCGGACTGGACGTCCCACTCGAAGGAGCCGAAGAAGACGAACGCGGTGGCCACGGCCGCGGCGATCACGGTGGCCGTCGTACGGGTGGCCCTCGGGACGATGGCGTCCAGGTCGAGGCCCATGGAGTAGAGCATCAGCCCGGCGTTGCCCACCGAGCCGGCCGCCGCCGCGAGGAGCAGCGGGGCGAGGTACCAGAAGGGCGCGGCCTCCACGAGCGGCCCGGCGTAGTCGGCGCCGGCCCGGGCGGCGAGGGCGGTGTACGTGCCGAAGAGCTGCGGGACCAGCAGGCCGGCGAGCAGGCCGAGGCAGGTGGCCCAGAAGACCTTGCGGGAGCCGTGGCGGCGGGGGGAGACGTAGCGGGTGTAGTCGCCGAGCAGGGTGATGAAGGCGACGGGCCCGCTGAGACCGGCGGCGACGGCGGCCAGCAGCCAGGTCGGCCAGAAGGAGCCGAGCAGGTACTCCGTGTCCGGCGGGGCGGCGCTCGTGAAGTCCGGGGCGTAGGCGACGAAGCCGACGGCCAGCAGGACCACCATGCCGATGGAGAGCACCTTGCTCATGCGCAGCAGCAGTCGGTAGCCGAAGACGGCGCCGACGACGGTGCACGCGGCGAGCACGCCGTACATCACGGCCCGGGTGAGCCCGTTGTCGGGCATCCCGGTCAGCCGGGACAGGGTCCCGGCCATCACGTCGCCGCCGATCCACAGCGTGAGCGCGGTGTAGCCGAGGGAGAGCAGCAGGCCGACCACGGAGCCGACCAGCCGCCCCCGTACGCCGAACTGGGCGCCGCTGGAGGTGGACAGGTTGGTCGCGGTCCGCAGGGACACCAGGGCGAGCGGCGCGGTGAAGGCGATGCCGACCAGGGTGCCGGTCACGATGGCGGTGACGGAGGGCACCAGCCCGAGTCCGAAGGACGGGGGCAGCCAGCCGAAGACGATCACGCCGAGGCAGAGGTTGGAGCCGAGGAGGATCGAGATCAGGTCACGGGGACTGCTCGTCCGCTCCTCCTCCGGGATGGTGTCGACTCCGCGCTGTTCGATGGGCATGGGGGGACTCCCTTGGCAGGGCGGGGGGTGGTTGCGCATTCGTTTGAGCGGCATTCAATGTGACCTAGGCCGTGGTCAAAGGTCAATGCTTCATTGCGAGGAAATGAAGAGTTAGAGTGATGCTCTAACCCATCGACTCAAAAGGTGGTGGATCGGCGTGCGGCTGACCCCTACGGAGCGCGACCGGCTGCTGCTGCGCAGCGCGGCGGAACTGGCCAGGGCCCGGCGGGCCCGGGGCCTGCGGCTCAACGTCCCCGAGGCCACGGCGCTCATCGCGGACACGGTCTGCGAGGCCGCACGCGACGGCAAACGGCTGGCCGAGGCCATCGAGGAGGCCTGCGGCGTGCTCGGCCCCGGCGACGTGCTGCCCGGCGTGGCCGACGTGGTCACCGAGGTCCACGTGGAGGCCGTCTTCGACGACGGATCCCGCCTCGCGGTGGTCTCCGCTCCCATCCGCGGCGCCGTCCCGCTCGGCGACGACGCCCCGGGCGCGGTCGTTCCCGGCCCCGGCGCCCCGCAGCCCGAACCGCAGGTCCTGCTGCGGGTGCGCAACACCGCCTCCGTGCCGGTCAGCGTCACCTCCCACTTCCACTTCTTCGAGGCGAACCCCCGGCTCGACTTCGACCGTGCCGCCGCCTACGGCATGCGGCTGTGCGTACCGGCGGGCTCCTCGGTGCGCTTCGACCCGCACGGAGAGGGCGAGGTGGGCCTGGTCCCGATCGGCGGTGAGCGCATCGCGATCGGCTTCGCCGGCCTGGTCGACGGCCCCCTGGACGCCCCGGGGGCCAGGCAACAGGCCCTGGCCCGCGCCGCCGCCTGCGGCTACCTGGGCGCCACCACCACCGGGGACGACGCGAAGGGAGACCGGACGTGAGCCGCCAGACCCCCCACACCGACCACAGCGCACACTGCGCCCCCGGCAGCAGCCGGCACATCGACCCGCACGAGTACGCCTCCGTCTTCGGCCCCCGCGCCGGAGACCGGGTGCGGCTCGGCGACTCGGGACTGACCGTCCGGGTGGAGTACGACGCCCAGAAGCCCGGCGACGAGTTCCTGGCCGGCTTCGGCAAGACCGCCCGCGACGGCCTGCACCTCAAGGGCGCCGCCGTCCGCGAGACCTGCGACGTCGTGATCAGCAACGTCCTGGTCATCGACGCCGTCCTCGGCATCAAGAAGGTGTCCATCGGCATCCGCGAGGGCCGCGTCCACGCGATCGGCCGGGCCGGCAACCCGGACACCCTCGACGGCGTGGACGTGGTGGTCGGCACCGGCACGAGCATCGTCTCCGGCGAGGGCCTGATCGCCACCGCCGGCGCCGTGGACACCCACGTCCACCTGCTCTCCCCGCGCATCATGGAGGCCTCCCTCGCCGCCGGTGTCACCACCGTCATCGGCCAGGAGTTCGGCCCGGTCTGGGGCGTCGGCGTCAACTCCCCCTGGGCGCTGAAGCACGCCTTCAACGCCTTCGACGCCTGGCCCGTCAACATCGGCTTCCTCGCCCGGGGCTCCTCCTCCGACGCCGCGCCCCTGGTCGAGGCCCTGGCCGAGGGCGGCGCCTCCGGCTTCAAGGTCCACGAGGACATGGGCGCCCACACCCGCGCCCTGGACACCGCACTGCGCGTGGCGGAGGAGTACGACGTCCAGGTCGCCCTGCACAGCGACGGCCTCAACGAGTGCCTCTCCGTCGAGGACACCCTGCGCGTCCTGGAAGGCCGCACCATCCACGCCTTCCACATCGAGGGCTGCGGCGGCGGACACGTCCCCAACGTCCTGAAGATGGCGGGCGTGCCGAACGTGATCGGCTCCTCCACCAACCCGACCCTGCCCTTCGGCCGGGACGCCGTCGCCGAGCACTACGGCATGATCGTCTCCGTCCACGACCTCAAGCCCGACCTGCCGGGCGACGCCGCCATGGCCCGCGACCGGATCCGCGCGGGCACCATGGGCGCCGAGGACGTCCTGCACGACCTCGGGGCCATCGGCATCACCTCCTCCGACGCCCAGGGGATGGGCCGCGCCGGCGAGACCATCCGCCGTACCTTCGCCATGGCGGCCAAGATGAAGGGCGAGCTCGGCCCCCTGGAGGGCGACGGCGACGGCGACGACAACGCCCGCGTGCTGCGCTACATGGCCAAGCTGACGATCAACCCGGCCATCGCCCACGGCCTGGCCCACGAGATCGGCTCCATCGAGGTCGGCAAGCTCGCCGACATCGTGCTCTGGCGCCCCCAGTTCTTCGGCGCCAAGCCGCAGCTGGTCCTCAAGTCCGGCTTCCCCGCCTACGGAGTCACCGGCGACCCCAACGCCGCCACCGACACCTGCGAACCCCTCGTCCTCGGCCCGCAGTTCGGCTCCTACGGGGCCACCGCCGCCGACATCTCCGTGGCCTTCGTCTCGGCGGCCGCCGCGGCCCTCGGCTCCGACGCGATGCCGACCCGCCGGCGCCGGGTGGCCGTACGCGGCACCCGTGGCATCGGCCCCAAGGACATGCTCCTCAACTCCCGGGTGGGCGCGGTCGATGTCGACGCGCGCAGCGGACTCGTCTCCCTCGACGGGGAACCGCTGCGCTCCGAAGCGGCCGACTCGGTCTCCCTCAACCGCCTGTACTTCCTCTAAGGACCCCGCCATGACTGCACAGCCCGCCAAGCCCTCGAACGACGGCTTCCGGATGCCCGCCGAGTGGACCCCCCACGAGCGCACCTGGATGGCCTGGCCCAGCCCCAACCCCACCTTCACCAACGAGCAGGAGCTCGCCGAGGCCCGCCAGGCCTGGGGAGCCGTCGCCCGCGCCGTGCGCGCGTACGAGCCCGTGACCCTCGTGGTCTCCCCGGGCGACGCCGAGAGCGCCCGGGCGGTCGTCGGGGACGACGTCCAGCTCGTCGAGCGGGAGCTCGACGACGCCTGGATGCGCGACATCGGCCCGACCTTCGTGACCAATGACGCCGGAGAGCTGGCCGCCGTCGACTGGACCTTCAACGGCTGGGGCGCCCAGGAGTGGGCCCGCTGGGACCACGACTCGAAGATCGCCCGGCACGTCTCCGACATCGTCGGCACCCGCACCTACAGCACCCGACTGGTCAACGAGGGCGGCGCCATCCACGTCGACGGCGAGGGCACCGTCCTCCTCACCGACACCGTGCAGCTCGGCGAGGGCCGCAACCCCGGCTGGACGCGCCGGCAGGTGGAGGAGGAGATCCACGCCCACCTCGGCACCACCAAGGCGATCTGGCTGCCCTACGGCCTGGCCGGCGACTACGGCACCTACGGCACCCAGGGCCACGTCGACATCGTCGCCGCCTTCGCCCGCCCCGGCGTCGTCATGGTCCACACCCAGCCCGACCCGGCCCACCCGGACCACGAGCGCTGCAAGACCATCGCCGCCATCCTGCGCGCCTCCACCGACGCCCGGGGCCGGCTGCTGGAGGTCGTCGAGGTCCCCGCGCCGACCGTGCTGGAGGAGGACGGCGAGTGGGTGGACTACTCGTACATCAACCACTACCTCTGCAACGGGGGCGTGGTGCTGTGCGCCTTCGACGACCCGCGCGACGAGGAAGCCGCCGAGATCTTCCGCGGACTGTTCCCCGAGCGGACCGTGACCCTCGTTGACGCACGTACGATTTTCGCCGGGGGTGGCGGTATCCACTGCATCACCCAGCAGCAGCCGAAGGTCTGACCCGAGGCGGACCTCGTGAAGGAGTGACCCATGGTGGCGGGTGGAGTACCGGTACGGGCGGCGCGCAAGAACGCGCCCCCGCGCGAGGACGTACTCGCCGCCGCCATGGCCACGATCGCCGAACGCGGACTGGACGGCCTGACCATGGCCGGCCTCGGCCGGCAGGTCGGCATGAGCAGCGGCCACCTCCTCTACTACTTCGGCAGCAAGGACGAACTCCTGCTGCAGACCCTGGAGTGGAGCGAGGCCGCCCTCGGCACCGAGCGGCGGGCCCTGCTCGCCCGCCGCGGCCCGGCGCGCGAGCGCGTACGGGCGTACGTGGACCTGTACGTGCCCGACGGCCCCCGGGACCCGCACTGGACCCTCTGGCTGGAGGTCTGGAACCGGTCCCAGAACGCCGGCCCCCAGGAGCGCGAACGGCAGGCCGCCATCGAGGGCGCCTGGCACCGCGACCTCGTCGCCCTGCTCGCCGAGGGCATCTCCCGGGGCGAGTTCCGCGCGGTGGACCCCGACCGCTTCGCCGCCCGGCTCCGGGCCCTGCTCGACGGGTTCAGCATCCAGGTCGCCGTGGGCCTGCCCGGCCTGGGGCGCGAGGACATCCTGGAACACGTCGAGGAGTTCCTCGCCGACACCCTCACCGACTAGGCGGGCACGGAGGCCGTCTGCCGGACGCGGGCGTCCCGCATGCTGAGACCGGCGTCCATCGCCGACGGGGCTTGTGACACACTGCGGGCGTGTCTGCTCGGCTCATGATTATGGACAGCAGCGCGCCGGTCCTCAGTGACCGCTGAAACCGTGGACGACCTCCGCGGCAGCGGCCACCGTGCCTCAGACCCGCGCGCAGACCTCTCGCACCCGCGAGGGGTCTTTTCGTTTCCAAGGGCAGAAACATGCCGGAACCGGGCGGCGCGCGATGATGGGGGCAGTGGATCCCCGGTCTCCGGAACCACTCATCCGACAGGAGTCAGATCAGCATGACGACGACAGAGGCGATCCAGCCGACAGCGGCCCTCGACGACGCCTTCCACGTCTTCGACACCACCCTGCGCGACGGAGCCCAGCGTGAGGGCATCAACCTCACGGTCGCGGACAAGCTGACCATCGCCCGGCACCTGGACGAGTTCGGAGTCGGCTTCATCGAGGGCGGCTGGCCCGGCGCCAACCCCCGCGACACCGAGTTCTTCGCCCGCGCCCGGGCCGAGATCGACTTCAAGAACGCCCGGCTCGTCGCCTTCGGCGCCACCCGCCGGGCCGGCGGCGACGCCGCCTCCGACCCGCAGGTGCGCGCCCTCCTCGAATCCGGCGCGCCCGTCATCACCCTCGTCGCCAAGTCCCACGACCGCCACGTCGAGCTCGCGCTGCGCACCACCCTGGACGAGAACCTGGAGATGGTCCGCGACACCGTCTCGCACCTCGTCGCGCAGGGCCGGCGGGTCTTCGTCGACTGCGAGCACTTCTTCGACGGCTACCGCGCCAACGCCGAGTACGCCAAGTCCGTGGTCCGCACCGCCCACGAGGCCGGCGCCGACGTCGTCATCCTCTGCGACACCAACGGCGGCATGCTCCCCGCCCAGATCACCGCCGTCGTCTCCACCGTCCTCGCCGACACCGGGGCCCGCCTCGGCATCCACGCCCAGGACGACACCGGCTGCGCCGTCGCCAACACCCTGGCCGCCGTCGACGCGGGCGCCACGCACGTCCAGTGCACCGCCAACGGCTACGGCGAGCGCGTCGGCAACGCCAACCTCTTCCCCGTCGTCGCCGCGCTGGAGATCAAGTACGGCCGCAAGGTCCTCCCCGAGGGCGCGCTCGCGGAGATGACCCGCATCTCCCACGCCATCGCCGAGGTCGTCAACCTCACCCCCTCCACGCACCAGCCGTACGTCGGCGTCTCCGCCTTCGCCCACAAGGCCGGCCTGCACGCCTCGGCGATCAAGGTCGACCCGGACCTGTACCAGCACATCGATCCCGAGCGCGTCGGCAACACCATGCGCATGCTCGTCTCCGACATGGCCGGCCGCGCCTCCATCGAGCTCAAGGGCAAGGAACTCGGCGTCGACCTCGGCGGCGACCGCGCGCTGATCGCCCGCGTCGTCGAGCGGGTCAAGGAACGCGAGCTGGCGGGCTACACCTACGAGGCCGCCGACGCCTCCTTCGAGCTTCTGCTGCGCGCCGAGGTCGAGGGCCGGGCGCGCCGGTACTTCCGTACCGAGTCCTGGCGGGCCATCGTCGAGGACCGCCCCGACGGCACCCACGCCAACGAGGCCACCGTCAAGCTGTGGGCCAAGGGCGAGCGGATCGTCGCCACGGCGGAGGGCAACGGCCCGGTCAACGCCCTCGACCGCGCGCTGCGGGTGGCGCTGGAGCGGTTCTACCCCCAGCTGGCCAAGTTCGAGCTGGTGGACTACAAGGTCCGCATCCTGGAGGGCAAGCACGGGACGGAGTCCACGACCCGGGTCCTGATCTCCACGACGGACGGCACCAACGAGTGGAACACGGTGGGCGTGGCCCCCAACGTCATCGCGGCCTCCTGGCAGGCCCTGGAGGACGCCTACACCTTCGGCCTCCTCCACGCGGGCGTGGAACCGGCCGAGTAGCCCGGGTCCGTGGACCGCGCCGCCCATCCGGACTCCCGATCCGGGCTTATGTCCCGCTCACACATGAAATGACCGGTTCGGGTAGCGTCGTCGGTATGAGGACCAGGCTGATATCCGTACGCATGGGATCGGTGCTGTCCGGTCTGCTGCTGGCCCTGTCCGTCGGTGCGCTCGGGGCCGCTCCGCAGGCGGCCGCCGCCGACGGGGGGATCGCCGCCGTGGCCCAGGCGCTGAAGAAGGGGCCGGTCCACGTGGACCCCGGGGCCGCCGCGCAGCTGTCGCCGGCCCAGGCGGACGCCCTGGCCGACAAGATCAGGGCGGCGGGCAAGCCGGTGTTCGTCGCCGTGCTGCCGGCCACCGCCGAGTTCCCGCAGGACAAGGTGCTCGGTGCCGTGCGCGCCGAGACCGGGATCACCGGGCTGTACGCGATCCGGCTCGGCGACGGGTTCAAGGCGGGCGCCGACCCGGCCGTCATGTCGCGGAACGCCGTACACAACCTCACCGAAGCCGTGAAGACCGGCGGGCCGGCGGACGCCGCGAGCCAGCTGAACGACTTCGTCGACCAGGCCCTGACCCAGGCCAAGGGCAGGGCCCCGGCCTCCTGGGCCGGCGCCTCCGACGGCGGCGGTTCCTCCGCCGGGGCGATGATCGCCCTCGGCGCGGTGGTCCTCGCGGGCGGCGGCGGGACGTACCTGCTGGTCAAGCGGAACCGGAAGAAGAAGGAAGAGGCCCGGCGGGAGGCCGTCGCGCGGCTGAGCGTGGTCGTGGACGAGGACATCACCGCCTTCGGCGAGGAACTCGAACGCCTCGACTTCCACCCCGGCGAGCCCGGCGCCGACGACGCGATGCGCAAGGACTACGAGCAGGGCCTGGACTCCTACGAGCGGGCCAAGCGGATCATGGCCTCGGTGCGGGAGCCGCACGAGGTGAAGGGGGTCACCCAGGCGCTGGAGGACGGGCGGTTCGCGCTGGCCCGGCTCGATGCCCGCCGGCAGGGCGAGCCGCTGCCCGAGCGCCGCGCGCCCTGCTTCTTCGACCCGCGCCACGGGCCGAGCACGGAGGACGCCGCCTGGGCCCCGGCGGGCGGTGCCGCGCGCACCGTGCCGGTCTGCGCGGCGGACGCCGTACGGCTGCGGGACGGCCTGGACCCGGAGGTCCGCACCGTCGACACGGAGCACGGCAGGCGCCCGTACTACGACGCGGGCCCGGCGTACGGGCCCTGGGCCGGCGGTTACTTCGGCGGCGGCATCCTGCCCGGCCTGCTGATGGGCACGATGCTCGGTTCGATGATGGCCGGCCCGGCCTACGCCTCGGACTTCGGCTCCGGGTACGGCTACGAGGGAGGGGACGTCTCGGGAGCCGACTTCGACCCGTCCGACTTCGGCGGCGGGGACTTCGGCGGCGGTGGCGGCTTCGACGGGGGCGGCGGCTTCGACGGCGGGGGCGGCTGGTAGCCGCCCCCGGGGCTCCGCTCGGGGCCTGTCCGGCCGTACGGCCGGGACGGTCAGGCCTGCTTGATCGCCGAGATGTCGAAGGTCAGCTTCACCTTGTCGCTGACCATCACGCCGCCCGCCTCCAGGGCCGCGTTCCAGGTCAGGCCCCAGTCGGAGCGCAGGATCTCCGCGGAGCCCTCGAAGCCCACGCGCTCGCTGCCGTAGACGTCGGTGGCCGAGCCGGAGAACTCCAGGTCGATGGAGAGCGGACGCGTCACGTCCTTGATCGTCAGCTCGCCCGTGATGCGGTACTTGTCGCCGCCCAGCTGCGCCGCCGAGGTGGAGCGGAAGGTCATCAGCGGGAAGAGCTCGGCGTCGAAGAAGTCGCTGCCCAGCAGGTGGGCGTCACGGTCGGCGATGCCGGTGCCGACCGAGGCGATCCGTACGTCGATGGAGGCGGTGGAGCGCGACGGGTCGCTCCCGTCCAGGTGCAGGGAGCCCTCGTGGTCGGCGAAGGAGCCGCGGACGTTGGTCACCATCGCGTGGCGCACGGTGAAGCCGATGCTGCTGTGCGCGGGGTCGATGACGTAGTCACCGGTGAGCGCGGCGAGCGCCGGGTCGACGTCGAGCGTGGCGACCGGGCCGCCGCCCTGCGGGGCGGAGTTCTGGCCGGAGCGGCGGGAGAAGAGACCCATGACATCCTCCTGGGGATTCCTGCGGTGTGGTTCAACTTTCAACAACAATGACGCTAGACCCATTCCGTTCAAATTTCAACTTCCTGGGTCCTTCGGTCCCCGTTTTGTTGAATCTCCACAAAGGCCAAAGGTCCCCACTGGGGGAGTCCATGCATGCTTCGGAGGTTCTGTCCGGGCCGGACAGCGGAGGGGGTCCGAGACTGTGTAGAACCAACGGAGGGTTTTGATGGCCACGCTTCGTAAGGTCGGTACATGACCGTTGTGGACCAGACTCCGAGCGAGCCGACGGACGCCCGCGGGCGCGTGGCCGAGCTGCACTCCCTCCGCGAGGAGGCCCGGCGCGGCCCCAGCGACCGCGCGACCGAAGCGCAGCACGCCAAGGGCAAGCTGACCGCACGCGAGCGCATCGCGCTCCTGCTCGACGAAGGTTCCTTCAGGGAGGTCGAGCAGCTCCGCCGGCACCGGGCGACCGGTTTCGGGCTGGAGGCGAAGAAGCCCTACACCGACGGTGTGATCACCGGCTGGGGCACGGTCGAGGGCCGCACGGTCTTCGTCTACGCGCACGACTTCCGGATCTTCGGCGGTGCCCTGGGCGAGGCCCACGCCACGAAGATCCACAAGATCATGGACATGGCCATCGCGGCGGGTGCCCCGCTGGTCTCCCTCAACGACGGGGCCGGCGCCCGCATCCAGGAGGGCGTCTCCGCCCTCGCGGGCTACGGCGGCATCTTCCAGCGCAACACCCGGGCCTCGGGCGTCATCCCGCAGATCTCGGTGATGCTGGGCCCGTGCGCCGGCGGCGCCGCGTACTCCCCTGCCCTGACGGACTTCGTCTTCATGGTCCGGGACACCTCGCAGATGTTCATCACCGGCCCCGACGTCGTGCGCGCCGTCACCGGTGAGGAGATCACCCAGAACGGCCTCGGCGGCGCCGACGTGCACGCCGAGACCTCGGGCGTCGCGCACTTCGCGTACGACGACGAGGAGACCTGCATCGCCGAGGTCCGCTACCTCATCACGATGCTCCCCTCGAACAACCGCGAGAACCCCCCGGTCCACGAGAACACCGACCCGGTCGACCGGCGTTCGGACGTCCTGCTGGACCTGGTCCCCGCCGACGGCAACCGCCCGTACGACATGCTCAAGGTCATCGAGGAGCTCGTCGACGACGGCGACGTCCTGGAGGTCCACGAGCGCTGGGCCCGCAACATCATCTGCGCCCTGGCCCGCCTGGACGGCCAGGTCGTCGGCATCATCGCCAACCAGCCCGGCCACCTCGCCGGTGTCCTGGACATCCACGCCTCCGAGAAGGCCGCGCGCTTCGTCCAGATGTGCGACGCCTTCAACATCCCGATCGTCACGCTGCTGGACGTCCCCGGCTTCCTGCCGGGCGTCGACCAGGAGCACGGCGGCATCATCCGCCACGGCGCCAAACTGCTGTACGCGTACTGCAACGCCACGGTGCCGCGGATCTCGCTGATCCTGCGCAAGGCCTACGGCGGCGCGTACATCGTCATGGACTCCCAGTCCATCGGTGCCGACCTCACCTACGCCTGGCCCACCAACGAGATCGCCGTCATGGGCGCCGAGGGCGCCGCCAACGTGATCTTCCGCAAGCAGATCGCAGACGCCGAGGACCCCGAGGCGATGCGGTCCCGGATGGTCAAGGAATACAAGGCCGAGCTGATGCACCCGTACTACGCGGCCGAGCGCGGCCTCGTGGACGACGTCATCGACCCCGCCGAGACCCGCGGGGTGCTCGCCGGCGCCCTCGCGATGCTCCGCACCAAGCACGCCGATCTGCCGTCTCGCAAGCACGGCAACCCGCCGCAGTAACGAGCGAAGGAGACCTGCCGACGATGAGCACCGCCACCGACACCCTGCTGAAGGTCGAGAAGGGCAACGCCGAGCCCGAGGAGCTGGCCGCGATCACCGCGATCCTCCTCGCCCGCGCCGCCGCCACCCCGGAGGAGACCGCCGCCACCCGCCGTTCCACGGCCGGCTGGCGCCGTCTGGAGCGCAGCCGGGGCTTCCAGGCCCCCCACAGCTGGCGCGGCTGAGCACGGAGCACGCACGAACCGCCGGAAGGCCCCGCACCCCCCGAGGGTGCGGGGCCTTCCGCGTACCCGCCACGGCCCCGCCCGCCGTGGCCCACCCGGGCCACGAGGGCCCGGAGGCCGGGGGTGCGGGCCTTCCGGGCGCGGGCCTTCCGGGCGCGGGCTTCCGGGTACGGCGAAGGCCCCCGTGTCGTGGACACGGGGGCCTTCCCACGTTCCTGCGGCACCCTGGGGGCGCCCCGGAACCCCTTACCGCAGCCGCGCCATGAGGGCGTGCTCGACGAGCGTGATGAGTGCGCTCTTGGCGTCCGCGCGGTGGCGGGCGTCGGTGGTGATGATGGGGGCGTCGGGGCCGATCTGGAGGGCCTCGCGTACTTCTTCGGGGGTGTAGGGCTGGTGTCCGTCGAAGCCGTTGAGGGCGATGACGAAGGGGAGGCCCGAGTTCTCGAAGTAGTCGACGGCGGGGAAGCAGTCGGCGAGGCGGCGGGTGTCGACGAGGACGACGGCGCCGATGGCGCCGCGTACGAGGTCGTCCCACATGAACCAGAAGCGGTCCTGTCCGGGGGTACCGAAGAGGTACAGGATCAGGTCCTGGTCCAGGGTGATGCGGCCGAAGTCCATGGCGACCGTGGTGGTCGTCTTGTCACCGGTGTGGGTGAGGTCGTCGATACCCGCGGAGGCACTGGTCATGACGGCTTCGGTGCGCAGGGGGTTGATCTCGGAGACCGCGCCGACGAACGTGGTCTTGCCCACGCCGAAGCCGCCCGCCACCACGATCTTCGCGGAGGTGGTGGAGCGCGGAGCCGCTCCGCCGTTAGAGCTTGCGAAGTCCACTGAGCACCCTTTCGAGCAGTGTCACATCTGGCTGGCCGCCGGCAGACTCGTCGCCGCCGGGCTGGTGAATGGCGACAAGGCCCGCCTCCGCCAGGTCGGCGACGAGGATTCGGGCGACACCAAGAGGAATGGAGAGAAGTGCCGAGATCTCCGCGACGGATTTGATCTCCTGGCACAGACGGCAGATGCGCTGGTGCTCGGGCAACTGCCCTTGCAGACGCGCGGGATCCGCCGTGGTACTGACCAGCGCCTCGATGGCGAGCTGGTAGCGCGGCCGGGTACGGCCGCCGGTCATCGCGTACGGGCGCACCAGCGGGTTGTGCGCCTTCGGGGCCTGCGGCTGCGCGGCCCTGGGGGGCTGCTGCGGAAGCCGGTGGGGCGCCTGGGGCTGCTGGGGCTGGCCGTACTGCTGCTGGGCGTAGGGGTTGTGCTCCGGCACGGGCCGGCTGGGGGAGGAGGGGAAGTTGAAGCGGTTCTGGTCGTGCCCACCCTGCGGCTGCTGGCCGCCATAAGGATGTCCTCCGGGTGTTGTCACGTTTCCTCCTCCGACTCCAAGAACGCAGTACTCCCTGTGGAACCGCGCCACCGCACCCTACGGTGCGATGACGCGAAACGCACTGCCCGTTTGCTAGTTGAGAAGGCTTCCCTGGAGCTCCGCGCGCAGGTCCGGGGTGAGGACGCTGCCCGCGCGGTCCACGAGGAGGGCCATCTCGTAGCCCACGAGGCCGATGTCGCACTCGGGGTGCGCCAGCACCGCGAGCGAGGATCCGTCGGAGACGGACATCAGGAAGAGGAACCCGCGGTCCATCTCGACCACGGTCTGGTTGACGGCGCCGCCCTCGAAGATCCGGGAGGCACCGGCGGTCAGCGAGGTCAGGCCGGAGGCCACGGCCGCCAGCTGATCGGCGCGGTCGCGCGGGAATCCGTCGGACATCGCCAGCAGAAGGCCGTCGGCGGAGACCACCACCGTGTGGGACACCCCGGGGGTGTTGTCCACGAAGTTGGTGATCAACCAGTTCAGGTTCTGCGCCGCCTGGCTCATCGCGCTCACACTAACGCTCCTGGTCATAGCTGTTACTTGACTGCTCGGAACCCGCGCTGCGTCCCTGCTGGACACCGCGGCGCAGGTTGCTCAACCTGCCACGGACGTCCTCCGGGGCGCGGGAGACCTGGGGGCCTCCCTGCGGGGTCGTCTCCGCAGCACCCTCGACCAGGTTGGCCTTGGGCACGCGCCGAGGGAGACCGGACGAGGTGACCCCGCCCGCCTTCGGCTCACGGAGCTTGCCGGCCTGCTGCCAGCGCTCGTCGTTCGTCGAGCGCCAGCCCGCGCCGGCTGCTGCCTCCTCCGCATCCTGCTTCGGTGCGGCGGACTGCTGCTGTCGCTGCGGCCGCTGCTCGAAGAGGGATCCGGCGGACTCCGCTTCCTGCTGTGCCGGCTGCCACTGCTGCTGGCTGCCGCGTCGCGGCAGGCCCGCTCCGGTCAACTCGTGACCGGCGTCGGCAGCGGCGCCCGGACGGTCGAAGCCTACGCGGTCCACGGCCGGTTCGGGAGCGGAGGGCGATTCCGAATCGGTCCCGTAATCCTGCTGGTAGGAGCCCGAGTAGGTGTTCTGCCCGGGCCACTCGCCCTGCTGGGACTGGTCCTCGTAGCCGCCGTCGTACGCCTGGGCGGGCTGCTGCCCGTCCTGGTAGCCGGACTCCGGATAGGCATAGCCCTGCTCCGGGTACGCCTCGTAGGCCTGCGGCTGCTGCTGTGCGTCGTACGGGGCCTCGTAGCCCTGCGCGGACTGCTGCTCGTAGCCCTGGTACTCCTGGTACCCGTGCTCGGGCTGGGGTTCCGGATACTCCTGGGCCTGCGGCGCGGAGTACTGGTCCCGCTCCTGCTCCTGTTCCGGAGCCTGCGGGAAGTTGAGCTGCGCCTCCAGCGCGGCCCGGCGCTCCTCGCGGCCCAGGGACCGCACGACCGGGTCGGCCGGCTTCGCGTCGCCGCCCTGGCCGCCCTGGGCGTCGTAGCGGGAGTCGTCGAAGCCGAGCTCGGCGGCCGTCCGCAGCGGGGCGGCCTGCTGGGCCTTCTGCTGCGGAATGATCGAGGAGACGGTGAAGTCGTCGTCCGGTATGCCCTCGCCACCGCCACCGTGGGTGATGGCGTCGGGGAGCATGACCAGCGAGGTGGTGCCGGCCGCCTCGCCCGAGGGGCGCAGCTGGACGCGGATGCTGTGGCGGTCCGCCAGCCGGCCGACCACGAAGAGGCCCATGCGCTGCGAGATCGCGGCGTCCACGGTCGGCGGGTTGGCCAGCTTGTGGTTGATGTCCGCGAAGTCCTCGGCGGTGAGGCCGATGCCCTTGTCGTGGATCTCGACCATCACGCGGCCGTCGGGCAGACGGGTGGCGTTGACGCGGACCTTGGTCTGCGGGGAGGAGAACGTGGTGGCGTTCTCCAGGAGCTCGGCGAGCAGGTGCACGAGGTCGGTCACGGCCTGGCCGTGGATCTCGGCCTCGGACACGCCCGAGAGCTCGATGCGCTCGTACTGCTCCACCTCGGAGGAGGCGGCGCGCAGCACGTCGACGAGGGGGACCGGCTGGTCCCAGCGGCGGCCCGGGTTCTCACCCGCGAGGATGAGGAGGTTTTCGCCGTTGCGGCGCATACGGGTGGCCAGGTGGTCCAGGCGGAAGAGGTTCTCCAGCTGGTCCGGGTCCGCCTCGTTGTTCTCCAGGTCGGTGATGAGGGTCAGCTGGCCCTCGATCAGCGACTGGTTGCGCATGGAGAGGTTGGTGAAGATCGCGTTGACGTTCCCTCGCAGGAGCGCCTGCTCGGCCGCGAGCCGGACCGCTTCCTGGTGGACCTGGTCGAAGGCGCGGGCGACCTCGCCGATCTCGTCCCGGGAGGTGATCGGGATCGGCACCACACGGGTGTCGACCTTGCCCGGGTCGGTGCGCGAGAGCTGGTCGACGAGCGCCGGCAGGCGCTGCTCGGCGATGTCGAAGGCGGAGGTGCGCAGACGGCGCATCGAGCGGCTCATCTGGCGCGCCATCATGGCGGCCAGGATGAAGGCGGCCAGCAGGGCCACGACCACGATGGCACCGGTCAGGATGGCGTCGCCGCGGGACTTGTCGGAGACCGCGACGGCGTCCTTGACGGCCTTGTCGAGGAGGTCCTTCTCGATCTCGGCGTAGCCCTCGAACTTGGCGGTGGCGGCGGCCTGCCAGGCCGGAGCGGTGGTGCCGTTCAGGGCGAGCTTGGTGTTCTTCTCGCCGCTGGCTATCGCCTCGGTCATGCCGGTGAGGGCGGAGCCGTTGACCACGGGCGGAGCCTTGAAGACGGTGCCGGCCTGCTCGGCGGCCTGCTTGGCCTGGGCGAGCTTGGCGGCACCCTCCTGGGACTTCTTGCCCATGACCTCCTTGAGCCGGTTGGTGTCCTCGTCCGTGCCGGCGGCGACGTACTCGCCGATGGCGATCTCTTCGAGGTAGGCGTAGGAGGAGAAGGCGACGAGCTGGGCCTTGCGGATCTCCTCGTTCTCGTTCGGACGCACCAGCAGGTGCGTGCCGACGGAGCGCTGGAGGGAGTTCGCGGCCTTGGCGAGCTCGACCGCGTAGACCATGCGGCCGTAGCTGGTGACGTTTCCGGTGCCCAGGCCCAGTTCGTTGGAGAACTGCATGAGGTAGTGCTGGACCAGCACGTAGCCCTCTTCGGTCGGGATGGGGCCGGCCGAGGCGGGGAGGTTCTTCTTCTGGGTCTCCGGAACGGCGTAGGCCGTCTTGCGGACCTGCTCCAGCTTCGGCTCCTCCTGGCGG
This sequence comes from Streptomyces sp. NPDC043896, assembly GCF_056435605.1. Taxonomy (NCBI): domain Bacteria; kingdom Bacillati; phylum Actinomycetota; class Actinomycetes; order Kitasatosporales; family Streptomycetaceae; genus Streptomyces; species Streptomyces sp. NPDC043896. Next base: position 312,748 of record NZ_JBWKEE010000009.1, read on the forward strand.
AAGAGTTCGAGGCGGCGCTCCAGGCCCTGCTTCTCGGGGAGGTCCTTCACGGCCTTGGCGAACTTGGCCTTGGCCGCGTCCGTGGAAGCGTAGGCCTTCGCCACGGCGTCGTTGTTGCGGTCGCCCTTCAGCAGGGGCTCGGCGGTGAGGTCGCGCTCGTTGAGGAGGGCCTGGCCGTATTCGGCCGCGGCCTGGACGATCCGGGCGGTCTTCTCGGCGTCCTTGGCCTCGTTCCAGCTGTCGACCGAGCCCTTCACCTGGAAGCCGCCCATGACCAGTCCGACGAGGACCGGCACCATGAGGATGGCGTTCAGCTTGGTGGCGACCCGCCAGTTGCGGGGGGAGAGCTTGCTGGTGCTGCCGCTGCTCGTGGGTGGTTCCACGGGCACGTCGACGGGCGACATGGCCGCGCGCGGCGGCGGGGTGAAGTTGCCTCGCGCGGGTTCATCCGCGGGGCTCGAGTTGCTTCGCCTCACTCGACCAACAACCTCTCGGCGGTGCTACTAGCTGGTTCGTTGAATTCCAGCACGGTTGAGCGCCGGGTTCCAAACAGTTGAATCCGGCCATTCCCAGAACCTAGCGCCCCACATAAATCGGACATAAAGAGCGACCTGCGGCAAAAAAGGGGTGCTCCGTGCGCGCAGCGAGACCGGCCGAACGCGGGCTGTGTCCGCCCGACGGCAATTCACTGTCGAAACGTTATGAACGCGAGGGGCGGGCCGTGTTCGAGAACACAACCCGCCTCCGCCGTACCGCCTTGTTTCCGGCGAATTACTTGAGCCGCGCCATGAGGGCGTGCTCGACGAGCGTGATGAGTGCGCTCTTGGCGTCCGCGCGGTGGCGGGCGTCGGTGGTGATGATGGGGGCGTCGGG